>NZ_JBEXIM010000087.1:0-1090 GCF_040608575.1 Micromonospora sp. NPDC005171 | reverse complement strand
GGCGGGCTCAACCGGTGGTTGCAACACCGAGGAGCTGGGTCATTTTCTCACCGGGGGTGGCCCAGTTCAGGGTCATGCGGGGGCGGTCGTTGAGTTCGTCGGCGACGTGGTCGAGGCCGGTTTGGTCGATGGTGGTGAAGTCGAATTGGCCTTTGGGGAAGTACTGGCGTAGTAGCCCGTTGGTGTTCTCGTTGCTGCCGCGTTGCCAGGGGCTGTGCGGGTCGCAGAAGTAGACCGGGCAGTCGGTGGCGATGGTGAAGTCACGGTGTCGGGCCATCTCGACGCCCTGGTCCCAGGTCAACGAGGCCCTCAACCGCTGCGGGAGCCAGGTCATCGCCGCGGCCAGCTGGGATACGACGTGTTCGGAGACCTTGCCCTCGGGCAGGCCGACCAGGATCACGAACCGGGTGGCGCGTTCCACCAGGGTGGCGATCGCGGAACCACCACGCCCACCCCGACGGACCCCTTCGAGGAGGTCACCCTCCCAATGACCCGGCACCGCCCGGTCAGCGACCTCAGCCGGCCGGTCAGCGATGCGCAGGTTCACCCACGGGCGGGCCGAGCGCACCGCCCCCGCACTCGCCGGCCGTCGGCGGCGAGCGGCCCGGCCCGAGCGCAACGCCACCTGCCGCGTCAACTCCGCGCGCAGGTTCCCCCGCGCCTGCAGGTAGATCGCCTGGTAGATCGTTTCGTGCGACACCCACATCTCCGGCATGTCCGCGAACTGCACCCGCAGCCGGGCACTGATCTGCTGCGGCGAACGACGTCGCCGCAGCATATCCAGCACCACCTCACGCAACGGCCCGTCACCAGCTAACCGCGGCACCCGCCCGGACCGGTTGTGCCGCAGAAACGACGCCCACTGCGCCATCAACGGCTGATACCGCTGCCCGTAACGCTCGAACCGACCCACCTCCCGCGAAATCGTCGACACCGATCGCTCCAACCTGCGCGCGATCGACCGCAACGACTCATTCGCCGCCCGACCCAACCCAATCTGCTCCCGCTCCAACGCACTCAACCTCGACGCCATAACCACCCCAACGACAACCACCAAAAGGGGGTGTTGCAACCACCGGTTGAGCCCGCC
>NZ_JBEXIM010000086.1:0-1231 GCF_040608575.1 Micromonospora sp. NPDC005171 | reverse complement strand
CCGAGGAACTGCTGCGATACCTCAAGAACGAGGACGTGAAGTTCGTCGACGTTCGTTTCTGTGACCTGCCCGGCGTGATGCAGCACTTCAACCTGCCGGTCGAGTCCGTCAACGACGACCTCTTCACCGACGGCCTCGCGTTCGACGGTTCGTCGATCCGCGGTTTCCAGGCGATCCACGAGTCGGACATGCTCCTGCTCCCGGATGTCGCCACCGCGTTCATCGACCCGTTCCGCGCGCAGAAGACACTCGCGCTGAACTTCTTCATCCACGACCCGTTCACCCGCGAGGCCTACAGCCGCGACCCGCGTAACGTCGCGAAGAAAGCCGAGGCGTACCTCGCGGCCAGCGGCATCGCCGACACCGCCTACTTCGGCGCCGAGGCCGAGTTCTACATCTTCGACTCGATCCGCCACGAAACCTCGGCGCACCAGTCGTTCTACTACATCGACTCGATCGAGGGCGCCTGGAACACCGGCCGCGAAGAGCCCGGCGGCAACCGCGGCTACAAAACCGCCTACAAGGGCGGCTACTTCCCCGTCCCGCCGGTCGACCACTACGCCGACCTGCGCGACTCGATCGTGCGCCGCCTCGTCGACACCGGCTTCAACGTGGAACGCTCACACCACGAGGTCGGCACCGCCGGCCAGTCCGAGATCAACTACCGGTTCTCCACCCTGCTGCACGCCGGCGACCAGCTCCAACTCTTCAAGTACATCGTGAAGAACGAAGCCTGGGCCAACGGCAAAACCGCCACGTTCATGCCCAAGCCGCTCTTCGGCGACAACGGCTCCGGCATGCACACCCACCAGAGCCTCTGGCTCAACGGCGAACCGCTGTTCTACGACGAGACCGGCTACGCCGGCCTGTCCGACATGGCCCGCTGGTACATCGGCGGTCTGCTGCACCACGCCCCGTCGCTGCTGGCCTTCACCAACCCGACGATCAACTCGTACCGTCGCCTGGTGCCGGGCTTCGAAGCGCCGGTCAACCTGGTCTACTCGCAGCGCAACCGCTCCGCCTGCACCCGCATCCCGGTCACCGGCGCGAACCCGAAAGCCAAGCGCGTCGAGTTCCGCGTCCCCGACCCGTCGGCCAACGTCTACCTGGCCTTCTCCGCCATGATGATGGCCGGCCTCGACGGCATCAAGAGCAAGATCGAACCACCCACGCCGATCGACAAGGACCTCTACGACCTCCCGCCAGAGGAGTGGGGCGACGTCAAGCAGGT
>NZ_JBEXIM010000085.1:0-1263 GCF_040608575.1 Micromonospora sp. NPDC005171 | reverse complement strand
TTACATTCCGAACCCGGAAGCTAAGCCCTCCAGCGCCGATGGTACTGCACTCGTGAGGGTGTGGGAGAGTAGGACACCGCCGGACAATCTTCCAGTCGAGGGCCGCCCCATCCGGGTCGGCCCTCGACTGCGTAGCGCCATTGGTGGCGCAATCAGGAAGGATGTACCTGTGAGTTCAGGACCGCAGGGCGGAGACCGTCCCCGTCGTTACGAAGACCGTACTGACGGTGCGGGCGGACGCGACCGCGGCCCGCGCCGCGATGACCGAGACCGGCCCCCGTACCGGGGAGACCGCGACAACGGCGGCGGCGCCCGAGGCGGATACGCCGGCGGCCGCGATTCTGGCTCCCGTGGTGGTGACCGGGACAGCTCGCGCTCCAGCGCCCCCCGTGAGGGCGGCTACCGGGGCGGCGACCGCCGTGAAGGTGGTTTCCGGGGCGGCGACCGTGATGGGTCCCGTTCCAGCGCCCCGCGTGAGGGCGGCTACCGCGGCGGCGACCGGGACAGCTCGCGCTCGGGTGCTCCCCGTGAGGGTGGTTTCCGGTCCGGCGCTCCCCGTGAGGGCGGCTTCCGGGGTGGCGACCGGGACAGCTCGCGTTCCAGCTCTCCCCGCGAGGGTGGTTTCCGGGGCGGCGACCGCGACGGTGGTTTCCGTGGTGGCGACCGCCGTGAAGGTGGCTTCCGTGGTGGCGACCGGGACGGTTCGCGTTCGGGTGCTCCCCGTGAGGGTGGTTTCCGTGGTGGCGACCGGGACGGTTCGCGTTCCAGCGCTCCCCGCGAGGGTGGTTTCCGTGGGGGTGACCGTCGTGAGGGCGGTTACCAGGGCGGCGACCGCACCCGCTCCGGCCCGCCGCGCGAGGGTGGCTTCCGCGGTGGCGACCGCGACGGTGGTTTCCGTGGTGGCGACCGCCGCGAGGGTGGTTTCCGCGGTGGCGACCGGGACGGTTCGCGTTCCAGCGCCCCGCGTGAGGGCGGCTTCCGCGGTGGAGATCGCGACGGTGGTTTCCGTGGTGGCGACCGCCGCGAGGGTGGTTTCCGCGGTGGCGACCGTGAGGGCGGCTTCCGTGGCGGCGACCGGGACGGCTCGCGTTCCAGCGCCCCGCGTGAGGGTGGTTTCCGCGGTGGTGACCGCCGCGAGGGTGGTTTCCGTGGTGGCGACCGGGACGGCTCGCGTTCGGGCGCTCCCCGTGAGGGTGGTTTCCGTGGCGGTGACCGCGAGGGTGGTTTCCGTGGGGGTGACCGTCGTGAGGGCGGTTACCAGGG
>NZ_JBEXIM010000084.1:0-1463 GCF_040608575.1 Micromonospora sp. NPDC005171 | reverse complement strand
GCCGCGATCCGCGCGCTACCCAGCGTTACGGTGAACCGGCGCGGTCGACGCTCGGACATAGCCGAAAACAGTGCGTCTGGCCACACGTCATGGGGGTCGCGCACCAGCCGGCGTACCACGGCCAGCAGGTCGCCGCGGGACACGGTGGTGGCGCTGGTGCCGATGGCCGGGCGGCTGACACGTCGCGCTGCGACGCGAGCATCGGTCGTGGGAACATCACCGCGGTCGTCGGTCCGCTGCTGGTGACCGCGATCCACATCGGCGTGCCTTGGCCGCCGGGCAGGCGCAGTAGCGGTGAGCATTACAGTCTGCACGCCGATCGCAGCGTGTGGCTGCTCTTCTCCGGCTGGATCGTCCGATCTATTCGTTCTTCGTCGCGGGATTTCCCCGATCGGCAGGAGCGGGTGCCTGGTAGACGGTTTCCCGAGACCGAACGGCCCTCGACCTGGGGATCCTGTGACGAGCGGAATGAGTCAGCACAATGTGTTGGACTGAATGCCGTGTCGCAGCGCAGTTCAGGGGCGTTCGCGTACGTGGGTGGCGAGCATCGCGCGCAGTTGCGATAGGCCCGCCTCGACCAGCCCACGTTTCGGCAGCACCACCGACGTTGCGGCGAGGCCCTTCGACGCCAGCAGAACGAACGACCGGTCGGTCTCGATGTAGAACGGATGGTGGGACCAGGCGATCGTTGCATCCACGGCCGCGGACCGGAGGTGGATTCCGGTATCGGTCACCATGGCCTGGATCGGCTGGGACAGCCACGGGTTTCCCCGCACGAGCAGGTGCGCCTGCCAGCGATACGTCGCTGCCAGGGCGAGCCGGGCCAACAGGACGGCGATCCCCCCGATGATCGCTGCCAGCACCAGACCCAGGCCCACCACGATCGCGGCAGCATCCGTCGGGAATTCCCACACCTCGGCGGAGACGAGTCCTTCGACGACTGCGGCCAGCACGGCAACAGCCAGAATCGGAACGAGCCAGCGAACCCACCCGCGGCGTTGCTGGGCCGCGACGCCGTCGCGCAGATCATCGGGTGTCAGCGCGTAGTCCAGGCGAATCGGGTCCGTCGGGGCAGGCTCGGGCAACATGGGTCAACACCCTACTGGGGCGGATCGCGCGTCGTGGCTCGCGCCCGACCGCTGCGGTCCCCATCGGCCGGACGCATGATCCCGCGCTGATCACCATCCGTCCACCACCCCGTAGTGCCACGGCAGCCAGAACTGCGCAGGTCGACATGACTGAAAGTGCCCGCGCTGGCGCACGAACAGCCGATGAGCGGTCATTTGCGACAGCAATCGATTGATCGAGCAGGTGTTGACCATCGGCCCCGAACGACTGACGCACCTGGCCCCGCCAACGCGATACGCGCCGAACGTGAAGCTGCGGCCCACACGTCGATCGAAGATCTCAGGTAGAGCAACCGCTATGCCGCGATACGCGCGGCAATTCGGTCGCCCATGCAG
>NZ_JBEXIM010000083.1:0-2140 GCF_040608575.1 Micromonospora sp. NPDC005171 | reverse complement strand
CAGGTTGAAGTGCTGCATCACGCCGGGCAGGTCACAGAAACGAACGTCGACGAACTTCACGTCCTCGTTCTTGAGGTATCGCAGCAGTTCCTCGGGATTGGCGAACACACATCCTCCTGGCACGTCCACGGGGTGGCTAGGCTTCTGGCGACGCTAGGGCCGGGGGGTTGCCCGGCCGTGTCTCCGTTGTTTCTGCCGTGTTACGTCCCTCGCGGAGTGTCAGCGACGCCCCGGTCCACGCCTCCGGTCCGCCAGGAACGCCGTACCGACTGTGCCAGTCTAGTGACATCTGATGCCTTTGGCCTGAATCGGCACACAGTGGCGGCGGCACCCCGCAAGCCCTCGTCCCGGCGCGGATATCCTTGACCGCTGTGACCAATCCGCACCCCCCGGCAGCGCCGGCCACCGACCCCACCTTCACCGCGCCGAGCCTCGGTCGGCGGTTCGGTGCGCTGATCATCGACTGGGTGCTCTGCCTACTGGTGTCCAACTTCTTCGCCGACCCGGTACGCGACGGCTGGGCGCCGGTACTGGTGCTGGTCCTGGTGTACGGGATCTTCCTCGGCCTGTTCGCCCAGACGCCGGGCATGTACATCACCAAGATCCGCTGTGTGAACTGGCACGACGGTGGCCGGATCGGCGTACTCCGAGGGCTGATCCGTGGCCTGCTGCTGGCCCTGGTCGTCCCCGCGCTGATCATGGATGAGCACCGGCGCGGCCTGCACGACCGACTCGCCGACTCGGTCATCGTCGACGCCCCCCGCGGCTGACCGGACCCCGTCAAGGCCGATCCGGGGCCACCCCCGAACGCAAGATCGCACTCGATCCAGGAAGTAGTGGCCTCCGTCCCGCACGAGCCCACTACATCCAGGATCGAGCACGATCATGACGATGTCCGTGGCCGGGCCGAGCCGGGGACGACCGGCGGGCCCGAGGGCGGGTGCGTTGAGGGTGTACGCGAAAGAGCCGGACCCGTGCGGGTCCGGCTCTTCTGCGTACATCTGGGGGGTCAGCGGCCCCGCGACTGGCGGAAGGCGCCTGGCGGCCGCATGTTCTTCGGGATCGCGCCCTTGGGCATCTGCGGGCGGGCGGTGAGCGCCTTGAGTCGCTTGTCCAGCGAGTTGACGTCCTTGCCGGAGAGGGCGCGGGGCAGCCGCAGCAGCGTCGTCCGCAGCTTGCGGATCGGCAGCTCGCCCTCTTCCTGCCCGATCACGTAGTCGTGCAGGGGAGCGGAGCCGATCACCTTGGACAGCCGCCGCTTCTCCTGGCCGAGCAGGCCGCGCACCCGCTGCGGGTTCCCCTCGGCCAGCAGGATCACGCCCGGGCGGCCGATCACCAGGTGGACCATGTCCATCTGTGTGGTCGAGCTGACCGCCGGGGTCACCCGCCAGTCGCCGCGCATGTTCTCCATGATCTGCGCCGCCGCGCCGGGTTGCCCCTCGGCGGCGTTCATCATCGCCTTGTTGGATCGCAGGTTGAGCACGATCAGCACCGCGAGCAGGATGAACAGGATGCCCAGCGGCAGCCAGATCCAGCCCCAGAAGATGACAGCGACCACGGTGAGCGCGAGCGGGATCAGCACCGCCGCGGCGACCAACGGCGCGAACCACCGGTCCTGCTTGGCGGTGAACTGGAACACCATCCCGATCTGCTTCAGCCGCTGGCCGAACGAGACCTTCTCCTGGGGCTTTGCCATGCCGCAGAGTCTAGTGGTCGCCGCCGGCCCGGTTGATCCGCGTCCGGGTGCCCGGGGCAGCTGAGTACCTTACGTCGCCGTACGCGCCCGGACCGGCCGGGTAAGGAGGCTGTGGGCGGGGAAGATGAGGCGCCATGCCCATGCCCGGGTGGGGCCTTCGCGCGAAGAGTCGTCAGCAGAAGACGACGACCCCACGAAGGAGCCCGACATGTTCGGCAACGACGCAGATTTCCTGCTCACCCTGCACCGTTCCCACGCCGCCGAGCTGCGCGCCGACGCGGCCGCGGACCGGCTCGCCCGGTCGCTGCCGCGTCCCACCAGCCGCGGGTGGTTGGGCCGGCGCAGGCAGGCCGGTCGCACCAGCGACGCCCGCCGGTGACCGCGCCCAGCGCAGCCGCCACGTCCCCGGCGCCCGCCGGGGCCGCCACGTCCCCGGCGCCCGCC
>NZ_JBEXIM010000082.1:0-2251 GCF_040608575.1 Micromonospora sp. NPDC005171 | reverse complement strand
GTGGATGGGCAGACGGCGTCGACGAACGCGCAGTCGTCGTGGGTGGGCGATGGGTGGTCCACGCCGCGGTCGTATGTGGAGCAGACGTTCGCCTCGTGTATGGATGAGCCGGGTGGTAGCGCGTCGCCGGTGAAGACGCCGGACCGCTGCTACGACGGCCCGTTGTTGACGTTGTCGTTGAATGGTTCGTCGACGGCGTTGGTGTGGGATGCAGCGAAGCAGGTGTGGAAGCCGGAGTCGGACAACGGTGAGGTCGTCACCCACGTCGAGAACGCGAACAACGGCACGGGGACGTACAACACCGATTACTGGCGGGTGACGTTGCGCGACGGCACCAGTTACGAGTTCGGTCGTAACCGGTTGCCGGGTTGGGCGTCGGGTAAGGCGGAGACGAAGTCGGTGGACCACAGCCCGGTGTATTCGCCGCACTCGGGGGATCCGTGTTACGACTCGGCGGGTTTCTCGTCGTCGGTGTGCACGATGGCGTACCGGTGGAACCTGGACTACGTCACCGACACCAACGGTAACGCGATGGCGTACTACTACAACCAGGCCACGAACTTCTACGGCCGTAACAAGGGCGCCTCGGATGTGTCCTACATCCGCGACAGCAACTTGGCGCGCATCGACTACGGGTTCACCGACGGTGGCGCGTACGGCACGGTGGCGAATCAGGTGGTGTTCAACACCGGTGACCGGTGCCTGTCGGGGACGTGTCAGCCGTTGAATTCGACGAACAAGGCGAACTGGCCGGACGTGCCGTTCGACCTGATCTGCGCCTCGGGGGCCGACTGTGACGACTGGAGCCCGTCGTTCTTCTCCACCGTCCGGCTGACCTCGATCGAGGCGAAGCAGTACAACACGGCGACCTCGACCTACGAGAAGGTCGACTCGTACGCCCTGTCGCAGAGCATGCCGGCCACCGGTGACGGCACGTCACCGACGTTGTGGCTGAGCGGGATCACCCGTACTGGTCATGACACCAGCGCGGGTGGGTCGACGGCGGCGATCACGTTGCCGTCGGTGTCGTTCACCGGCGTGAAGCTACCCAACCGGGTCGACACCGCCGGTGGGTTGCCGTCGTTCTACCGGCAGCGCGTCGCGACGATCACCACCGAGACCGGATCGGTGATCAGCCCCAGCTACGAGTTGCCGGTGCCGTGCACGGCGCCGGTGAGCACAGACCCGGCGGCGAACACGAAGTCCTGCTACCCGGTCTACTGGACCCCGGACGGGTACACCGACCCGTTCAAGGACTGGTTCCACAAGTACGCCGTCACCCGGGTCACCTCCACCGACCCGACCGGCGGTGCCGCGGCTTTGTCGACCAGCTACAAGTACCTGGGCGGCGCGGCGTGGCACTACGACGAGAACGAGGTCGTCAAGACCAAGTACCGCAGCTACGGCCAGTTCCGCGGCTACGCCAAGGTGCAGACCTTCACCGGCGACGGCGTCAACGACCGCCGCACCCAAGCCGAAACCGCCTACTACCGCGGCATGTCGAAGAACAACAACAGCACCGTGGTGAACCTGACCGACTCCGCCGGCGGCACCCACGAAGACGTCGACGAACTCGCCGGCAAGGAGTTGGAAACCACCCAGTACCTCGGCGAAGGTGGCCGGGTCGACTCCTCCACCATCACCTCCTACTGGGTGTCCGGGGCGACCGCGACGCGTTCCCGCACCGGGTTGTCGGCGTTGACGGCGCAGCGAGTCGAACCTGCAAAGACGTACGCGCGGCAGGCGGTCACCGCGAGTGGTTCCGTGACGTGGCGGTACACCGCCACGGACAACAGCTACGACGCGACCATCACCAGCGCCACGTTCGGTTTGCTGAAGAACACCTACACCTACACGGTGCCGGTCGACGCGGCGTACAACCAGTGCACCACCTACACCTACGCCCCGACCAACACCGCCAAGAACCTCGCCGGGCTGGTCAGCCAGACCGAAACCGTCTCGGTGGCGTGTGGCGGGTTCACCCAGGGCAGCCCCGCCTCCGAGCCGGGCAGCGTCAACACGTTGACCGCCCCGGGCAGCGTCAACCGGCCCGCGCAGGTGGTGAAGGCCGAACGGACCTTCTACGACGTGGCCGACTTCGCCACGACGTTCCCGCAGGCGGCCGCACCGTCCAAGGGCAACGCCACGATGACCCAGACCGCCAAGGACTACACCAGCGGCGCCTACGTCTGGCAGACCACCGCACGGTCGACCTACGACAGCTACGGCCGGGTCACCGACTCGTACGACG
>NZ_JBEXIM010000081.1:0-3197 GCF_040608575.1 Micromonospora sp. NPDC005171 | reverse complement strand
CCCCATGACGTGTGGCCAGACGCACTGTTTTCGGCTATGTCCGAGCGTCGACCGCGCCGGTTCACCGTAACGCTGGGTAGCGCGCGGATCGCGGCTACTTAGAGTGAACCTGATCATGCACGTGGGTGGCGTTGGTGGCGGCTGGCGTGGGGCATCAAGGGCTGTCGGTCGGTTGATGGACTGAGGCAGGGATCCGGGTAGCGGTTCGCGGTGGCGAAGCCCCAGCCAGGAGGACACCGCCGGCGGCATGAACACGGCCATGATCAGCACGCCGACCAGCGCGACCGCACTGCGGCGGCGAAGCCGTGTGATCGCACGTCATGGCGAGAGGAGATCATCAACCGGGTGCCCGATCTGCGGCCTGTCGCGGGGACGGTACCCTGCCGCCTCGTGAACGCCTTGCTACGACGGTTCGTCGAGCTCATCGAAGCCGACCTGGCAGCCGCCGGCTTTATCCGCCGCGGGCCGGTCTTCCGACATTTCGACCCTGAAGGCAACGGCATCGCCCTCGACATCCAACGCACCACCGCGCTGAGGGGAGAGGTCGGGTTCTTCATCAATGTCGGGGTGCTGCTCGCACCGCACCTCCGGTACTACTTCGGAGAAGACGATCCGCGCCGCGACGCCATGCCGCACCACAGCGTCTGGCGCCATCGCCTGGTGGCGACCGACGACACCGCGAAGCTGCCCGACCACACGTTCTCGATGTCCACGGAAGCTGACGTGGAACGTGCCGCCACCATCGTGCGGACCTGGCTGGCGGAGAACCTGCCCCGCATGAAGAGCTGGCTGGGCGACTTCGAGGCGATGCTCGCCGCCATCGAGGAGGACCGCGAACGATCGGCCCGGGCCCGCGCCGAGCAACTCGCCTCCGGGCAGTGGAAGGCCGGCCGCTGGCCGGACGGAACTTGGAACGACGGCGTCATCCGCGCCTACGCGCACGCTGAACGCGGCGATGTGGACGCGGTCACGGCCGAGACCGCGGCTGTTCGGCATCAAGCATGTGAGCAGCCACCGGGAGGAACCAAAGTATGAGTCGTGTCGTGATCGGGATGGATCCGCACAAGCGATCGGCCACGATCGAGGCCATCGACGAGCGAGAAAAGGTCCTGACCCAGGGCCGTTTCCGCACCGATGCCGACGGCTACCAGCAGATGCTGGAGGCCGGTCGTGCCTTCACCGATCGGGTCTGGGCGGTCGAAGGCTGCTCCGGCATCGGCCGGCATGTTGCCCAGCGCCTGGTGGCCGACGGCGACCTGTGCTCGACGTGCCGGCGAAGCTGTCGGCACGAGTCCGAGTCTTCGACACCGGCCAGGGCCGCAAGACCGACCCGGTCGACGCACACAGCATCGCGGTCGCCGGTCTGCGCAGCCCGCACCTGCGCCGGGTGACCGCGGACGACGCCACCGTCGTAATCCGCTTGCTGGTCGACCGACGCGACGAACTCGGCCGGGCCCGCACCCACATCGTCAGCCGCATCCACCACCTGCTGCTCGAACTCATCCCCGGCGGAGCCAAGAAGTTTCTCACCCGCGGCCAGGCCAGCTGCGCACCGCCCCGCCACCGGCCGGCATCGTCGCCCAGACCCGCCATGATCTGGCCCGTGAACTCATCGAAGAGCTCACCGTCATCGACGCCAAGATGCGATCAGCCGACAAGCAGCTCCGCCAACTCGTCACCGACCACGGCAGCACCCTGACCGAGCTCTACGGCATCGGCCCGTCCGGAGCGGCCCGACAGATCGGCGACATCGCCGACATCCGGCGGTTCCGCACCGCGGCGCACTTCGCCTCCTGGAACGGCACCGCCCCGCTCGAGGCGTCCTCGGGCGACCAGCGCCGCCACCGCCTCTCCCGCGCCGGTAACCGCCGCATCAACCGGGGTCCTGCACACTATGGCCGTCGTCCAGCTCCGGCGGGACACGCCTGGCCGCGTCTACTACCGGCGCCGCCTTGCTGAAGGCAAAACCACGATGGAAGCGCTCCGTGCCCTCAAACGGCATCTGTCCGACGTCGTCTACAAGCGGATGCTCCACGACAGCAAAACCCACGGAGCTGCTGAAACGGGCCCGGGAGGACACTTGGGAGCGACTCTGCAATCCAGCGCGGACCGCCCAATCCCGACGACCGCCTCTTCGGACAAGTCACAACCCGGACCCGCCATCAGAAACCCTAGAACAAAGTCGCCATGATCCCTTGACCTAGAGGGGAACCAGATCCGCGCACCTGACCATGGTTCAGACGGTGACAGTCTCAAGGGCGGATCTCTGCCGAGCGCCCTCGACCGGGCTCGGGCAGCTTCGGGTAGTGAGCGGTCAGGGTGTGGACGATTGCCGCACCTGCTCGAAGTGGAACTCGCGAATGAAACAGTCTCGTGGTTGCCCGACCGCGAAAAGCACGCAGTCGATGACCGATCGCGCGGTGAGGTCGCTGTTTACCTGTCGGGGCCCGTCCTGAACGAAGTCCGGCGGAAATAGTGAGATCACTCGGATCCCTTCTGGCCGGAGCCGGTGCGACAGGATCTCTGCGAGTCCGGCGTGGGCATGCTTAGCGGCGTAGAACGCGGGATGTGCACCCGAGCGGCGGTGCCCCACCTCACCGCATGCGGAGATCATGTTGACGATGTCGGGCCGCGACGATGCCCGTAGCAGCGGCAGTAGATTTTTGGTCAACAACATGGTGCCGGTCCCGCCCGCAGCCATCACGCTTTCGATCTTGTCGTCCGAGACGTCTCGCAGGTCCTCACCTTCGATGTATGGGGCACCATTGTTGATCAGCACATCGAGGTGCTTCGTCCGTTCGGCCAGGGCAGCGGCGAACGCGCGTACCGACTCCGGTACGGCGAGGTCGCAGTGAAATGCATCAGCCCGACCTGGCCCCCGCTGGCTGATCGCATCCGCAACATGCTCGGCCGCAGCCAGGTCGCGGGCCGAGAGGAAGATCTGTGCACCGCGCTCGGCGAAGGCTTCGGCCAGTAGTCGTCCGGTGTCACGCGCGGCACCGGTGATGGCGACGCGCAGGCCGTCAAGATTCATGGCCGAAGTGAAGCATCCGAACTCTGGTTGAAGTCAACAGGAACTTGCCAAGATTGGACATCCGCTCTTCGGCAGAAGCGGATTCGCAACACGGTCGATGCGCGGCTCGCCGATAGCGCATAGTCACGACATTGCCGCCCGTTCCTGCAGGTCTCGCTGAATC
>NZ_JBEXIM010000080.1:0-3208 GCF_040608575.1 Micromonospora sp. NPDC005171 | reverse complement strand
GATTCAGCGAGACCTGCAGGAACGGGCGGCAATGTCGTGACTATGCGCTATCGGCGAGCCGCGCATCGACCGTGTTGCGAATCCGCTTCTGCCGATGTTAGTGCGTTCCGATATTGATCACTCTGTGCGCAGAACGACGGAATGTTGCAAGTGGTCACTGCTGGTCGAGGCCCGGCGCTGACGCTGCCGGTCCACGTCCGGTGACTGACGTTCTATCCGGCAACTGCCGTCTTGGCAGGTCCTTTTGAGTCGGCCACGTGAGATCGTCTGGGCCAGGCCGATCGCCCAGCAGGTGGGGCAACCGCGCAAGGCCACCAGCCCGGCCGGGAACAGGATCAGGCTGATCGGGCCGATGACCTTGATCAACGCCACCGAGCCGATGAGCAGGCCGAAGCCCAGGATGCCGCGGGCCAGGTGCGCAGGCACGGATCTACTGGTGAACGAGTGCTGCATCGCAGTTCCTTTCAGCGATCTTGGCTGTCCAGTTCCGCGGACAGCAGCGCGGGCCCGGTGCAGCCGGGACTTCATCGCGGCGGTGCTCAGGCCCATCCGCTTGGCCACCACGCCGCCCGGCATGCCTTGGACATCGCGCATGACGAGCACACAGCGCTGGTCGGCGGGCAGCGCCGCGATCGCGGCGGCCACCCGTTCCGCCTCCAGCCGGCGCAGCACGTCCTCCTCGGCCGAGATCGTGGTCGGCTCGGCGGCCGGCCCGGCGCGCCGCACCGTCGTCCGCGCACGGCGGATGCACTCGTTACGGACAATCTGGAACATCCACGAGCTCAGCGCCGCCGCCGCCCGCAGCGTGCCGATCTTGCGGAACAGGACGATGAGCGCCTCCTGCGCCGCGTCCTCCGCATCCTGATCGCTCGCACACAGGGCGTAGGCGAACTGTTGAACGTGCGGATGCGAGGCCGAGACGAGCGCCGCGATCGACGCCTCGTCACCGGCCTGCGCCGCGGCGACGACCTGTTCGCCCGGCCACGGCGGCCTAGCCACGCGACCGGGCACGACGCCGCAGCAACACCACGCAACTGCACACCAGCAAGGCGACGGCCACACCAGCAACGATCCAGACAGTCACGGAAACCTCCCCCACGCCGGTCCGGCTGACCAGCACTCCCATAAGAGTGCTCAGCGGGCGAAAGGATTCACGAATCCTTTCCGGCTCCGGACCCTCTCAACTTCACACCCCCGGCCGACCTGTCGAAGAGCCACCGGCTGCGACATCGGCCCAGCGGCATCGCGCGAGCATCCGCTTCTGCCGCCGACAGCGCGTCGGAGACGACCGGATCTGGCCGAGAACAGTGCATCGTCGGCTGCAAGCGCATTCCGCCCATCGTCGTGGCGGAGTCAGACGTCAGCCAGCCGCACGATCAGCAGTCCAGCCCGGCAGTCCCATTGTCCTCGATCTGCACCACGTCGGGGTCCCGGCGCAGAGCTTGAACCTGAGCGTCAGTCATGTCAGCGGAGAAGCTGTTGATGAAGTCGAACACTCTGTTCGGGGAGACCCCGGCTCGCGCGGCGACGGTAAGCGGATCACCGCTGCAACGAACGAGGACTATGTACTCACCATCGACGCGCCGTTCCTGTGGGGCACGGAAATGCGGTGCAAGCCGATCGGGGTCGGACTCGATGCGATCGATGTCGGAGTCTTCGGAAAGTGCCGGGACCCCGGCCCTCGGCGACTGTTCCAACTGCAGGCCGGTCAGCCTGGCGCCGAATCCCCAAGAGGCGACGATGCGGTACAAGTCGTCGGGCGAAATCTGGTGCCGACTGAGTATTTGATAGGGATCGGTTCCCGGCTTGACGATGACGAGGTAGTCGTTCTCAGCGGAGCGCCTCGCATACCGCGCCTCCAACGAGTGCGGCTCGGGTTTTGACTCGTTCTCGATGGCGTTCAGCATGGCGGTGGGGTCGTAGCCGCGCTCGCGCGCCTTGATGACGAGATGCGCCGGAGGGCGGCGGCGCAGCTGCGCGTACGCGACCGTCCCCCTCGACTTGTGCATGTCTTCGAGGCTCAATTCGTCGAGCGGGTGCCAGGGCTGATAGGCGTTGGGATATTCGGCCCGCAACGAGTCATGGTCTGCCGGCAGATCCTGCACCGCGATCCTGATCGAACGCACCGAGCGCGTCGGAAGACTCGCCGACCCGCCAGCCGGATCACGGACGAAGACGAAGTCCGGTGTCATCGTCACGAAATGGGCCGGGTACGACCGAACCTCGCCATCTTCCTGCTCGATCTCCACGATGTACGGCAGATACACCGTCGGATCCGGCCACTCCGTCATCAGTGCCTCCCCTGTGAACCCCGTTGCGACCGGTTGGCGGTGGTGGTCACCGACCGCTCCGCTTCACCAGGAAGCCCATCACGGCGGATTTCGAGCGAATTTTTCAGCGGTCTGCCGCACGGACTTACCCGATGACGTAATCATGCTACGCAGGCGCTCTCATGCCGCGATCCGCGCGCTACGCAGCGTCACGCCGAGCTGGCCCGGTTGCCGTCCGGACGTGCCGAATAAGGGCGTCCGGGTGAGGAGGGTCGGTGGGAGTTTGAGCGGCTCAGTGAGAATGCCGGTATGCCGCTGACGAACCCTTGGCTTGCCGGTCCAACTCCTGATCGAGAGCTGCCGCGCGAGCAGCTCGAAGAACGCATCCTGAATCTGCTGTCGACTCACAACCTCGCTGTGATCGCCACCGTCAACAAGGACGGCAGCCCTTCCGCGACCCCGGTGCGCTACTACAGCCTGGGCTTCGAGATCTTCTACACCAGTTGGAATGCCTCGGTGAAATCCCGGAACCTCAAGCGCGACCCGCGGATCTCCGCAGGGATCGTCGCGCCCCTTGTCGGACAGTCGAGCAGCCGCGGGGCGCAGCTGTTCGGCAGGGCACGGACTCTTGAGCGTGACGACCCCGAGGTTGAGCAGTACTGGGAGGCGTTCCGGTGGCAGTCGGACCACGTTGAGCAAGGACGCTCCCTGAGGGAGCCGCCCACCGACCCTCTGACGATCATCACCCCCAACCGCATCCTTTACACCGAGCACTGGCTGCGACGTGCTGGATACCGACCCCGGCAGACCTGGCGCCCTGCATAGGCTCTGATACCCGCTTCTGCCGCGATCCGCGCGCTACCCAGCGTTACGGTGAACCGGCGCGGTCGACGCTCGGACATAGCCGAAAAC
Source organism: Micromonospora sp. NPDC005171 (assembly GCF_040608575.1). Lineage (NCBI taxonomy): Bacteria > Bacillati > Actinomycetota > Actinomycetes > Micromonosporales > Micromonosporaceae > Micromonospora > Micromonospora sp. NPDC005171. The sequence continues at coordinate 26 of NZ_JBEXIM010000080.1, read as the reverse complement.
AGTGCGTCTGGCCACACGTCATGGGG
>NZ_JBEXIM010000079.1:0-3323 GCF_040608575.1 Micromonospora sp. NPDC005171 | reverse complement strand
CCGGTCACCACCTCGTGGTGACCGGCGCACGACTGGCGCCGGTCTCAGGCGACAGTGCAGGACGCGCCGTTGAGGGTGAACGAGGACGCTCGGGCGTTGTTACCGGTGTGGGTGGCCTGGAAGCCGAAGCTCACCGAGCCGTTGGCGGGGATGCCGCCGTTGTAGGCGACGTTGCGGGCCGTCACCTGCCCCGAGGTGGGCGAGTAGGTGGCGTTCCAACCCGAGGTGATGCTCTGCCCGCTCGGCAGGGTGAAGACCACGGACCAGCCGTTGACGGCGCTGGTGCCGGTGTTCGTGACGGTGATGTTCTCGGTCAGCCCGGTGTTCCAGGCGTTGACGTCGACGGTCACCCGGCAGGCGCCGGACGTCGGCGGTGGGGTGGTCGGGGGCGGCGTGGTCGGGGGTGGAGTGGTCGGGGGCGGCGTGGTCGGCGGCGGCGTCGTGGTGTTGGTCAGGCCGAAGAACGCGATGGCGGACGCGGCCATGCCGCTGGAGGGCAGGGTGTGCCCGGCGCCCTGGATGCTGTACGCCTCGACCTGGACGGTGCCGCTGCTGTCGGCGTAGCGACGCCGGTTCCAGTTGGCCTGGGGCGTGTCGGTGGAGGTGGGTGTCTGGCTCAACCCGAACACGTTGGTCCACTGCTCGATCGTCTCCTGCAGCAACGAGTACGGCACGAGCGTGTCGTTGGTGCCGTGCCACAGCTGCACGCGCGGGCGGGGCCCGGAGTAGCCGGGGTACGCCTGGCGGACCGCGTCGCCCCACTGCTGCGGGGTCCGGTTCATGTTTCCGCCGGTGCACTGGCTGCTACCGGGCGGGTAGTCCGCCGCGTTGGCGAAGCAGTTGAACGGCACGCCCATGAACGCGGCGCCGGCCTTGAACACGTCGGGGTAGAGCGCCAGCATGTGGTTTGTCATCATGCCGCCGGACGAGCTGCCGGTGGCGTAGACCCGGTCCCCGTCGGCCGCGTACTGCTGCTGCACGTACCGGATCATGGAAATGATCGACACCGGGTCGCTGCCGCCGCCACGTCGCTTGGCGGCGTCCGACCAGGTGTCGAAGCAGTTGCCGAACCCGGCCTGCTGGGTGGCGGACGGGTAGATCACGATGTATCCGTAGCGGTCGGCGAGGCTGGCGAACTCGCTCCCGGAGTAGAAGCCGGGGCCGGATCCGCCGCAGCCGTGCATGGCCACCACGACCGCCGGCCGGACCGGGCGGTTGTCCGGCACGTAGACGTGCATGCGCATCCGGCCCGGGTTGTCACCGAAGCTGGTCACCTCGGTCAGTGAGGCCGCGTACGCGGGCCCCGTCGTGGGGACCACCAGGCCGGTCGCTACCAGTGACGCGGCCAGGGTGAGTAGCAGTTTCCTTCTGATTCTCAACGGACGACTCCTTCGATTGCCTGTGCAGGCTGGATTGGCGGGCGATCCGGTCGCGGGTCTGCCCGACTCCCGCGGTGATCGCCCGTTGCCCGCTACCTGGTGGCTCGCCCAGCCCGGCTTCGGATGGCGTCGCGTGGCAATTAGTGTTCCCCCCGGGCCAACAAGTGTCAATCGAGGATTCTCTATTTGTGACGTGTCGCGGAGGTCCGTCTACAGTCGTCATACCGTCCCCGAGGAGCACGGAGCGCCTGTGGCAAGCCTCTTCGACATCGACGAGATCTATCCCGACGACGGAGACCACGCACTCCGGCTGCCCCGTAGGCAGGTCGGCAACTCGCCCCAGGGCGTCGCGGTGACCCTGCTGGCGGACTACACCCTGCGGACCCGGGTCGCCCTCCCGTCCGCCGCCATCGTCGCGCTGCTCGGCGAGACCGGCGTGACGACGGCCGGAGCGCGGACCGCGATCAGCCGGCTGGCGCGCCGTGGTGTCCTGGAGGGCAGCCGACTGGGCCGGCGCAGCTCCTACCGGCTCAGCCGCGCCGCCGCCGCCAACCTCTCCGCCGGAGGGCACTGGATCCTCGCCTCCACCACCTCGACGGCGCGGTGGGACGGGCGCTGGACGATCGTCGCCTTCTCGCTGCCGCAGGATCGCAGTACGCAGCGCCGGGCCCTGCGGGCGCAACTGCGGTGGCTCGGTTACGCGCCGCTGTACGACGGGTTGTGGATCTCGCCGCAGGAGCTGACCCCTGCGGCTCGGGCCCAGCTCGACCGGCTCACCCTCGGCGCCGTGACCGTGTTTCGTGGGCGGCAGACCGCGCTCGCCTCGACCATTCACCGTGCACCGATCGAAGCCTGGGACATCGAGGCGATCAGCCGGAGCTACGACGCGTTCCTCCGGCGTTGGACCCCGCTGCTGCCCGCTGTGGCGTCCGGGCAGGTCGACGGCGCCGCCGCGGTGCGGGCCCGTACCGAGGTGATGGACACCTTCCGGCGATTCCCCGTCCTCGATCCGCAGTTGCCGGTGGAGCTCCTCCCACCGGACTGGCTCCGGCGGCCGGCGCGGGAGTTGTTCGCGGCTGTCTACGATGGTCTCGCCGCACCCGCCGAGCGACACGTCCGGGCGGTCGTCGAGCGGTTCGCTGACGCCGCGCAGCCCGGCATCGAAGCCCACACCACCGCCGACCTGGTCGCCGGAATACGCGCCGACGCGGCCTCGCCGCAGCCGTCTCCGAGTGGCTCGGTCGCCGGACGCTCGTGAACCGCCAGGGATCGCGGCCGGCGACTGTGAGCGATAACAGGGTCGCCGTCCGGCGTGATCCGAACGGCAGGGTGGTACGACTCGTCCGCTGGTCGCGCGGCGGTTGAGCATGGTTGTTCTGGGCGTTTGGTACCGGGCGAAACGCGGCGTTCCGGGAGATCGGCGTGAACGGCCCGTTACGTCTTGACGAACGGCATGTTATCGCTCACTCTCGATATAGAGGACGATCGTTCCCGTGGCTCACCGGGCGAGCCGCACGGGTCGTACCTCGGATCACGACGTCCGCAAGGGCATGCGGACGTCACCTCGGGACCCCGGCAGATGCCGGCGACAGCCCTCTCGGACCGTGCGTGCTGATGCCGGGCGGCCGGGATGACCGTCCCGATCAGTCGCCCCGAGTGAAGTGGCACATCACCACCACCGATGCAACCACTGAAAAGGAACGCCATGAAACCCATGAGAACGATGCTGGCGGCGGCGACCATCGCCGTCGCCCTCACCACAGGTATGACGGTGGCGCTGACTCCCGCATCCGGTGCCGGCACGACCTTGAAGGCGGCCGCCGCCGAGAAGGGCCGCTACTTCGGCGCCGCCGTCGCGACGGGCAAGCTCTCCACCAGCGCGTACACGACCATTCTGAACCGTGAGTTCAACAGTGTCGTGGCTGAGAACGAGATGAAGTGGGA
>NZ_JBEXIM010000078.1:0-4703 GCF_040608575.1 Micromonospora sp. NPDC005171 | reverse complement strand
CCCCCGCGGCCGCGGTCTTGCGCGCCGGTGCCGCGGCCGCGGTCTTGCGCGCCGGTGCCGCGGCCGCGGTCTTCCGCGCCGGTGCCTTCGCCGCGGCGGTGGTCTTCTTCGCGGCCGAGGCGGTCGTCTTCCTGGCCGCGGTCACCGTCTTCTTCGCCGTACCGGTGGTCTTCTTGGCGGCGGCGGTGGTCTTGCGCGCGGTGGACGCCGGGGCACGCTTGGCGGTGGCGGTGGTCTTCCGGGTGGCGGTCGAGGTCTTCGCGGGGGCCTTCTTGGCCGCGGCGGTGGTCTTGGTCGTGGCCTTCTTCGCGGGGGCCTTCGTGGCCGCCGTGGTGGTCTTCCTGGCCGGGGCGCGGCCCGCCGCGCCGGCGGCCTTGCGGGCCGGTGCCTTCGCGGCAGCCGTGGTGGACTTGCGCACGGGGGTGGTCCGGCTGGCCGCCGTGTTCCGCTCCGCCGCGGCGGTCTTCTTCGCGGTGGTGCGTCGGGCGGCCGGGCGCTTGGTGGCCTGCTGTGCTTCGGCCATCGTGGTTCCCTCCTCGGGGGACGTGCTCTCGCGTGCGTCCTCGCGGAGCACGAAGTATCTCGGCGCGAGCCGTCCCGCGCCGCCTATTTGTCGTCCCCGGCCCAACGAGCGTCCTCGGCATCCCACGCCTCGTTCCGCTCCTGCACCCGTTGCAGGGCGTTCTCCGCGTCGGCCGCCGAGTCGTACGGGCCGAGAACGTGCTTCGCCGGACACACGTCGGAGTCCGTCTCGACCCGGTGATGCCGGGTGCACCAGTAGAACTGCCCACCACGTCCGCTGTCGCTCATGGGAATCACTGTGCACCGCGAACCGGCCGGCCGCCACCGGATCGCACAAGTCGCCGACGATCTCCACAGTAGATATGCATTTCGCGCTTCGGGCCGGAACACCAAAAGAAGCCCGAGTTCGGCAGTTTCAGAACATGAGTTCGCGGCGCCCGGGTCGACTGGTGGGCCTCCGGGGAATTGACCAGGTCAGTGACGAAGGTTCGACGATGGGAGGCGGTCATTCTCCGTCCACCCTGGGCGGGGCCACCGGAGACGGAGCCCGGTGCCAGGTGGTGCGGATCGTCCGCTGACCCGCACGCCCGCTGCTCGGCGGGGTCGCGCGGCCTATGATCATCGGATGGCGACACCTGACTACATCGCGGGGTTGCGCAAGCACGTCGGTAACGACCTGCTCTGGCTGCCGAGCGTCAGCGCGGTGGTCCGCAACGATGCCGGGGAGCTGTTGCTCGGCCAGCGCGCCGACGACGGGCGCTGGTCGGTGATCAGCGGTTTCGTCGAGCCGGGCGAGCAGCCGGCCACCGCGCTGGTCCGCGAGGTGCGCGAGGAGACGGGTCTGGACGTCGCCCCGGTGCGGATGTCCAGCGCCGTGTCGCACCCGCACACGTACCCGAACGGGGACCGCTGCGAATACCTGAACCTGGGGTTCCTGTGCCGGCTGGTGGCCGGCACCGCCCAGGTCAACGACGACGAGTCGCTGGCCGTGCGGTGGTTCCCGCTGGACCGGCTGCCCGAGCTGGACAAGCACGCCCTGCTGGTCATCGCGTACGCGCTGCGCGAGAACCAGCTGGCCGGTTACCTGGAGCCGGGTACGACATGGGACGACGTACCCGACTGACGCTCACGCCGGGGTCGGCGCGAGAGCGACAGGCGCGGCGGGCGCGGACCGTGCCGCCCGGATGGTGTACGCGAGCGCGTACGGCATGCAGGCCAGGTAGAGCATGGGCTCCAGGAACACCCGGTTGGTGATCAGGAAGACCTCCCACTCGATCGGCCGGGGCAGGCCGAAGTTCCAGTCCGTCCAACAGGCGAGGAGCCACAGCGGCGCGGAGATCGGGTCGACGCGCTCCCGTGCGTCGATCGTCGGCCCAGCGCCGAATCCGGCGGGGTAGGCGTCGACGATGGCGAGGATCACCGCGAGGTCCGCGGCGACGAGTGCGCCGAGGACGCCCACCCACCAGGCGGCGCGGAGGCGACCCCGGGCGGCGAGGCGCGCCGCGGCCCACAGCGCGAGGGTCAGGCCGGCCAACCAGAGCAGCAGACCGGGTACGGCGCCGGCCAGGCCCTCGGCGAAGGTGACGTACATGAACAGGATGACGGCCGCACCGACCGGGAGCACCACGCCGAGCGCGATGCGCAGGGGGCCGTCGAGTGCGTTGTGTCGGGCCCAGCGGGCAGCGAACACCGCAAGCACGACCGCCAGCAGGATGGTGATCGCCGCCCAGATCGGCTTTTGCGCCCGCTCCCCCCAACTCACCCGGAACATCAACCATTCGTAGAAGGGGAACATCGCGAACCCACTGAGGGCCACGATCCCTACGCAGGCGATCGGGGACAGCAGCAACGCCGCCGCGGTCCGGCTGGCCCGACCATGCATCAGGGTGCGGTCGACGAGCGGGGCGCCGGCGCGGCTGACGGCGAGGCTCACCGCGAAGCCCAGCATCGTCGTCCGGCGACCGCTCTCGGCGAGCACGTGCAGCTCGGCGGCCCACTCGCGGCGCAGGTCGTCGCGGACCTCGGCCGGCCATCGGCGCGCGGCCAGATCCAGCAGCAGCTCGGCGACCCGGCGGGTCACCACGCTGGTGCCCCGGTGGGCTCGGTGCCGCCCCACGAGGGGCGACCGTCGGGGATCGCGGCCCGCAGGTCGGCGAGCGCCTGGCGGGCCCGCGTCACCCCAACGGCCGTGAGCCGGTAGTAGCGGCGGGCCGGCCGGCCGGCCGCGACGGGATCGATCGCCTCCCAGTCGGCGGCCAGCCAGCCGGCCCCCTGCAGCCGGTGCAGCACCGGATAGAGGGTGCCGCTGGGCAGGCCGGTCAATCGCATCAGGTCGAGCCCGTAGCGCTGCGCGTCCGGCTCGGCGAGCAGCGCCGCGAGCACCTTCGCGACCGGAATGGTCATCCGCATCCGGCCACTGTATCGGAACTCTACATAGGGGTGGGTACCCTTTCGACCGGGATCCACAGCTCAGCGTCCGCCTGGCTGCCGTCCGCCGACACCCGGACCCGGGAGATCTCCGGTCCAGGTCGGCTGCGGTACGGGTTGGACGGAAACCACTGCGTGAACACGTCACGCCACAGGTACTGCACCGCCTGCGGAAACGCGCCGGACGTGGTGAAGACCGCCCACGAGCCGGCCTGCACCGGCAGCGCGTCCAGGTCCTCCGGCGGCACCGCGCTGGTCACCACCCCGTGCCAGTAGTCCAGCTCGGTGCCCTCCTGCCGACTGTCGGCGAGGTTGTCGCTGACGTTGACGATCCCCTTCGGCTCCTGATCGGAGAGCGCCTCGATCCGCTCGGTCGTCTCCTTGTCGATGCTCCGGATGAACGCGACGATCGCCGGGTTCATCCCCTCGTGCACCAGCGGGACCCGGGCCTTGCGCCCCACCAGCGCGAACGCGTCCTTGTCGACGATTCGGTACTCCATGCTGCCGCTCCCTTCGACTGTGAGTCGGAAGGACATCCGGGGCTGGGCGCGCAGGGCTGCCCCCGTACGCCGGGCTTCTCCGGGCCCCACGCCGTGCACGGCGTGGAACGCCCGGGCGAACGCCTCCGCCGAGCCGTAGCCGTGGTGCACCGCGACGTCGAGCAACGTCCGCTCCCCCGCCAGCACGTCCGCACCGGCGACGGTGAGCCGCCGCCGACGGATGTACTCCGACAGCGGCATTCCGGCCAGTGCGGAGAAGAGCCGCCGGAAGTGGTACTCCGACGTCAGCGCGATCCGCGCCAGCTCGGCCACCTCGATCTTTTCGTCGAGGTGCCGCTCGATGTACGCCATGGCCTCGTTGAGCCGATCCAGCACCCGGGCCTCCTTCCCTTTCGAGCACCGACGTTAGGCGGCGGGGATGGTGGCCCACCCGACATGCGATGCCCGCATCGGTCGGGTGGGTCAGCACCGGTTGTCGTGTCGTAGCCTGGCGGACTTTGCTTCTTGAGGAGGTTGACGTGGCCGAGTATCCGCAGGACGTCGTGCAGCGTTTCCACGGCACCCCCGAACAGGTCGATGCCGGGCTGGTCGGCGAGCCGCCACGGACCTGGGCGTCCGTCGTGATCGAGGAGTACGACAGGGACTGGGCGCAGCGGTTCGTCGCCCTCCGCACGTCGATCGTCGAGGCGCTGGGCGACCCGGTCCTCGGTGTGGAACACGTCGGGTCCACGGCGGTGCCCGGGCTGGCGGCCAAGCCGATCATCGACATCGACCTGATCGTCGAGGACACCGCGAAGGAGTCCGGCTACCTTCCCGCGCTGGAGCGGCTCGGATACCGGCTCGTCCTGCGCGAGCCCTGGTGGCACGGGCATCGGATGCTCGTCAGCCCAGCCGAGGACGTCAACCTGCATGTCTGGCCGCAGGGTGCGCCGGAACCCGTCCGGCACCGGCTCTTCCGCGACTGGCTGCGCTCGCATCCGCACGACCGGGAGCGGTACGCCAGGGTCAAACGCCGTCTCGCCCGGGACACCGCGCACCGCCCCCGCGACTACAGCCTGGCGAAGAACGACGTCATCGACGAGATCTACGCGCGCATCTTCGCCGCCTGACGCCGCGCCGCCGACGGGCCACAACTAGATCTTGGACACTTTCGTTACCAGGGCGGGCTCAACCGGTGGTTGCAACACCCCCTTTTGGTGGTTGTCGTTGGGGTGGTTATGGCGTCGAGGTTGAGTGCGTTGGAGCGGGAGCAGA
>NZ_JBEXIM010000077.1:0-3474 GCF_040608575.1 Micromonospora sp. NPDC005171 | reverse complement strand
GCCTTGAGTGTGGCGTGTGCGCTGCACGAGGTTGCCAGGCATGGCCTGGCCCCATATACCGCCAACGGAGTGTTGGGTTTGGTGTGGGGCGGATCGGGTTGTGGGTTGGTCGTTTGTTGAGAATTGCACAGTGGACGCGAGCATCTTTGTGGTCAAGTTGTCAAGGGCGAACGGTGAATGCCTTGGCACCAGGAGCCGATGAAGGACGTGGGAGGCCGCGATAGGCCTGGGGGAGCTGTCAACCAAGCTGTGATCCCAGGGTGTCCGAATGGGGAAACCTGGCACCAGTCATGTGGTGTCACCCACACCTGAACACATAGGGTGTGTGGAGGGAACGCGGGGAAGTGAAACATCTCAGTACCCGTAGGAAGAGAAAACAATTTAGTGATTCCGTGAGTAGTGGCGAGCGAAAGCGGATCGAGGCTAAACCGGCTGCGTGTGATACCTGTCAGGGGTTGCGTGGTCGGGGTTGTGGGACCCCGCTGAACAAGCTGACACTTGTTCGAGGAGTTACAAAGTCAGTGGCTAGTCGAACAGTCTGGAATGGCTGACCGTAGACGGTGAGAGTCCGGTAGGTGAAAGTTGCTGACCTTCTGTGGGTGTTCCCGAGTAGCGGCGGACCCCTGAAATCTGCCGTGAATCTGCCAGGACCACCTGGTAAGCCTAAATACTTCCTGGTGACCGATAGCGGACAAGTACCGTGAGGGAATGGTGAAAAGTACCCCGGGAGGGGAGTGAAATAGTACCTGAAACCGTTCGCCTACAATCCGTCGGAGCCTTGCGGGGTGACGGCGTGCCTTTTGAAGAATGAGCCTGCGAGTTAGTGGCATGTGGCGAGGTTAACCCGTGTGGGGGAGCCGTAGCGAAAGCGAGTCTGAATAGGGCGATTCAGTCGCGTGTCCTAGACCCGAAGCGGAGTGATCTAGCCATGGGCAGGCTGAAGCGCGGGTAAGACCGCGTGGAGGGCCGAACCCACCAATGTTGAAAAATTGGGGGATGACCTGTGGTTAGGGGTGAAAGGCCAATCAAACTCCGTGATAGCTGGTTCTCCCCGAAATGCATTTAGGTGCAGCGTCGCGTGTTTCTTGCCGGAGGTAGAGCACTGGATGGTCTAGGGGGCCCACAAGCTTACCGAAATCAGCCAAACTCCGAATGCCGGTAAGTGAGAGCGCGGCAGTGAGACTGCGGGGGATAAGCTTCGTAGTCGAGAGGGAAACAGCCCAGATCACCAGCTAAGGCCCCTAAGCGTGTGCTAAGTGGAAAAGGATGTGGGGTCGCATAGACAACCAGGAGGTTGGCTTAGAAGCAGCCACCCTTTAAAGAGTGCGTAATAGCTCACTGGTCAAGTGGTTCCGCGCCGACAATGTAGCGGGGCTCAAGCACACCGCCGAAGCTGTGGCATTCACATTTTATCCTCGCTTGGACTTGATTCCTTGTGCAGGTGTGTGGATGGGTAGGGGAGCGTCGTGCCGCGAGTGAAGCAGCGGGGTGACCCAGTTGTGGACGCGGCACGAGTGAGAATGCAGGCATGAGTAGCGAAAGAAGGGTGAGAAACCCTTCCGCCGGATGACCAAGGGTTCCAGGGCCAGGCTAATCCGCCCTGGGTGAGTCGGGACCTAAGGCGAGGCCGAGAGGCGTAGTCGATGGACAACGGGTTGATATTCCCGTACCCGCGAAAGAGCGTCCCTGATGAACCTCGTTGTGCTAACCACCCGAACCGTTCGAGACCTTCGGGTTGAGGATGGGGAGCGTGGGAACCTGATGGGTAGTAGTCAAGCGATGGGGTGACGCAGGAAGGTAGCTGAGCCCGGCCGGTGGTTGTGCCGGGGTAAGCGTGTAGGCCGTGTTGTAGGCAAATCCGCAACACATGAAGGCTGAGACGTGATGCCGAGCCGATTCAGGTGAAGTCAGTGATCCTATGCTGCCGAGAAAAGCCTCTAGCGAGTTCTTAGCGGCCCGTACCCCAAACCGACACAGGTGGTCAGGTAGAGAATACCGAGGCGATCGGGCGAACTGTGGTTAAGGAACTCGGCAAATTGCCCCCGTAACTTAGGGAGAAGGGGGGCCGGAGACGTGAAGCCCCGCGCGGGTGGAGCGTTGTATGGCCGCAGAGAGCAGGGGGAAGCGACTGTTTACTAAAAACACAGGTCCATGCGAAGAAGTAATTCGATGTATATGGACTGACGCCTGCCCGGTGCTGGAACGTTAAGGGGACCTGTTAGCTCTTCGGGGCGAAGCGGAGAACTTAAGCGCCAGTAAACGGCGGTGGTAACTATAACCATCCTAAGGTAGCGAAATTCCTTGTCGGGTAAGTTCCGACCTGCACGAATGGCGTAACGACTTCCCCACTGTCTCAACCACAGGCCCGGCGAAATTGCAGTACGAGTAAAGATGCTCGTTACGCGCGGCAGGACGGAAAGACCCCGGGACCTTTACTATAGCTTGACATTGGTACTCGAATTAGCTTGTGTAGGATAGGTGGGAGCCGGTGAAGTCCATACGCCAGTATGGGTGGAGGCAATCTTGAAATACCACTCTGGTTGATTTGGGTATCTAACTTCGGACCGTTATCCGGTTCAGGGACAGTGTCTGGTGGGTAGTTTAACTGGGGCGGTTGCCTCCTAAAAGGTAACGGAGGCGCCCAAAGGTTCCCTCAGCCTGGTTGGCAATCAGGTGTTGAGTGCAAGTACACAAGGGAGCTTGACTGTGAGACTGACAGGTCGAGCAGGGACGAAAGTCGGGACTAGTGATCCGGCACTTGCGAGTGGAAGCGGTGTCGCTCAACGGATAAAAGGTACCCCGGGGATAACAGGCTGATCTTCCCCAAGAGTCCATATCGACGGGATGGTTTGGCACCTCGATGTCGGCTCGTCGCATCCTGGGGCTGTAGCAGGTCCCAAGGGTTGGGCTGTTCGCCCATTAAAGCGGTACGCGAGCTGGGTTTAGAACGTCGTGAGACAGTTCGGTCCCTATCCGCCGTGCGCGTAGGATACTTGAGAAGGGCTGTCCCTAGTACGAGAGGACCGGGACGGACGAACCTCTGGTGTGCCAGTTGTCCTGCCAAGGGCACGGCTGGTTAGCTACGTTCGGAAGGGATAACCGCTGAAAGCATCTAAGCGGGAAGCCTGCTTCAAGATGAGGTATCCCACCCACCTTTGGTGGGGTAAGGCCCCCAGCTAGACGACTGGGTTGATAGGCCGGAAATGTAAGCCCGGTAACGGGTTCAGTTGACCGGTACTAATAGGCCGAGGACTTGACTACTAAGCTGCTACGCGTCCACTGTGCAACTCTGAACAAGCGAACACCCGTGACGTGTGTGCCGGGGTTGTTTGATATGTTCATAGAGTTACGGCGGTCATGGCGGAGGGGAAACGCCCGGTTACATTCCGAACCCGGAAGCTAAGCCCTCCAGCGCCGATGGTACTGCACTCGTGAGGGTGTGGGAGAGTAGGACACCGCCGGACAATCTTCCAG
>NZ_JBEXIM010000076.1:0-5689 GCF_040608575.1 Micromonospora sp. NPDC005171 | reverse complement strand
GTCACTCCCTGCCAACGCGGGTCAACCCGCAGGTCGTTACACTGACCACTCGCGCCCCCGTAGCTCAGGGGATAGAGCATCGGTTTCCTAAACCGCACGCGATTCTTAGTCGCAGGCTGATGACCTGCGGATTCCCGCATCTGAAGATCAAGAATTGGTCGCAGGGCGCTATTGCTGTGATCGCTTGCTGAAGATTTGCGGGTGCGGCGTCTTGCCTGTTGAGAGTCGATGGCGCGATGAACTGTGTCACGCCGGTGACGTCTGGCTCCCGGCACTGCGCATCCGGCAGTCCAAAGAGCTCCGGTAAAGGCCGTCGGATTCTGGCACTGTTTACATCATCACCGTCGCGACCTAGGTCGTTCACCCGGTGTCACGTGGGTGTCCCGTCAGGCATTCTGTGCCACATGCTCCTCGTTTTGGCTCAGCCGCCCGTGTCCCCGGATCCCGGGTGGACACAGTGGGTACCCGTGGCGTCGGCGGCCGTGGCACTGCTCGCGATGCTGGTCGCACTGTCCAACCGCAACACCTCGCGGCAGGCCCTGGCGTTATCGATGCAGCAAGAGGAGCGCCGGGTGGCCCGACTGGACGTCACTCTTACCGACTCGGCATCGTGGAGACGATCAGGCACCTCGCGCTGGGTCGGCATTAGGATCCTCGCAGTCAACCCCACTGACCGCGATGCGGCTATCGTCGGTGCCGAGTTGCACATCGCCTACACCCTGCCGACCGGTCACGCGATGACGATAAAGGTCGGTCACCGGGCTAACGGAGATGTGTTCCCGGCCGACGTGACCGCACTGGACCTGCCCGCGCGCCTGCAGTCCAACGGTGCGGTCGCCGGGTGGCTGACCTTCGAGCTACCCGCCGACCTGTTCCCACAAGGTGCCGGAATCCAGCGTTACGACGCTGTCTTGCAGGACAGCCGGGGTATCGCCGTGACAGTCAGCGCATCTGTCCTGCCGGAGGTGAATCATGATCAAACGTCGGACGGCCAAGCGACCGACTAGACGAGCGGTAGATCCTGCTGACATCGTGCCCGTCGTCGCAGACGCCGCACTTGCGGGGCCGGCCGCTGACGGCCGGATGGTGCCGTTGGTCGTCATCGACACCACCAGCCGGCCTGACCTCGATGAACTAGTCCGCTTGCATCGCCACCTTCCAGCGGGCGACGTCACGTATCGGTGGGGACAGGGTGAGCGGGATGAGGACTTCGTCGCTCTGTCGCTGTGGTTCGTTCGCCCGATCGAGGCCCGGGCGGTACTGACGTTCAGCATCGGCCGTGAGGGCATGATCGTCGACAACGCCCTCAATAGCCGCGCCATCTACTTGCAGCCTGGCCGTCCGGGCGACCGTCTGAAGCACGACCCGGACCGTCCGAAGATCCTCATTGAGGTGCCCGATGACGACTTCAGGGAACGGTGGGAGGACATCGTGGTGCGGCGCCTTGTCAAAGTGATCCGCCGCAAGTCACGAATGCCCCGGGAGGAGGCGCGTCGGCTGGCCGTGCAGTGGCTGGCCAGGTCACGACAAGGTCACCTCGACAATTCAGTACGACGCGCTCGGACGCGTGGCTAAGGTGTGGACCCCAGGGTGGACCAGCGCCGCCAACCCGAACACCCCGTCGACGCAATACACCTATACCTTTGCTGCCGGACGCGACAGCTACCCCTACGTCACGTCGAAGACCTTGAACGCCGACGGCGTCTACATCACCTCGCACCAGATCCTCGACGGGCTGCTACGTCCGCGGCAAACCCAGTCGCCATCGCTGGGCGGCAGCAGCGACCGGGTCGTCACCGACACCCTCTACGACGAATACGGGCGCACGGCAGCCAGCTACGCCCCCCACGCGGAGCCCGGCGCCCCGTCAGGCGTCCTCTGGTCCGAACCCGACTGGTCCGTACCCGCGGTCTCCCGGACCGTCTACGACCAGGCGTCCCGCCCCACGAACAGCATTTTCCTCGCCGGTGACGACACCACGAACCTCGTCGAGAAGTGGCGCACCGTCACCAGTCACGAGGGTGATCTGACCAAGGTCACCCCGCCGAAGGGCGGCACCCCCACCACCACCGTCACCGACGTCGAGGGCCGGACCGTCGCACTGCGGCAACACACCACGCCCTCCGGCGTCAACGGTGAATACCTGGAGACCACCTACGCCTTCAACCGCAAGGGCCAGGCGACGAAGAACACCGACTCCGCCGGGAACGAGTGGATCAACGAGTACGACGCCAAGGGCCGCCTCTGGCGCACCACCGACCCGGACAAGGGCACCACGACCAACTCCTTCTACGACGACAACGCGTTGCAGAAGACCGTTGACGCCCGCGGCGAGGCACTCTGGTACGTCTACGACCAACTCGGCCGCAAAACACAACTCCGCGACGACTCCGCCACCGGACGGCTGCGCTCCGAGTGGAAATACGACACCCTCTACGGCGAGCCGAACCCCAGATTCAAAGGACAGCTCACCCAGAAGATCCGCTACGACTACGACACCGCCGGCACCGCCAGCGCGTACAAGTGGCAGGTCCGCAACTTCAACGAGCGCTACCAACCGACCGGCGTCAACTACGTGATCCCACCGGTCGAGTCCGGCCTCGACCAAACCTACGTCTATGGCTACGGCTACTCCCAGTTCACCGGCGCACCGACGACGATCGCCTACCCCGGCGGTGGCGGACTCGTCAACGAGGAGCTCACCACCGACTATGACGCCACGACCGGTATGCCGGTGCGCCTGGACACCAGCCTCACGGGCTTTGTGGGTACCTTGGCGACCGCCAGCTACACCGCGTACGGCGAACGTAGCGGTTCGATCTACAAAATCCCTGGGAGCGGCAACTTCACCCAGGACACCGTCTACCGCGATGGGGCAACCCGCCGCGTCGACCGGACCATCATCGAGCGCTCGACAGTCGCCGGCACGGTCTCGGACCGCCGCTACTCCTACAAGGACGCCGGCAACCTCGAAGCGATCACCGACACCCCACAGGTCGGTGAAGCAGACGCCCAATGCTTCCGCGACGACGCCCTCGGGCGCCTGACGACCGCCTGGACCCCGAAGGCCGGGGTTTCCTGCGACACGGACCCCGCCCTCGCCAACCTCGGCGGGCCGGCACCGTACTGGCAGGACTGGACCTTCAGCGACACCGGCAGCCGGCTCACCGAAACCAGCAACGACAGCAGCGGGAAAACCACCCGCAGCTACAGCGTGCCCGACGGTGGCCCGGGAGTCGTACGACCCCACGCCGTCACCAACGTGAAGGCCGTAAGCACCGCAAACCCGGCTCGGACCGTTAGCAATAAGTACGAATATGATAAGTCGGGCAATATGACCTGCCGGCCCGGCGCCCACTCCGTCAGCAACAACTGCGTCACCAGTGCCAACAACCACATCCTCGGCTGGGACGCCGAAGGCAAGCTCGCCACCGTCAGCGTCGCCGGACAGGCCATCGAGACCAACATCTACGACACCGACGGCGTCCGGCTCATCCGCAAAGACACCACCGGCACCACCCTGTACCTACCAGGGCAGGAGATCCGCTTCCAAGGCGGCGTCACCACCGGCACCCGCTACTACGACTTCGCCGGCACGACCATCGCCAGCCGCACCGCGGGCTCCGCGGTCACCGACCTGACCTGGCTCTACAGCGACCACCAAGGCACCCAACAAGTCGCCATCAACGCCGGCACCCAAACAGTGGACATCCGCCGGCAAACCCCCTACGGCACACCCCGCGGAACGAACCCCACCTGGCCCAACAGCAAGGGCTTCGTCGGCGGAGAGAACGACCCCACCGGCCTGATCAACATCGGCGCCCGACAGTACGACCGAACACTGGGCCGTTTCATCTCGGTAGACCCGATCCTGGATCTGGGCAACCCACAGCAGTGGGACTCCTATACGTACGCCAATAACTCCCCAGTGAACCTCAGTGACCCCAGTGGAATGATCCCGGCTGATTGCATAACTGTCGTCAGTTGCCCCGGCTATCGGCCCGGTGATGAGAATGGCAACCGTGAAGAGAAAGAAAAAAACTCTGAATGCTGGCCACACTGCTCTGGTCGCAAGGTAGGCGGATCGTCGACTGATGCGCCAGGGGCGGCATCAAAACCTTGGGCGGCCGACGGGGAGCGGTCTAAGCGGAAACTCGAGGCCCTATACGGGGCCAAGTGGGCCGATTTGACCGGACCGGACGCGTATCAAGGCGTCCGCGAGATGGCGATGCAGCAATATGAAGAAGAGATGTGCCGTCTTCACCCGAACGAATGCCGAGATATATCGTTGGAGCTGGCTGCCGCCATCGGATTTGTCTGGGTGGTGAGAGGCGAAGGCGTGGGCGCGCCCAACGAATCGACTCAAATCGTGCGCGACGCTGCCGACCAGGCTCTCAAAAACGCGGGTAGCCCTGAAGATTTGATGAATAAGCACTTGAGCCCAGAAGAGCTGACGCTTCCCGCTCGAAAAGGCCCGTTCATGTGGCGCATGATATTCGGAACCGCGCTGCATCGCGCAGTTAGGGATGAGCTGCAAGTGTCTCATCCAGGTCGCTTCCGTTACAAGGCAAGTCACGGCGTAGATTTTACTGATACTCAAACGGGTAGGCAGGTGGAGTTCACGACCGGATTCGATGTTGCACCGCATGTTGGCCGAAGTAAAGGTTATGTCACGTCCTCTTACGTTGCCTATCAGCTCACTGTTCAGGTCGGACTCCGGTAAACTTGGTTGCAAACTGATGCCTCGTCAGGACAGGAAGATGCCTTGCAAAGGCTTGACAAATACTTGACTGGAACTCGCCTGATCGTGCATGGGGGCGTATTCAGTGAACAGGAGTTCTCCAACCCGAAGATTGATGAGATTGTTGTCGCCAATGGGGCGCGGCTGGATCGGGTGGTATTCCGATCGATAAAAATAAAACACGGCAGCCTCGGTGCGGGAAGCGTGGAATCGCACTATGATGGGTGCGTCTTTGTCAACTGCGAATTGGGTGTTAGTTCAGTTGGCAGGGCGACGTTCAGGAATTGCAGGTTCGAGAACTCGAAGATCAGAGGCTGGATTTCTTTATCGGCCCAATTTGTGGACTGCGTCTTCGAATCGAGGTTGGAGCGCGTCGTATTCGACGCGCATCCGTTGCCGAACGTTGCTGCCGAGCTAGGTCGCGAACGGAATCGATTCGAAGGAAACGATTTCAGGGGCTCCATATTCCGTGACGTCGCGTTCCGGGGAGGGGTGCAGTTGGCACAAGACTTGATGCCCACGTTAGATGGAGGCTACTTTCTCCGCGATGGCGAATCCGCATACACGCGATCCGTCAGCCGGGTGAGAGGAATTGACTCTTCATGGGCGAACGATGTTCTAGCCTTTCTCGAGGTTCGTCTACAGAACTGCCGACGCGGCCAGGTGCAGGACTATATTTCACCGCTGGACGTGGTCGCTGCTACAGGCGACCCTGACGGGCGTGCAGTACTGAACGAACTGCTAAGGGAAGGCATGAAGCTGCACTGAATGCCAGGGGAATTTTCCGACTCCCAAGACATCGTTGTGGCGGTTGGCGGTTCTGCGCCTGGGATCGAGCGATTCTAAGGCTCGACTAAGCGATGTCTCGTAACTCGAGGCGGGCGTTGCCCGGCATCGGTTCTGGTCAGCCGGTCAGAGCGATGTTGTGCAGGTGGGCGATTCCGGATG
>NZ_JBEXIM010000075.1:0-5716 GCF_040608575.1 Micromonospora sp. NPDC005171 | reverse complement strand
CCGAACGTGAAGCTGCGGCCCACACGTCGATCGAAGATCTCAGGTAGAGCAACCGCTATGCCGCGATACGCGCGGCAATTCGGTCGCCCATGCAGTCACCCTCAGTTATCACGATCTTGGCGCGGCTCGACATCCTGTTCCGTGCCAAAACTCGTCGCACAGGGTGTGAGCTGCTGTTTCGCGACAATGACGCAGGATGGCAGGCGTGTTGGTTCGGCTGCTGTACCTGAATGCGGTGCGGATGTTCGGCTGATTGCCGCTGGCCACGCGCAGCGGGTCCACGCTGGCCGCAGAGTTCCCGGTGCTGCGCCACGAGGTGGCGGTGCTACGCCGTCGGGTCGGTCGGCCGCGCCTGTCGTGGCCGGAGCGGGCAGTGTTGTCCGCGCTGGTCCGGGCACTGCCACGGGAACTCTGGAGGCATCGGATCGTTACCCCCAGCCACCCTGCTGGCCTGGCACCGCCGGCTGGTCCGCCGGCACTGGACCTACCCGAACCGGCCCGGACGACCATCGATCAGCGACGACGTCCGGGACCTGATCCTGCGCCTGGCCAGGGAGAATCCCGGCTGGGGCACCGGCGCCTCCAAGGCGAACTCGTCGGGCTCGGCCATCGGGTCGGCGCTGGCACCATCCGTCGCATCCTCGCCAGCTCGAAGCGCGGTCCTGCCCCATCCGAGATCGACACCAACTGGAGGACGTTCCTGCGCGCGCAGGCGTCCGGCCTGCTGGCGACCGACTACGTCCACATCGACACCGTCACGCTGCGGCGGTTGTATGTGCTGTTCGTCATGGAGATCACGACCCGACGGGTGCACATCCTCGGCGTCACCGCCCACCCGACCGCCGCCTGGACTACCCAGCAGGCCCCCAACCTGGTGCTGAACCTCGGCGACCGTATGACACTGTGCCGGTTCCTGATCCGCGACCGCAACGCCAAAGTTCACCGCGTCGTTCGACACGGTGTTCGCCGCCAAGGCACCGACGTGCTGAAGACTCCGCCGCGCACGCCCCGGGCGAACGCGTTCGCGGAACGCTTCGTGGGCAGTGTCCGGGCCGAGTGCACCGACCGGGTCCTGATCTACAACGAACAGCACGCCCGCACGGTGTTACGCCACTATGAGGACCACTTCGACCGGCACCGGCCACACCAGAGCCTGGACCAGCATCCACCCGACTACGACCCCGGTATGGTCGTCGCGATCGACAAGCCGATCCGGCGACGCCGCGTCCTGAACGGCGTGATCAACGAGTACCACCGGGCAGCTTGAGCTCCTCGCAAATTCGCAGCTCACAAGCCTGAAACAGAGTTTTGGCACCGTACAGGTCGGCGACGTAGCCGTTGAGCTGGCGCTGGTAGGTCAGCACCGTGCCGGGAGTGCCGTTCTTGACCGCCTCGGCGTCCTTGATCTCGGTCGGGTAACCGGTCTTGGCGTCGTAGGTCCAGGTCGATGGGGGCGCCGTTGGCCTCTTCGAGACGGGTGACGTTGTGGTCGTCGTCCCAGCCGAGCTTGGTGGTCTGGTTCTTGGCGTTGGTGGTCTCGATGGGCCGGCCATAGCCGTCCTGCAGGTAGACCGTTGCGCGGTTCATGACCGCCGCCGGGTCGGGTCCAGCTCCGCCGCGAAATACGCGCTCGCCGCCTTCAGGATTTCGTTCGCCCGCCGCAGCTCGGCGACTTCCCTGCGCAGCCGGCGGTTCTCCTCGGCCATCTCGCTGCTGGGCCGATCGGTGCGCCCACGCGCGTCGGCCTCGGCCTGACGGATCCATTACCGCAACGCCTCATGATGCACGCCGAGGTGCGCGGCCAGGCGCCGGATGACCGGTTTGGGTCCGACTCGCGGTACAAGCGCACAGCGCGCCGCTCGATGTTGAGGCGAGAGACGAGCCGGGGAACGCTGAATTCACTTTAGTAGGTAAGCATTTCTGGCTTGCACCGCCATGGCGGCGGCTAGCAGGGCGCTTGCTGTTACACAAAGCAGCCGCACGATAGTCGCCGACGGTAGTTCCGCAGCGGGCATCAGAGGTGTCAGGGTGTATCCGATACTTGAAACGCCGCCCACGACGGACCAGAAGATTCTCGGGTGAGTGAGGACCAGTGGTGGTTTACCATGCCAGGCACGAAGCAACCGACGACGGCCGACTACGACAGCGACGCCGACGGTAGCCAGCGCGCCGAGAAGGCTGCTGGCGATGTCCGACACCGTCCACCAGGCGACGCCGCTGACCTGGCTCCATTCGATATCGAACACGATACGCAGCCATGCCACAGTGTGCGTCATATGGTCCCAGCCGATGTGACTTGCCGCGCCGACCATTGCGCAACCGGCGGTAATCTGCCAGGGATGGCGCACCTTCGTCAGCACTCCATAGTCGCCGAGTGCGAGAGGACCAAGGTTGGGTAGGTGGGCTGCGATCGTGGCGATGGATGCGCGAATAAGCCATGCACCGAGCAGCGCAACGGGCAGACACCACCACACCAGCGCCGACGCAGTATGGCTCTGCCAATCCGGACCAAACCCAAGGAATGCGTATCTGACGTCAGGTGCAATCGCTCCGGTCGTCAGCGCTACCCCATCGAACCAGCGGGGACGCCAGAGCTTGAGCGGAAGCACTGCGCCCGGATGCGACGGAAAGGTCAACGGCATGGACGAGTTTCCCATCCTTCCAAAGCTTCGAAATAGCAGCATCGGGTTAGCCTCGATGATTCGCGCCGAACGCCCCGCAGACCCCCAACTCCCACCAACTCAGGGCACCCACCGCCTGACTACGCGATCACCCCGGTGCTGGGCGCCGGCGCTTCGCATCATCTCTAATCGCTAATAGAAATGAAGGAGAGAAGGAGAAGCTGCTCTCTGCCACTTGCGATGTTCTCGGAAGCCGCTTGGTCGACTTTCACGACGACGGTCGGCCCGGTCGGCTTGTTCCACCGCTTGGTGAAGAATTTGCAGTATGCAGCACCATTGACGCTGCCTTCACCGATGACAGCGAATGGGCCGTCTGGCGATTCATCGACAGGGGAAACGTCGACAACATCCCCGGTCAGAAGTTTCAGCGGATCAGCTTCCGGAGGCCCGACATACGCGACGTTCCACGACGCCCTGTCTACGTACGAGTCAACCTCCCGGTACCCGTCGATACTCACTCGCGACGAGCATTTCTTAAGATCGGCGACGGCCCTCCGCTGCCCGATACAACCGGTGAGAGTGGCCAGGGAGACAACGAGAGAGATCGACAATATCCACACTGCCGGAGAACTGACGGCCCGCGCCGTCGGTCGGACAGCGCGGGCCTCATGAGCACTGGTCATGACAGTTACATTATCAACCACCCAGGATTAAACACAGTGTGCTTCCACCCGCCCCAGGCAAACTCCGTGGTTGATCTGAAGTCCGAGTAGCCTGGTCTGACATCTTGGCCGTACACGTATTTCCGCGCATCGTCGTTCAGGTTGCCCGACGTCATCATCTCAACCATCGAGTCTTGCCCTTGGTTGTAACCGACGGCCACGAGCTGGTCCGTCGTCAACACAGTGTTGTTACTCTTCGTCTCGGCAGCTTCCTGCAGCATCTTCACCTGATAGGTCATAGCGGTGATGGCAAGCTCGTCATCGTTGACCATCTCCTCCCAGGCCCGACCTGCAAAGACCTCGGGGTGCTGCTCCGCCGTCTTATTGAATGTAGCTTCTTGCATCTGGCACATGCCAATCGAAGGACCGTGGCCGACCAGAGCTGACCAGACGCCCAGCTTATCCAGTCTCACCTGCCCGGCCTCGTAGGTCCTGGCCGCCCCACCTCCCATCGTCCGAAGGCTGCTCTCCTTGATCAAGAGCCCCATCACAGTGGCTGGATCGACCCCAGCAGCGGCGGCAGTCGCCTTCACCGTGTCGGAATATTCGAGGAGTTGATCGACAACCGGGATATCAGGAGCATCAACTTGAGCGCTGGCAGCAGCAATCAAGGCTTGATCGTCCGGCCCCAACGGAATGTGACCATCCAGCTCCACGCCCGAGATCGGGTTGCCCCCGCAGAACGCGTACCGGTTGCCGGTCCAAGGATCGATACCCAGCTTCATGTCGGCCAGGGCGCCGTTGTAGCTGTCGCGGGACAGGAACCGGTTGAGGCCTGGGCTGTAGTCGCGGAAGCCCATGTCGTAGTTGCCGGAGCCTTGGTCCCAGCGTTTGGCGTTGTACCGGTAGGCGTTGTACGGCTCCTTCGTCGGGTCCGCCGCGTCGGGCTTGTCGATGCCCGTGAACTGGGTGTCGTCGTTCTTGCCGTAGGCGGTGTAGCCGTAGGTGGCCTTGGTGTCGCCGGTCTTGTCGGTCAGGGTCTCGACGTCGGTGTGCGGGTTGTAGCCGTAGTAGCCGTCCTCGCTTGTACCGTCGGCGTTGTGGGTGACCTGCGACAGCCGCTGACCCCATGGGGAGTACTGGTAGGACTTGGTCAGCTTCCCGGCGACCTCCTCGTCCAGGACCTCACCGGATAGGCCGAGGTAGTTGAACGTGGTGGTCTTGGCCTTGGCACCGCCGGCGTCGGTGGTCTTGGTCGTCGTGCGGTCCATCGGGTCGAACGTGTACTTCGTGACCGACGTGGCGGTGCCGTTGTTCTTGCGGTTCTCGACGACGTGGTCGAAGCCGTCGTACACGTTGCGCTCGATCACCGTTCCGGCGGCGGTGACGGTGTCCAGGCGGCCGAACGGGTCGTAGTTGTACGACGCCGTCGAGCCCCCGGTCGCCGCGGTCAGCAGCCGGTTGCGCTCGTAGTTGAACGCCGTCGTGGTGCCCTTCACCGTCTGGCTGGTGACGTTGCTGTTCGCGTCGTGCACGTACGTTTCCGTGCCCGCGCCGTCACCGGTCTTCGTCAACCCCGCGAGCCGGTCCCGTGGGTCGTAGGTGAAGTCACTGGTCGTGGTCAGGTAAGCGCCGTGGTTGTCGGCGTTCATCTTCTTCGTGACGTCGTGTGAGCGGTTGCCGTTGAGGTCGTAGTCGAGGGTCGATTCGGAAACCAGGGTTTCGTTGGGCTTCTTCTCTGTCTGGGACTTCAGCCGCCCGTCGAGGAAGTACGTGTAGTCGACGGTGTTGCTGTTGCCCTTGACCTCCCGCAGCTTTTCCGCCCGGTCGGTGTAGGTGTACGTCGTCACCTTCGCCGACGCGTCGGTGGCCGACTTGCCGTTGGTCACCTCCGACACCAGGTTCCGGGCGTCGTACTGGTAGGACGAGTACTGCTTGTCGTGGTCGGTGGTCAGCGGCGCGCTGTTCTCGTTGTAGGTGAACGACGTCGAGTTCACCGTCGCGCCCGACTTCGACTCGGTGACCTTCTCGACCTGGTTCAACCCGGTGTACGTCACCGCGTAGCTGTCCACCCGGGTGTCCGGGCTGGCGTCCGTGATCGTGGTCAGGTTGCCGTTGGTGTCGTACCGGTAGCTGTAGTCGTGCTTCTCGTTGTCGACGTCGGCGGAGTTGTCCCGGACGAGTTTCACCGCGTCGGCGACGACCGTGCCGGTGGCCTGATCCGACAGGGTCACCTTCTGGGCGTTGCCCTCAGCGAAGCTGAACGAGCCGAGGCTGACCCAGGTGCCAGCGCCGGCGCTCTGGTTCACCGTCTTCACCGTCGGGCCCGCACTGGAGGTGACCGTGTACTTCGCGTCGGTGGCCGCCCCGGACACCGTCGGGAAGCGGGCGTACACCTGGTAGGTGCCCGCCTGGGGCACGTTCAACTGCCAG
>NZ_JBEXIM010000074.1:0-7952 GCF_040608575.1 Micromonospora sp. NPDC005171 | reverse complement strand
ATCTGCTCCCGCTCCAACGCACTCAACCTCGACGCCATAACCACCCCAACGACAACCACCAAAAGGGGGTGTTGCAACCACCGGTTGAGCCCGCCTACCGAACGGAAACTGTCCAAGATCTGCGTGTGTCCCTGCTGCCGGCCGGAACGGGTCAGGCGGTCGGCACCGGTGCCAGGGCCGCCGCGAGGGCCTCGGCGTTCTTCTTGTCCACCCGGGGGAAGGTCAGGGTGAGGCCGTCTCCCGCGGCGCCGAAGGCGAGGCGCAGCAGGCTCACGACGCCCATCTTCGCCTCGGCGAGCGCGACGTGCTCCCGGGGCACCTCGCCGAGTACACCGGTGCCGGGCCCGCCGAGGAAGGTCTGCGGCAGGAAGATGAGTCGCCGGTCGGTGAGGACGACGAACTGCTTCTTGGTCCGCGACAGCGCGTGGCCCACCGCCCCGGCACCTGCGGTGATCAGCCCCTGCGAGACGACCGTCCCGAGTCGGCCGGCCGAGAAACTCCCGACCAACGCCCGGGTCGCGGTGACCGGCTGTTCCCCGGGTTGCAGGATCGACGCCACCCGCTCGAACGCGCGCGCCTGAAGCTTCTGGTTCATGTGGTCCCCTCCGTGTTTGACCGTGATCGCCGCTGATGCTCGCGGAGCAGGACACCCCGGGCCATCCGTCGATCAGGCGCATGATCATGACAGTCGGCCATGGTCGGCGTCGGGTCGCCCGCCGTGGCGCGCCTGCCCGCAGGGGCCGTCGTGGGGGTGCGGTCCGCATGCCCTTGATCGACACGAGTTCGGCGAGGCGGGGGTGTCCTGGGTTCGGGATACCGCCAGGTCGGCGATGTGGTGTTGATCAAGGGCGCGCGGGAGGCCGGCGGGAGGGCTGAGGCTCCCAGCGGGCGTACAGCGGCGGTGGGGGAGAATGGGCTCGTGACTTCCCCCCGCGACCTTGTTCTGCTCGGGTCCACCGGTTCGATCGGCACGCAGGCCATCGACATCGTCCGGCGCAACCCGGACCGGTTCCGGGTGGTGGCGCTCGGCGCCGGCGGCGGCAACGTCGAGTTGCTCGCCGCGCAGGCCCTCGAACTGGGCGTCGAGGCGGTCGGGGTGGCCAAGGCGTCCGCCGCGCAGGACCTGCAACTCGCGTTCTACGCCGAGGCGAGCCGGCGTGGCTGGGCCACCGGTGACTTCAAGCTTCCCAAGATCGTGGCCGGCCCGGACGCGATGACAGAGCTGGCCCAGTGGCCGTGCGACGTCGTGCTCAACG
Organism: Micromonospora sp. NPDC005171; assembly: GCF_040608575.1. Lineage (NCBI taxonomy): Bacteria > Bacillati > Actinomycetota > Actinomycetes > Micromonosporales > Micromonosporaceae > Micromonospora > Micromonospora sp. NPDC005171. Next base: position 6,696 of record NZ_JBEXIM010000074.1, on the reverse strand, counting down.
GGGTGGTCGGCTCGCTGGGCCTCGCTCCTACGCTGGCCGCGCTGCGCGGTGGGCGTACCCTCGCGTTGGCCAACAAGGAGTCGCTGGTGGCCGGCGGCCCGTTGGTCAAGGCCGCTGTGACGCGGCCGGGGCAGATCGTGCCGGTCGACTCGGAGCATTCGGCGCTGACCCAGTGCCTGCGGTCCGGGACGCGCGGTGAGGTGCGGCGGCTGGTCGTGACGGCCAGCGGCGGGCCGTTCCGGGGTCGTCGGCGCGAGGAGTTGACGCAGGTCACACCCGAGCAGGCGCTCGCCCACCCGACGTGGAACATGGGGCCGGTCGTCACGATCAACTCGGCGACGATGGTCAACAAGGCGCTTGAGGTGATCGAGGCGCACGAGCTGTTCGACGTGCCCTACGCCGACATCGCCGTGATGGTGCATCCGCAGTCGGTGATCCACTCGATGGTCGAGTTCGTTGACGGGTCGACGATCGCCCAGGCCAGCCCACCGGACATGCGGCTGCCGATCGCGCTGGGCATCGGCTGGCCGGACCGGGTGCCGGAGGCTGCCACGGCCGTCGACTGGGCGGCCGCGCACACCTGGGAGTTCGCGCCGCTCGACGACGACGCGTTCCCGGCCGTCGCCCTGGCCAAGGCCGCCGGGGAGACCGGACGCTGCCGGCCGGCGATCTACAACGCGGCGAACGAGGAGTGCGTGGCCGCGTTCGTGGCGGGCCGGCTGCCGTTCCTCGGCATCGTCGACACCCTCGAACGCGTGTTGGAGGAGGCTCCGGACTTCGACGAACCAGGTACCGTCGAGGACGTGCTCGCTGCCGAGTCGTGGGCACGCGCGCACGCGCAGGAGATCATCGCGGGTTCGGTGGAAGGAGCTTGATGTCGTACCTGCTCGGGGTGGTCCTCTTCGCCCTGGCCATCCTCATCTCGGTGAGTCTGCACGAGGCGGGGCATCTGTTGACCGCCAAGATGTTCGGGATGAAGGTCACCAAGTACTTCGTCGGTTTCGGCCCCACCGTCTGGTCTTTCAAGCGCGGCGAGACCGAGTACGGCCTCAAGGGCATCCCCCTCGGCGGCTTCTGCAAGATCGTCGGGATGACGCCGCAGGACGACGACGTCGAGCCGGGCGACGAGTCGCGGGTGATGTGGCGTTACCCGGTCTGGAAGCGGACGATCGTGATGGCCGCCGGGTCGATCACGCACTTCGCGCTCGCCCTGGTCACGATCTGGATCCTCGCCGTCTCCGCCGGCCTGCCCAATCCCGACTTCCCGACCACCGACGTGCAGGCCCGCCAGGAGCCCGCCGTCATCCAGCTCAGTGAGTGCGTGGTCCCGGAGAACGCGGTGCGGGCGTGCACCTCCGCCGACGCGGCCAGCCCGGCCGCCCAGGCGCAGTTGAAGAACGGCGACCGGATCACCTCGATCAACGGCACCACGATCAACTCCTACGGCGACCTGCTCACCACGCTGCGCAGCCTCAAACCGGGTGACACCGCGCAGATCGCGTACGTCCGCGACGGGCAGCCGGGCACCACCAGCACGGTGCTCGCGCAGACCCAGCGTCCGCCGCTGGACAACCCGACCGGCGCCGCCGCGCCGGTGGCCGCGCTCGGCGTCGGGCTCGTCCCCAGCACCCCAACCCGCGTGACGTACGGCCCGGTCGGCGCCTTCGGCGCCACCGCCGACTTCACCGGTGAACTGGCCGTCGGCACCGCCCAGGCGCTCCAGCGCCTCCCGCAGAAGGTCCCCGCCCTGTGGACCGCCCTCACCGGCGGCGAGCGGGACGTCGACACCCCGATCAGCGTGGTCGGCGCCAGCCGACTCGGCGGCGAGGCGGTGGAGAACAACGCCTGGCTGGTCTTCTTCATGCTCTTCGTGTCGCTGAACTTCTTCATCGGCGTGTTCAACCTGCTGCCGCTGCTCCCGGTGGACGGCGGCCACATCGCCATCGCCTGGTTCGAACGTGCCCGATCCTGGGTCTACGCGCGGATCGGCCGGAACGACCCCGGCCGGGTGGACTACCTCAAACTGATGCCCTTCACGTACGCGGTGATCCTGATCGGTGGCGCGTTCACGCTGCTGACCATCGCCGCGGACGTCGTCAACCCCATCACGCTCTTCTCAAGGTGAGTGCCTGAAGTGACAGCTATCAGTCTCGGTATGCCCGCCGTGCCGCCCCCGCCGCTCGCTCCCCGTCGGGCCAGCCGCCAGATCATGGTCGGTTCGGTCCCGGTCGGTGGTGGTGCGCCGGTGTCCGTGCAGTCGATGACCACGACCCTCACCTCCGACATCAACGCGACCCTCCAGCAGATCGCCGAGCTGACCGCGTCCGGCTGCCAGATCGTGCGGGTGGCGGTGCCGTCCCAGGACGACGTCGAGGCGCTGCCCGCGATCGCCAAGAAGTCGCAGATCCCGGTGATCGCCGACATCCACTTCCAGCCCAAGTACGTCTTCGCCGCCATCGACGCCGGCTGCGCGGCGGTCCGGGTCAACCCGGGCAACATCCGGCAGTTCGACGACAAGGTCAAGGAGATCGCCCGGGCCGCGGGGGCGGCGGGGGTGCCGATCCGGATCGGCGTCAACGCCGGGTCGCTGGACAAGCGTCTGCTGAGCAAGTACGGCAAGGCCACCGCCGAAGCGCTCGTCGAGTCGGCGCTCTGGGAGTGCTCGCTCTTTGAGGAGCACGGCTTCCGGGACATCAAGATCTCGGTCAAGCACAACGACCCGGTCGTGATGATCCGGGCGTACCGGCAGCTCGCCGAGCAGTGCGACTACCCGCTGCACCTCGGCGTCACCGAGGCCGGGCCGGCGTTCCAGGGCACCATCAAGTCGGCGGTCGCGTTCGGTGCGCTGCTGGCCGAGGGGATCGGCGACACGATCCGGGTGTCGCTGTCCGCCCCGCCGGTCGAGGAGATCAAGGTCGGCAACCAGATCCTGGAGTCCCTCGGTCTGCGCGAGCGGGGCCTGGAGATCGTCTCGTGCCCGTCCTGCGGGCGGGCCCAGGTGGACGTCTACAAGCTCGCCGAGGAGGTCACCGCCGGCCTGGAAGGGCTGCCGGTGCCGCTGCGGGTCGCCGTCATGGGCTGCGTCGTGAACGGTCCGGGTGAGGCCCGGGAAGCCGACCTCGGGGTCGCCTCCGGCAACGGCAAGGGCCAGATCTTCGTCAAGGGGCAGGTGGTCAAGACGGTGCCCGAGGCGCAAATCGTCGAGACGCTGATCGAGGAGGCGCTGCGGATCGCCGACGAGATGGGCGCCGAGCTCCCCGAGGAGTTGCGCGGGCTGGTCACCGGCCCGACCGTCACCGTGCACTGATTTTCCACGTGGAAAAGCGGCCGTTCCCCGCGCGGGGAACGGCCGCTTTCGCGTTCGTGGTGCTCGGGCCGGGCTGCCGTGCCGTGGTGCGGCCTGGCGTCACTCCGATTCGGCGAGGATCGCGTACAGCTTGCGCCGGGTCTCGTCGAGCACCTGGGCGGCCCGCTCCCGCTGGTCGTCGGTGCCGTTCATCATCACCTGGCGCAGGGCGTTCATCGCCTGGGCGCCGGAGTCGCGGATGTCGTGCCAGCTGCTCACCGTGCCCTGGGCGACGTCCGCCCACGGCGGGGTCTGCGCGGCCTCGGTGGCCTCGGCCTGACCGGCCTCGGTGACCGTGAACCGCTTCCGCCCGCCACCTGACTCCTCGGTGCTGGCGACGATCACGCCCTCGTCCTCGAGTAGCTGGAGGGTGGGGTAGATCGAGCCGGGGCTCGGCCGCCACGCACCGCCGGTGCGGGAGTCGATTTCCTGGATCATCTCGTAGCCGTGCATCGGCCGCTCGGTGAGCAGGGCCAACACCGAGGCTCGGACGTTGGGGCGTCGCCCTCGACCCCGTCCACGGCCTCGGCCGCCCCACAGGCCGCCGTGTCCGTGCTCGTGGCCATGGCCGTGCGGACCGGGCGGGACCGGCGGGAAGCCGAACCCCCGCATCCGGGCCTCGTGCATCGGGTGGTGCTGTCGGTGGAACCTCATCGGGCTCTTCCTTCCTCAGGACTATCGCTGATGCATCAACGATATATCGGCAATGCATCGCCGACAAGTGGTTGTTTACAAACCGTACGTACGTCTTGTTAGGGTGTCGGTCATGCGTCTGCTTCCCCCGCCGGGCCCGGCCCGGGTCCTCACCCTCGGCACCCTGGTCAAGACCGTCGGGCGGGGACTCTGGCTCGTCGCCAGCGCGCTCTTCCTCACCCGGTCGGTCGGCCTGTCAGCGACCCAGGTGGGCGTCGGGCTGACCATCTCGGCTCTGGTCGGCGTGCTGGCCAGCACCCCGAGCGGCTACCTGGCCGACCGCGTCGGCCCACGCGGTGTGCAGGTCGGCGCTCTGTTCGTCGCCGGCACCCTGACCATCGGCCTGATCGCCGTCCGGTCCTTCCCCACGTTCGTGCTGGTGGGAGCGGCCACCGCGCTCGCCGACGCGGTCGAGCGCGGCGCCCGAGGCGCGCTGATCGCCGGAACGATCCCGGCCGACCAGCGGGTCCGCACCCGCGCCTACCTGCGCGCCACCACAAACGTCGGGATCTCCGTCGGCGCCGTCCTCGGCGGCTTCGCCATCGCCGCCGACACCCGAGCCGGGTACGTCGCGCTGATCCTGGCCTCGGCGGCGACGTCAATGGCCGCAGCGGTGGTCCTCCTCCGACTGCCCGCCGTCGCCCCGGTCGCCGCCCCGACGCACGGCCCCCGACTGATCGCCCTACGGGACCGCCCGTTCCTCGCCTTCACACTGGTCGACGGGCTGATGTCGATGCACTTCAGCCTGCTCACCATCGCCCTGCCGCTGTGGATCGCCGGTCACACCCGCGCCCCCGCCTGGATGATCTCCGCGTTGACCCTTGTCAACACAGTGCTGGTGGTGCTCCTCCAGGTACGCGCCGCGAATACCGCAGCCACCCTGCCCGGAGCCGCCCGCGCCGCCCGTCGAGCGGGCGTGGCCATCGCCCTGGCCTGCGTACTCTTCGCCGCCAGCGGCGCGCTGCCCACCGCCGGCGCGGTGGGTCTGCTCGGCCTCGGGGCGATCGCGCACGTCACCGGGGAGCTGTGGCACTCCGCCGCCGGCTGGGGGATCTCCTTCGGGCTGGCGCCGGCGGACGCCCAGGGGCAGTACCAGGGGGCGTACGGCATGGGCTACGAACTGGGCAAGATGCTCGCGCCGGTGATGGTGACCACCCTTGCACTCGGCTGGGGCGTACCAGGCTGGCTTGCGCTCGGTGCCCTGTTCCTCCTGCTCGGAGCCCTGGTGCCCCCGGTCGTCCGGTGGGCCGGGCGGACCCGGCCTGGTGGAGACGGTGCCGGCCTTGTCACTCGACCGGCGAAGCAGGGTGCCGATCTGGCAGGCTGATAGGCGTGCTGACGGTGCCGGTACGCCAACTGGGGGAATCGGAGCGCCGCGCGGTCGAGCGACTGCTCGACCATGACCCGTTCGCGGGCGCGCAGGTCGCCGAGCGGATCGCCGCGCGCGGACTCTCCTGGTGGCGGGCCGAGGGCAGAATCCTGGGGTACGGGGCCCGCCGCAACCTCGAATCACTCTGCTGGCTCGGCGGCAACCTGACCCCGGTGCTGGCCAGCGATGCGGCTGTGGCTGCCTTCGCCGACCTGCTCGCCGGGGAGGAACGGCTCTGCTCCTCCATCGTCGGCCGGGCCGACGCCGTCCTCGGGCTGTGGGACCGGCTCTCCGACACCTGGGGGCCAGCGCGAGACGTCCGCCCCAATCAACCACTGCTGGTCACCGACACGCTGCCGCCCGTACCGGCCGACCCGGAGGTACGCCAGGTCCGCTCCGGAGAAGTCGACCGGCTCTTCCCGGCGGCCGTCGCCATGTACACCGAAGAGGTAGGCGTATCCCCGCTCGCCGAGGACGGCGGCCGCAGCTACCGCCGGCGAGTCAACGACCTCGTTCGGACCGGTCGCGCGTACGCCCGCGTCATCGACGGCAAGGTCGTGTTCAAGGCCGAGTTGGCGGTGGTGACCAAACGGACGGCGCAGATCCAGGGAGTCTGGGTGGCACCGGAGTGGCGCGGCCGGGGGATCGCCACCGCCGCCATGGCAGCCGTGGTCCGCGACGCGCTGCTGCGGGTCGCCCCCACCGTCAGCCTGTACGTCAACGACTTCAACCTCCCGGCCCGCCGCGTCTACGAGCGCTGCGGTTTCCAGCCGATCGGCACCCTGGCCACCGTTCTCTTCTGACCGCTGCGAAGTCGGTTCCGGTGCCGCATCCCCGCAGGTCTTGGACAGTTTCCGTTCGCACGAAACGGAAAGTGTCCGAGATCTGCGGGCAGCCACCGATCGAACCGCACCATCCGCCTCCGTTGGGGCAGTTCATTCGGCATACCCAGCCACGGCGGCCGGCCCTTGGGTAGCTCTCGGGCGACAGGCGCCTGGGCGGCGCGGGCGGCAAGCGCGCGCCGGCAGAGCGGCGGGCGGCCGTGGGCTCCGGCTGGCGTGTGGCAAAGGGCTGTCAGCGGTCGACGAACAACGGTTGGTGGTCGGTGGAAGGTCGGTGGCAGTACCGCTGGCCGGCACCCGGGTTGCGGGTGCCGGCCAGTGGTCCGTGCCGTGTGGTGGTGCTGGTGTGTGGTGGTGTGGGTCAGCTGTTCCAGTGCTGGGCGACGAGGTCGGTGGCCTGCTGCTCCCACTGGGCGTAGGCGTCCGGGTACGCCGACACCTGCACC
>NZ_JBEXIM010000073.1:0-8377 GCF_040608575.1 Micromonospora sp. NPDC005171 | reverse complement strand
CCGGGCGGAGGCTGGCATTCCAACCTGCGCGACCCGCATCCCAGGCCCGGTGCGGGCCGGGCGGCGGGCGGTGGTGCTGCGATCGTCAGAGTATGTAACGACCCCGCCCCGGCCACGATTCCAGCCCACGGGTGCACCCGGTCACCACCCACGAGACCCCAATCACGGGCAAACCTCCCACACAGCGCCCGGCCTGCGGCGTCAATCCACCCCTCACCCGGGTGATCCACTCGGGTTCGCGGAAGTCGGGGCATCCGGGACGGCTGGACACCGCGACATCAAGGAACCCGAGTCGATCACGACCGCGCTGACCGCACCAGCCTCGCGCAAACCGGACAAACTTCCGGGCGGTGACGGGCAGGCTGGCGCGCCTTGAGCAGCGCGCTGGGCTCGACCTGAACGACATCGGCTCTGGTGGGCGTTACCCTGACACCATGCAGGCCGTCTCCCCCACCGCGACCGGCGTGGCTTTTCTGGCCCGCCCGGGTCGCCCTGCTGTGGTGGCGCGGACGCTTACTGAGCTGGCCGGTCCCACCCGAGGTGTGGTCGAGCTGCCGGTACGGCTGATGTGGAACGCCGAGCGCACCTTCGACCTTGGCGACCCCGACCAGCTGCTCTGGATGTACGAGAATGTGCTTCGCGAGACCACCCGGGCCGACGATCTGCGCGCTCTGATCAACGGGCGGACGCTGCGTCGGGTGTGGCGACTGCTCAACCTGCCTCGGGGCGTACGCCAGGCGTGGGAGAGCCGGCACCGCGGCCTGCGCGCGGCGTGATCGAACCTCATCTGCACGAGTTCTACCGGGAGGTGGCCCGGGTGGCGCTGGCCGCCGCCGGGCCGTACCGGTTCGTGCTGGGCGGTGGGGTGGCGTGGGCGGCCCACGGGCTGGTCGCCCGACCGACGGAGGACGTCGACCTCTTCGCGGACGTGGAGGGTGCCGCAGCGGCCGCGTCCGCCGGTGTGCGCGTGGCCCTGGAGCGGGCCGGGTTCATTGTCAGCGACGCCGACCCGGACAGTGAGCTGGCCGAGCTGTTCGACGGGTACGAGCAGGACATGAAGGACTTCGTGGTGAGTCGCGACGGACGGCAGATCCGGCTCAGCCTCGCCCGGTTGGATCGCCAGCAGAGCCCGGTGGTGATGGACCTCGGCCCGGTGATGGACGTCCGTGACCTGGTGGCCAACAAGATCGCGGCGTTGGTCAACCGGCGGGAGGTTCGTGACTTCATTGATGTGGCCGCGGCCCTCGACCACTACGACGTGACCGAGCTGTTGGTGCTGGCACGGCAGGTCGACCCCGCGCTGGACCCGGACGACGTGCGCGCGGCTGGCCGTTACCTGGACCGGCTATCCGACCAGCGCTTCGGCCGGTACGGCCTGGGGGCCGCCGACGTCGCCCAGATCCGGCAACGCTTCGCCGCCTGGCCACGCTGACCACCAGACAGCGCGAACACTGCCGCGCGAACAACAGGCCCGCGCGAACAAGAGGGCCGCACGAACAGGGCCGCGCCAACACGAGGGCCCCGCGAAAAAGAGAGCCGCACGAACAGGGCCGCGCGAACAAGGCCGCGCGAACAAGGCGGCCGCGCCAACAAGAGGCCGGCGGAAGCAAGCCGCACCAGCAGGGGCCAACGAACAACCGCCGCGCGAGCAAGCCGCGCCCGACAACCTGCACGAACAGGCGACACCGCCGGGTGGGCATTGCCGCGGACGCCCACCCGGCGACGGATCACTTGGTCGGTCGACCGCCCGTGACCCCCAGGATTTCGCCCGTCACGTAGCTGGACTCCTGCGAGGCGAAGAAGACGTACGCGGGCGCCAGCTCGGCCGGCTGCCCGGGACGCCCCTCCGGGGTGTCGGTGCCGAACTGCTTCACCTTCTCCTCCGGCATGGTGGCTGGGATCAGCGGCGTCCACACCGGGCCCGGTGCGACTGCGTTGACCCGGATGCCCTGCTCGGCCAGGTCGGCGGCGAGGGCCTTGGTGAAGTTGGCGATGCCCGCCTTCGTGGTGGCGTAGTCCAGCAGCTGCGGCGACGGGTCGAACGCCTGGATCGACGACGTGTTGATGATCGCCGAGCCCTCGGCCAGGTGCGGGATGGCAGCCTTGCAGAGCCAGAACATCGCGTAGAGGTTGGTCTTGAACACCCGGTCGAACTGCTCGGTGCTGATGCCGAGGATCCCCTTGTCCTGCGACATCTGGTACGCCGCGTTGTTGACCAGGATGTCGAGGCCGCCCAGGTCGCGCACCGCCCGATCGACCAGTTCCTGGCAGTGCGTCTCGTCGGTGATGTCACCGCGTACCGCGACGCCCCGCCTACCGGCGGCCTCGACGAGCCGGATCGTCTCCCGGGCGTCGGCGTCCTCCTCCTCGCCGAGGTAGGAGATGAGCACGTCCGCACCCTCCCGGGCGAAGGCGATCGCGACCGCCCGGCCGATCCCCGAGTCACCGCCGGTGATCAGCGCCCTGTTGCCGTCGAGTTTGCCGCTGCCCCGGTACGACTCCTCCCCGTGGTCCGGCTTCGGGGTCATCTCCCGGGTCGAGCCGGGCGCTGACTGCTGCTGCGCGGGCTGACCGGACTGCTGGCCGTACTGGCTGGTGGGGTCCTGCTGGGTGTGCTGGTCCTCGCTCACTGGAGATCTCCTCGCTGTGCGCGGGAAGCGGGGGCTCTCCCGCAGATGTCGTCAGTGTCCGCCCTACCCTGCGTCGGCCTGCGGAAACCGCTGCAACAGCCGGGGCTGGCGTGGCGGGAGCGACAGCTGCTGGTTATGGTGCGCAAGGCGCTCACGAGGCGCGTCCATCCCCATGGAAAGGCACGTCATGACCTCTCCCTCCGGCCCGTCGCGCCGCCAGGTGCTCGTCGCCGCGGCGGCCGCGGCGACCACCCCGCTGATCGCCGCCGCGCCCGCGCAGGCGGCCGGCGCGGCCCGGCCGCGCACCTGGGACCTCACCCTCCTGGGCACGTCGGACACGCACGGCAACGTCTACAACTGGGATTACTATCGCGACGCCGAGTACGACGACAGCAAGCAGAACGACATCGGCGTCGCGAAGCTGGCGACCCTGATCAACCAGATCCGTCGGGAGCGGCGCGGCAAGGCGACGCTGGTGCTCGACGCCGGCGACACGATCCAGGGCACGCCGCTGGCCACGTACTACGCCAAGCAGGAGCCGATTACCGCCACCGGGGAGAAGCATCCGATGGCCCGGGCGATGAACGTCATCGACTACGACGCGGTGACGTTGGGCAACCACGAGTTCAACTACGGCCTGCCGTTGCTGGACCTGTGGATCCGGCAGCTCGGCTTCCCGGCGCTCGCCGCGAACGCCGTCAACACGAAGACCGGCAAGCCGGCCTTCCTGCCGTACGTCATCAAGAAGGTCTCCCTCGGGTTCGCCGCGCCGACCCTGCGGGTCGGCATCCTGGGGCTGACCAACCCCGGCGTGGCCATCTGGGACAAGGGCAACGTCGAGGGCAAGCTGCGCTTCGAGGACATGATCGCCACCGCGGCGAAGTGGGTGCCGATCATGCGGGCCCGCGGTGCGGACCTCGTGCTGATCTCGGCGCACGGCGGGGACAGCGGCACCTCCAGCTACGGCCCTGAGCTGCCGAACGAGAACCCGGTGGCGTTGATCGCCCAGCAGGTGCCGGGGATCGACGCGATCCTCTTCGGTCACGCGCACAACGAGGTGGTCGAGCGGTTCGTCACCAACGAGCGCACCGGCACGCAGGTGCTGCTCTCCGAGCCGTCGAAGTGGGGCCAGCGGCTCACCCGGATGGACTTCACCCTCGCCCGGGAGCGTGGCCGGTGGACGATCACCAAGAAGGCCGCCACCATGCTGAACACCAACACGGTGGTCGAGGACCCGAAGGTGCTCGCTGCCGTGCGGGCCCAGCACCAGAAGACCGTCGCGTACGTCAACCAGGTCGTCGCCACGTCCACAGTGGAGTTGTCGGCGGCCGAGTCGCGGTACAAGGACACGCCGATCCTGGACTTCATCAACCACGTGCAGACGGAGGTGGTCGGTACGGCGCTGGCCGGCACCGCGTACGCGGACCTGCCGGTGCTGTCGATCGCGGCGCCGTTCAGCCGGACCGCGGTCTTCCCCGCCGGTGACGTGAAGATCCGCGACGTGGCCGGCCTGTACGTGTACGACAACACCCTTGAGGCGGTCGTGCTCAGCGGCGCGGAGGTGCGCGCGTACCTGGAGTACTCGGCGAAGTTCTTCCGCACCCTCGCGCCGGGCGCCCCGGTCGACCCGGAGCAGATCAGTGACCCGGCCGTGCCGGACTACAACTACGACGTCTTCTCCGGCCTGGACTACGACATCGACATCTCCAAGCCGGTCGGGCAGCGGATCACCCGCCTGGTGCTGGCCGGCACCGACACTCCGGTGGCCGACAACGCCCAGTTCGTGGTGGCGGTGAACAACTACCGGCGCAGCGGCGGCGGCAACTTCCCCGGCATCGTGAAGACCCAGGTCTACAACGCGCAGCAGGAGATCCGGCAGCTGCTCATCGACTGGGCGCAGGCCAGGGGGACGATCGATCCGGCCGACTTCTTCCAGCAGAACTGGCGGCTGGTACGCGAGGGCGTGCCGGTCTTCTGATCGCACACTGTCGACGGGCCGTGGGTGGCGACACCTGCGGCCCGTTGCGCGTTCTCAGCCCTGCACGTTCCAGCGGATCGGGTCGTCGGATTCCTCCGGCCGGTCACGCCCGGGATCGGTTTCGGTCAGCGCCACCCGTTCGTCGGGACGGACGGCGGGCGGCAACTCCCCGAACCGCACGTGGCGCAGAAACGCGTACTCGTCGTCGGTGAACGGCTGCTCGGTCATCAGCGCTCTCCTTCTGCTGCCCTGCTGTGATTGTCCTGCCCACAGACCGGGCGACGCCAGTAGCCGCGTACACATCCTGTAAGGCGTCCTAGGATCCTGGGTGAATAGCGGTGGGCTGGCGCGATGGATGAGACAACCGGTCGAGCACCGCGAGGGCTGCACGGATGGGGCGACGGCGCAGCATCTCGTCGAAGCTCGCCCGCCCCTGGCAGAACTGCACGAACATCCGCCAGCCCGGCGGGGTCGCCAACAGCGCGTGGAACACGTCAGGCCGGCGGGTGAACACGTCGAGCAGCCGGAACCCCGCCCGCATCTCCGGCAGCAGACGCTCGGCCACCGCCCGCTCGTACCCCGCCAGATCACCGGCCGCGACCGCCGCTCCGGCCAGCTCACCGGAGCGCAACGCGAAGCTGATGCCCTCCCGGCTCCACGGCTCCAGCAGCCCCGCCGCATCCCCCACGACCAGCACCCGGCCATTGCGCAACGGTGAATCCTCCGCGCGGCAACGGGTCAGGTGACCGGAGTCGTGCTCCGCCGGCAACCCGGTCAGACCCAACCTGTCGACGAACCGTCGCAGGTAGTCGCGGGTCCCCTCCCCCGCGCCCCGACCGGCGATCACACCGACGGTCAGCCGGTCACCCTTGGGAAAGACCCACGCGTACGAGCCCGGCATGGCGCCCCAGTCCAGCAGCAGCCGACCCCGCCACCGCTCCTGCTCGCCGGGCGGCACCGGAATCTCCAACTCCAGACCCAGATCCACCTGCCGGTACCGCACCCCGATGTGCCGGCCGGTCACCCCCGACGAGCCGTCCGCCCCGATCACGGCACGAGCCGCGATCGTCGTACCGTCGGCCAGCCGCAGGCGTACCCCCTCAGGGTCCTGCTCGATCGCGCGGACCGCGACCCGCTCCCGCAGCTGCGCGCCGGCGGCGACCGCCGCCGCGCGCAGCCGGTCGTCGAACTCCTCCCGGCGCACCATCGTCACCACCGGACTGCCGTTGCGACGGGTGAACTCCCGACGGCCGTCGCGGGTGAACGTCACCCGGTCCACCCGGTCGTGCGCGGGCACCTCGATCCGACCCTGCACGGCCGCCAGCGAGGTCCCGATCAGGCCACCGCCGCACGTCTTGTACCGCGGGTGCACGGCTCGCTCGACAACAAGGGTGGAGACGCCCGCACGGGCAGCGGCGTGCGCCGCGGACAGCCCCGCGGGGCCAGCGCCGACGACGACGAGATCCCAAACGATCACGGAAGCAGCCTAGGGCACCGCCCCGCCGCTGCCGCCGGACCCGCCCGCCGTCGCGACCGCCCGATCGGGTGTGCATCTTCGGGCACCGAGGGGGTAAACGGCGCACGGCAACCGCCACCACGGTGGCGGACGAGCAGAGGAGGAACCATGCAGCAGGTGCAACTGTCGGAGGCCGAGCAACGCGTGTACCAGGCGGTCACCACCCTGGAGGCGCGCGGACAGGTGCCCTACCCGGACCTGATCGCCGAGGAGTCCGGGTTGACCCCGGAGCAGGTGGACAGCCCCCTGCACCTGCTCACCGAGAAGGGCCTGCTGCACCGCGAGGACTCACCGATGGCCGGCCTCGACTTCGGTCCCCGGTTCTGCGCCCGCCAGATGGCGTGACCCACGGAGCCAGCCGGCACGGTTCGCCCCCCCGAAGACCCGGGTAGCGGTCAACCATGCATGACCGAGGGTCGACGGGGGGCATGATGAGCGCGGCGCAGACGCCGCAGCCGGTGACCGCGGCCGAGAACCGACGACGCTGGCAGGCGGTCGGCGTCGGACTCGTCGCCGCGTTCATGACGCTGCTCGACGTGAGCATCGTCAACGTCGCCGTGCCGTCGATCGACCGGGCCCTGCACGCGTCGTCGAGCGACCTGCAGTGGATCCTCTCCGGCTACGCGCTCACCTTCGGCCTGGCGCTGGTGCCCGCCGGCCGCTTCGGCGACGCCCGAGGTCGACGCAACGCGTTCGTCTTCGGCATCGCCCTGTTCACCATCACCAGCGCGCTCGCCGGCCTCGCCACCTCCCCCACCTGGCTGGTCATCGCCCGACTGCTGCAGGGCGCCGCCGCCGGCGTCGTCAACCCGCAGGTCATCGGGCTGATCCAGCAGCTGTTCCGCGGGCCCGAACGCGCCCGCCCGTTCGGGCTGCTCGGCGCCACCATCGGCATCTCCACCGCCGTCGGACCGCTGCTCGGCGGGCTGCTCATCGCCATCGGCGGCGAGGAACACGGCTGGCGTTGGGTTTTCTTCGTCAACGTGCCGGTCGGTGTCCTCGCGGTGGTCCTCGGCTGGCGGCTGCTGCCCGGCCGCCCCACCGGTCAACCCGGCTGGCATCGACTCGACCCCTTCGGCGTCCTACTGCTCGGCATCGGAGTCGTCCTGGTCCTGCTGCCACTGGTACAGGAGCAGCAGTGGCGGACCCCCTGGAAGTGGGCGCTCATCCCGGTCGGCCTGGCGGTGCTGGTCGCCTTCGGACTCTGGGAGCGACGGTACGCACGCCACTACCAACCCCTGTTCGACCTTCGACTGTTCAACTTCCAGTCGTACACCCTGGGCTCGATCCTGGCGCTCGTCTACTTCGGCGGCTTCACCGCGATCTTCTTCATCTTCACCCTGTTCCTCCAGATGGGCCTCGGCTACAGCGCGCTCGTCGCCGGCCTGGCCATCACCCCCTTCGCCCTGGGCTCGGCGGCCGCCGCCGTCCTCGGCGGACGCATCGTCAACCGCTTCGGCCGACCACTCGTCGCCATCGGACTGCTCACCGTGGTGATCGGGCTGGCCGCCACGGTGATCGCACTGCGCCTCTTCCCGGACGCCCCGGCGCCCTGGGTCACCACCAGCCCGCTGCTCATCGCCGGCATCGGCAGCGGACTGGTGATCGCCCCCAACCAGACGATCACCCTCTCCGAGGTGCCGGTCGGGCAGTCGGGCAGCGGCGCTGGCATGCTCCAGACCGGTCAGCGGATCGGGGCCGCCGCCGGCATCGCCGCCGTCGGCTCGATGTTCTTCTCCACGCTGGCCGACAGTCGCGGTGACTGGACCACCGCCTTCGAACAGTCCCTCATGCTCGCCACCGGCATCATCGTGCTCGCGCTGATCACCGCGCTGATCGACATCTGGCGCACCCACAACCACAAGAACTGACCGGGGTACGCCGCTGGCCGGCACCCCGGGTTGCGGGTGCCGGCCAGCGGTCGGTGTCGTGCTGTGGTGCTGTGGTGGTGCGGTGTCAGTTGTTCCAGTGCTGGGCGACGAGGTCGGTGGCCTGCTGCTCCCACTGGGCGTAGGCGTCCGGGTACGCCGACACCTGCACCGTCTGCGCGGCGTCGGTCAGGGGCATGTCCTGCCACCCGTCGACCTGCTTCAGACCCTTGAGGAACGCGGTCGTCGAGTACTCGGGGTCGGTGATCTGCTCCGGGGTGCCCCAACCACTGGTCGGGCGCTGTTGGAACAGGCCCAGCGAGTCGTGGTCGTTGGCGTCGCCGAGGTGGCCCAGGTTCTCCAGCTTCGACTCCTGCAGGCTCGT
>NZ_JBEXIM010000072.1:0-8833 GCF_040608575.1 Micromonospora sp. NPDC005171 | reverse complement strand
AACAACAAGACGGAAAACCAGATTCCGGTTGAAGTGAGTGGTGTTCAGATGTGTCCTCTTCCGACCCCCCCCCCCGGCCAGGGGCCGTCGACCGGTCGACGGGTGGCGGCGCCGCCCGGTTCACTCTGGCGGGGGGCCGGCTGCGCCGAGGCCTCCGGCGCACTGCCGCGTGCACCGGCCGGCTCCGCCGGCGTACGTGGGACGGGTTGTGCCGGCGGCCCGGCCGGGTCTGCCGGCGGCATGCCCCCGCTGGGTCGGTTCGGCTCCGCCGGTACACCGTCCGGGCCCAGCTCCGTGCGTTGCTGCTTGGCCGAGCGCAGGTCGTCGATCCAGCCGAACTCCTCGCCGGCGACCGGCTCCTCCGGCTCGGGCTCAGCCGCCCGGCCGCGACCCCAACGGCGGGTCTTGGCGCGGGGATCGCGCCGCTCGTCCGGGCCCTCGTCCGGGCGGTCCCCACCACGCGATCTCACTGTTGACCCTCTCCTGCGGCGTCAGTGCCGCTGTCCTGCATCGTGCCGGGAGCACCCATGCCCGTCGTCGGACGGGTGCCACCCGGGGATAGCGCTGGCGCGGCCTGCGCCGTTACGGACGGCTCGGATGTCGGCGTCTCCGGGCGGGCGGCCGGGGCCGGCAGACCACGCACGATCCGGCGCAGCACCGGCAGCCGGCTGGCCACCGACCGCTCCGCGCCGTGCGGGCTGGGCTGGTAGTAGTCGGTGCCCACCAGGTCGTCCGGAACGTACTGCTGGGTGACCACGCCGCGCTGGTCGTCGTGCGGGTAGCGGTAGCCGGTCCCGTGGCCCAACCCTCGGGCGCCGGCGTAGTGCGCGTCGCGCAGCCCACGCGGCACCGGGCCACCGCGACCGGCCCGGACGTCGGCGATCGCGGCGCCGATGGCGCTGGTGGCCGAGTTCGACTTGGGCGCGGTGGCCAGGTGGATCACCGCCTGGGCGAGGTTGAGCTGCGCTTCGGGCAGCCCGACGTACTCGACCGCGTGCGCGGCGGCGGTCGCGACGCTCAGCGCCCCAGGGTCGGCCATGCCCACGTCCTCGCTGGCGAAGATGACCAGGCGACGGGCGATGAACCGGGCGTCCTCACCGGCGACCAGCATGCGGGCAAGCCAGTGCACCGCCGCGTCCACGTCCGAGCCGCGCATGCTCTTGATGAAGGCGCTGACCACGTCGTAGTGGGCGTCGCCGTCGCGGTCGTAGCGCACCGCCGCCACGTCGACCGCCTGCTCGGCGGTGGCGAGGTCGATACGCCCGCTGCCGAGGGCCGTGGCGGAGGCCGCCGCCGCCTCCAGGGCGGTCAGCGCCTTGCGGACGTCACCGGCAGCCAGCCGGACCAGGTGATCCTCGGCCTCGCTGGTCAGGGCGAGTGCGCCATCCAGGCCACGCTTGTCGGCGACCGCGCGGCGCAGCAGACCCCGCACCGCCTCGTCGTCCAACGGTTGCAGGGTGAGCAGCACGCACCGCGACAGCAGCGGTGAGATGACCGAGAAGTACGGGTTCTCGGTGGTCGCCGCCAGCAGGGTGACCGTACGGTCCTCGACGGCGGCGAGCAGCGAATCCTGTTGGGTCTTGCTGAACCGGTGCACCTCGTCGATGAAGAGCACTGTCTGCGGGCCGCCGGATCGGCGCTGGCGGCGAGCAGCCTCGATCACCGCCCGGACGTCCTTCACGCCGGCGGAGAGCGCCGACATGGCGACGAACCGGCGGTCGGTCGCTGCGGCCACCAGGTGCGCGATGGTGGTCTTGCCGCTGCCCGGCGGGCCCCAGAGGATCACCGACATCGGAGCCCCGCCGGAGACCAGTTGGCGCAGGGGCGCGCCGGGTGCGAGCAGGTGCTCCTGCCCGACCAACTCGTCGAGGGTCACCGGGCGCATCCGGACGGGCAGGGGCGAATCGTCGGCCACCGCGGTGAAGCCGTCGACACCGGCGCGACCGTCGGGCGCGCTGCGCGACCCGGCGGGTTCACCGAGGGAGAAGAGGGCGTCGGACTCCATCACGAAGACAGTACCGGGCCGGGCCCACGACGCCGGAATCGCGCCACGGGCCCGCCACCGGTGATCGGTTCCGGTCAGCCACGCCCGGGGCGACGACCCCGGTACCAGCGGCCGCCGCCACCGCCGCGCGGGCCGCTGCCCACGCCGGCCAGGTAGAGCGAGAGCAGGAGTAGTCCGATGAGCACGAGGGTGTTCCAGTTGAACAGGTCCGGTGCTCCGAAGTTGGTGTCGAGCAGGTCGAGCAGCAGGGCAAAGCCAAAGACGATGGCCGCGAGAATGGCGAGCATGTCGGTCCTCCGGTGGGGGTTCCCAGTAGGTCGGCGCGTGATGTACCCAATCGGTCGACTCGTCAATCTCCACGGTGGAGGCGGCCACCCCGCGTCGGCCCGGCGCGGGTCGTCCCCCTCCGGCTCCTAGGCTGGACCGCATGATCATCGACGACCAGGTGCTCCAGGACCGGAGTGCCATCCTGGCCGCCGTCGGCCACCACCCGTTCGCCCGGCACGCAGTCGGGCGGGCCGTGCCGGCGCGCGCGTACCGACGCGCCGGCGCCGTGCTGTGGCTGGTCCCGCCGGAGCACGGACCGGCCGGCTGTGCGATCGGCCCGGCCGAACCGGCGCTGGAGATCTGTGTCGCGCTCGCCGCCGACGGGATGCTCCAGCCCGGGCAACGGCTGCACCTGCCTCGACACGACCGCGCTCTGCTGGCCGACCGGTTGGCGGTGGCAGAGCACAGCGACTGGGACTTCCACTGGACCGACACGTCGCCACCGACGCAGCCGGACGAGCAGTCGGTGGTACGCCTCACCGACGCCGACCAGCCGGCGCTGGCGGCGCTTGTCGAAGAATCGTTCCCCAGCAGCACCTCCCGCCCGGGCGACCCACGGGTGGTGGACTGGTACGGCATCCGGGCCGGCGACCGGTTGGTGGCGTGCGGCGCGGACCGCAGCCAGGGTGACATCGGCTTCCTCGCCGGCCTGACCGTCGCCCCCGACCAGCGGGGTCGAGGGCTGGGCGCGTCCCTGACCGCGGGGATGACCCGGGCGCTGCTGGCGCGCCACGACGTCGTGGGGCTCGGCGTCTACACGCACAACGTCGGTGCGGCGCGGCTCTACCGTCGGCTCGGCTTCACCAGCACCCTCCCGCTCAGCTCGATCCGCCTCGCCTGACCGGCGATTCGGCCGGTCAGGCGAGGGGTCTTCGCTAACGGTCGGCGGCGGGAACCGGGACGGCTGTCGGCTCGACGACGGGTGCGGCCCGACGCCCGGCCAGCCAGGCGGGCAGGTAGAGCGGGGCGGCGACGGCCAACACCACCGCGCCGACCACCATCGCGGTACCGACGCTGGTGGCGGCGGCGAGCGCGGTCAGCACGACCCCGCCGAGCGCGCCGGCCGGCTGCGCCATCATCGAGTTCAGCGAGAGCACGCTGGTCCGGTACGGGCCGTCGACCTGCCGGTGCAGCAGCCCACTGTGCAACGGGTTGGACGCGCCGTGCACGGCGTAGCAGGCCAGATAGGCCACCAGCACGCCGACCGGCCCGGCGAACAGTCCCATCCCGACCACCGTCACGCCCTGCAGGATGCGCAGCAGGGCCGCACCCGGCGCGGCGCCGCACCAGCGCAGCAGCAGTGGAGTCAGTGCCGCGCCGGCCGCCGAGGCGAGCCAGGCGGCCGAGTTCGCCGGCCCGAGCAGCGCCGCCGCGCGTTCCGGATCGCCGATCACCTCGGCGAGCCGGACCGGCAGCAGCGACTCGAAGGTGACCATGCCGAAGCCCCAGAACAGCTCGACGGCCACCAACGCCAGCAGCACCCGGGAGCGACGCAGGAGCCCGACGGCCTGGCCGATCATCCGGGGCGCCTGGACCACCGAGGCCCGCAGCGCCGCGAAGCCGGTGGCCGGCCGCTCCTCGACCAGCAGCACGACCAACGCGACGAGCGCCGCCGCCTGCGCGACGATGGCGGCCAGCACGGGCACGGTGAGCGCGCTGACCGGCCCGATCGGGCCGAGCGCGATGAGACCACCGCTGAGCAGCGCGCCACCGCCAATCGCCCCGCCGATGACGGTGCCGGCGTACCCGAGGCCGCGCTCGTACTCGGCCTCCGGGTCGGCAGCCAGTGTGGCGTCGACGTACCAGGACTCCAACGGGCCGCTGTCCAGTGCCCGGTAGATGCCCTGCAGCGCCCAGACCACGAAGAACAGCCAGAACGAGTCGGCCACCGCGAACAGCGCCAGCGAGACGAGGTTGAGCACGCCGGCGGCGAGCAGCACCGGTCGACGACCGAGAGCGTCGGCCAGCCCACCGGTGGGCAACTCCAGCGCCAGCACCAGCAGCCCCTGCGCCGTGCCGACCAGGCCGATCTGCGGCAGCGACAGGCCGCGCTCCTGCATCAGCAGGATCATCACCGGGATCATCAGACCCGTGGGCAGCCAGCGCAGGCCGTAGAGCGTGAGGTAGCGACGGCGAACCTGGCGTACGGTCAGCGCGCTCATCGGGTCATCTCCGTTCGCGACTGCGGGGCTCGCAACACCGGCTCACTCCTCGCGCTCACTGGAGGCCCTCGCGCAATGGGTAGGCGGCCAGGAAGACCTGCACCGGGCGGGCTTCCGGGTCGGTGGAGGCGTCGGGCTCGGCCTCGAGGTGATAGCGCTCCAGCACCTGCCACACCTCCGCCTTGAGTTCCTCCAGTCGGGCGGGCGGGATGGTCATGAAGATGTCGCCCATGCCGAAGCCGTCCCGCCAGGCGGGTGACCACTCGTGCTGGGTGGCGAACCAGCGGTCGGCGGTCTCGACGAGGAGACGTACCTGGTCGCCCTGGATCCACTCGATCGCGGCCCGGGCGTCGGGGTCGTCGTCGAAGTCGCTCGGCTCCCAGTTGGTGACGTCGTGCGCCGCCTGCCACCACCGTTGCCGCCCGCTGCCTCGGTCGGGATCCTCGATGACGAGCCCGACCTCGGCGAGTTGGCGCAGGTGGTAGCTGGTCGCGCCGGTGTTGGTGCCGAGCAGTTCGGCGAGGGTGGTGGCGGTGGCGGGCCCCTTCACACGCAGGGCGCCAACCAGCCGCATTCGTAGCGGATGCGCCAGGACCCGGACCTGCCGCTTGTCGATGCGGACCTCACGTAGTGCCGCCCGCCGAGCGTCTTCATCGTTCGCCATGACCGCACACTATCTCTGCACAGTTTCTGTGCACAAGTTCTATGCACAGAAACTGTGCTCGATCAGGCGGTGAGGACTTCCCGTACTCCGCGCAGTCGCGTCCGCAGGAGGGAGGCGGCGCGAGAGCAGTCGAGGCGTACGTCCAAGGGGCGAACCAGGCCGGTCGCCGCGCTCGTGGTGGTCTTCAGCCCGGCCGGGTCCAGGCCGTACCGCTCGGCTACCAGCAGGCCCAGCTCCGCCCTGCTGACCGCGTCCGGGCCGGCCACGTTGAGCAGACCGGAGTACGACGAGGCGACCAGTTCCAGCACCGCCTCGGCCAGGTCGGCGACGTCGATCGGGCAGCGCAGCTCGTCGTCGAACAGGGTGGCCCGGCCGGCGAGCGCGTCCCGGCAGAGCTGGATCTGCTTGCTGCCCTCTCCCACGATCAGGGAGGTCCGCACCAGGGCCGCGCCCGGGTCGATCGCCCGCACGGCAGTCTCGGCGGCGGCCTTCGCGGCACCGTACGCGTGCACCGGCGTGGGCGGTTCGTCGTCGGCGTACGGCACGGGTCGCCCGGCGTGCAACGCGTCGCTGGACACGTGCACCAGCCGGGCACCCACCTCGGCGGCGGCGAGCGCCACGTGCGCGGCACCGTCGGCGGTGACCGCCCAGTCCCCGTACCGGTAGGGGGTCCCGACCACGGCGTCCGGCCGCACCTCGGCGACCAGCGCGCGCACGGCGGACCGGTCGGTCACGTCCAGCCGACGTGCCGCGACACCCGGCACCGCGATCTCGCCGGAGTGGAACGTCCCGACCACCGACCACCCGAGGCCGAGGCCCCGCCGACAGACCTCCCGGCCCAGAAACCCACTACCCCCGACAACAAGTACCCGCACCTGAGCCCACTCCCCCACCGAACGATCAAGAGGTTTGCGTCATCTCGCGGGGCGATGATGACGCAAACCTCTTGATCAACCAAGCAGGGCAGCGGGGGTGCGGTCAGACCGGGTCCGCTACCGGGGCTGCCGGGCCCGCGGTGCCGGTGTGCGCCGCCGCTGCCGGCTTGGGCTTGGCGTCGATGCCGGCCTCGGAGCGCTGCTGGGCGGTGATCGGGGTGGGGGCGCTGGTCAGCGGGTCGAAGCCACCCCGGGTCTTCGGGAAGGCGATGACCTCACGGATGGAATCCGCGCCGGCGAGCAGCATGCAGACCCGGTCCCAGCCGAAGGCGATGCCGCCGTGCGGCGGGGCGCCGTACTTGAACGCCTCCAGCAGGAAGCCGAACTTGTCCTGCGCCTCCTCCGGAGTGATGCCCAGCAGGTCGAAGACCCGCTTCTGCACGTCACCCCGGTGGATACGGATCGACCCGCCGCCGATCTCGTTGCCGTTGCAGACGATGTCGTACGCGTACGCCAGGGCGCGGTCCGGAGCCTCCTCGAACCGGTCCACCCACTCGGCGTTCGGCGAGGTGAACGGGTGGTGCACCGCCGTCCAACCGCCCTCGTCCGTGCGCTCGAACATCGGCGCGTCGACCACCCAGCAGAACGCCCAGGCGCTCTCGTCGATCAGGCCGGACCGCTTGGCGATCTCGACGCGGGCCGCCCCGAGCAACTCCTGAGCCTCCCGCCTGGTGGCGCTCGCGGCGAAGAAGACCGCGTCACCCGGCTTGGCGCCGACCGCGTCGGCGAGCCCGCCCAGGTGCTCGGCGGAGAGGTTCTTCGCCACCGGGCCGCGCGCCTCGCCGGTCTCGGCGTCCAGCACCACGTACGCCAGGCCCCGCGCGCCACGCGCCTTCGCCCAGTCCTGCCAGCCGTCCAGCTCCTTGCGGCTCTGCGCCGCGCCACCCGGCATCACCACCGCGCCGACGTAGCCGCCCGCGTCGATCGCACCGGCGAACACCCGGAACTCGGTGCCGCGCAGATACTCGGTCAGCTCGGTCAGCTCGACGCCGTAGCGCAGGTCCGGCTTGTCCGAGCCGTACCGGGCCATCGCGTCGTGCCACGTGATCCGCGGAATCGGTCGGGTGATCTCGTGTCCGGCCAGGTCCTTCCAGAGCGCCGAGACGATCGCCTCACCGAGGTCGATCACGTCGTCCTCGGTGACGAACGACATCTCGATGTCGAGCTGGGTGAACTCCGGCTGCCGGTCGGCGCGGAAGTCCTCGTCCCGGTAGCAGCGGGCGATCTGGTAGTACCGCTCCATGCCGCCGACCATCAGCAGCTGCTTGAACAGCTGCGGCGACTGCGGCAGCGCGTACCAGCTGCCCGGCTGCAGGCGCACCGGCACCAGGAAGTCCCGGGCGCCCTCCGGCGTCGAACGGGTCAGCGTCGGCGTCTCGATCTCCAGGAAGTCCCGCTCGTGCAGCACGCCCCGGGCGAGCTGGCTGGCACGCGAGCGCAGCCGCAGCGCATTCGCCGGGCCACTGCGGCGCAGGTCCAGATAGCGGTACCGGAGTCGGATGTCGTCGCCGGCCTCGATCTGGTCGTCCACCGGCAGCGGCAGCGGCGCCGCCTCGGAGAGCACCTCCAGCTCGACGGCGGTCACCTCGACCTCGCCGGTGGGCAGCTCCGGGTTCTCGTTGCCGGCCGGGCGGCGGGTCACCTCGCCGACGACCTTCACGCAGAACTCGTTGCGCAGCGCGTGCGCGTCCTCCTCGCGGAACACCACCTGGACCACGCCCGAGCCGTCGCGCAGGTCGACGAAGATGACGCCGCCGTGGTCACGCCGGCGGGCCACCCACCCGGCGAGCGTCACCGTCGAGCCGGCGTCCGCGGCGCGCAGGCTTCCGGCATTGTGGGTACGGATCACGGCTGGCAACTCCTCATCGTGGAACAGTCCTCACCCGCATTCTGTCAGGGGTGGCCGCCCCGCCTCCGGGCACCCGGCAGGCCGGCACGATTCGCTGGTGGGGTGGACCGGCGAACCCGACTCCCCCGGCAGCCGCGCCGGTTAACGTGGCGAAATGCGGCCCGTACCAAACTGGGCCGTCGCCACGGCGGCGGCCGCGCCCGTGCTGCTGGTGGCCGGTTGGACAGTCGCGCAGGAGCGACAGCCCGCCGGGTACGACCCGATCCGGGACACCATCAGCGAGTTGGCGGGCCAGGACGCCACCGACGCCTGGATCATGGTGGCGGCCCTGGTGCTGCTCGGCTGCTGTTACCTGTCGGTCGCCGCGGTCCTGCACGCCGCCGGGCTTCCCAGCCGCTTCCTGCTCGCGATCGGTGGGGTGGCCACCATCGCGCTTGTCGCCTTTCCCCGGCCGCCGGTCGGTGGCTCGCTCAGCCACGGCATCGCGGCGACGGTGGCCGTCCTCGCCCTGGTGCTCTGGCCGGCCGGCTCCGCACTGCGGCTGCCGCGCGGTCATGACTCCGGGCACCCCACCCGACCCGAGCCGCCCTGGGCCTTCCGGCGGGCGGTGGGGCTGAGCGCCACGCTCGTGCTGCTCGCGCTCTTCGGCTGGTGCGCGTTCGAGGTGACAAGTGGATCCCGCACCGGGCTGGCCGAGCGGGTCACGGCGGTGGCGGTCTCCCTCTGGCCGCTGCTGGCGGTCCTCTCCGCCCGGCGGGCGCACCTCGCCTGGTCGGCCGGCGGCACCGTCCGCGTTGGCCCGGACCTGCCGACCATCGGCGTCGTACCCCCGGATCCGCTCGGGCCACCGAGCGGGCCCGCTCCCAGGCGACCCGACCGGCTGCCGTGAGT
>NZ_JBEXIM010000071.1:0-9484 GCF_040608575.1 Micromonospora sp. NPDC005171 | reverse complement strand
TGGCGGGATGATCGACTCGGGTTCACGGAAAACGCGGTGTCCGGGTGCCGGGCACACCCCGACATCATGAAAACCGAGTGGATCACGCCGGTCTGGGCCGTTACTGCACCCGACTCCGACCCCGGGCCGAGCCGACCCCGACCCGAGCCGGCCCACGATTCCGCCGGCGGGGTGGCCCCGACCAACCAACAGCGCGCCCAAAGCCGACATCTCACCCACCCCGCCTACGGCCGAACCCGACTCGTCGACCTCCTCGACCTCGTCGGCAAGATCCACTCGGATTCCTGAAAGTCGCGGTGACTGGGTGCCGGGGATAGCCCGACATCATGAAACGCGGAACAAACCGCCTGATCGACTCGGGTTCACTGAAACCGCGCTGTTCCGGCGCTGGGGACACCGCGAATTCAAGGAAGGCGAGTGGATCACGCCCGCCTGCACCGTCCGCGCTCTGCACCCGCACCCACACCCGCGCCAGTCCCGGCCCGGCCCGGCCGCCAACGGCCCGCCCGGACCACTCCGCCCGACCCGCCCAGGGGCCGAAACGACACCCGGCCAGGCAGTTCGCCCGCCCGAGATCGTGCTCGATCCAGGAAACAGGGCCCTCCCCTGGGCCAGGGGGCCACTACATCCAGGATCGAGCACGATCATGCCTGGCGCGGCCACCCGTCGAGGGTGAGCGGGGACCACGCTCAGGCGCTCGGCTTCGCCTCCGCGCCGTCGCTGGCCTTCGTGTCCTTGTCCAGCGCGGCCAGGATCGCTTCGGCGGTGCGCCTACCCACCCCGGGCACCTCGGTGATCTCTTCGACCGTCGCGGCCGAGAGTCGCTTGAGCG
Source organism: Micromonospora sp. NPDC005171 (assembly GCF_040608575.1). Taxonomy (NCBI): domain Bacteria; kingdom Bacillati; phylum Actinomycetota; class Actinomycetes; order Micromonosporales; family Micromonosporaceae; genus Micromonospora; species Micromonospora sp. NPDC005171. The sequence goes on along the minus strand of NZ_JBEXIM010000071.1, from coordinate 8,652 downwards.
AGCCGAAGTGCCGCAGCAGCGCCTTGCGTCGCACCTCACCCAGGCCGGGTACGTGGTCCAGCGCCGACTCGGTCATCCGCTTGGAGCGGCGCTGCCGATGGAAGGTGATGGCGAACCGGTGGGCCTCGTCACGCACCCGTTGCAGCAGGTAGAGCCCCTCGGAGGTGCGCGGAAGGATGACTGGGAACTCGTCGTCCGGGAGCCACACCTCCTCCAGCCGCTTGGCCAGCCCGCACAGGGCCACGTCGTCGATGCCCAGGTCGGCGAGGGCCTGCGCGGCGGCCGCGACCTGTGGGGCGCCGCCGTCGACGACCACCAGCTGCGGCGGGTACGCGAATTTTCGGGGGCGGCCGGTGGTCGGATCGATCAGGACGCCGACCTGCGGTTCGACGGTGTCCTGGGGGGCGGCCGAATCGTCGGCCGACTCCACGCCCACCTCGCCCGTCTCGGCCCGGGCGTCCAGGTAACGGGCGAAGCGTCGCCGGAGCACCTCGGACATCGCGGAGAGATCGTCGGTGGCGCCCCGGACGATGAACCGCCGGTATTCGCTCTTGCGGGGCAGCCCGTCCTCGAAGACCACCATGCTGGCGACCACGTCGGTGCCCTGGATCTGGGAGATGTCGAAACACTCGATGCGCAGCGGCGAGGTGTTCATGCCCAGCGCCTCGCTGATCTCGTCCAGCGCCTTGCCCCGGGTGGTCAGGTCACCGGAGCGCTTCAGCTTGTGCCGGGCCAGCGCGTCCTTGGCGTTGCGCTCCACCGTCTCCATCAGTGAGCGCTTGTCGCCGCGCTGGGGCACGCGTAGCGACACCCGGCTGCCCCGGTGGTTGGAGAGCCATTCGGCAAGCGCGTCGGCGTCCGCGGGCAGTTCGGGGACCAGCAGTTCGCGAGGCACGTCGGCCTCACCGTGCTCGCCGCCGTACACCTGGGTGCAGAAGTGGTGCACCAGGTCCCCGGTGGTCAGATCCTCGGTCTTCTCCACCACCCAGCCGCGCTGACCGCGGACCCGGCCGTCGCGGACGTGGAAGACCTGCACGGCCGCCTCGAGCGGGTCGTCGGCGAACGCGACGACGTCCGCGTCGGTGCCGTCGCCGAGCACCACTGTCTGCTTCTCCATGGCCCGGCGGAGCGCGGCCACGTCGTCGCGCAGCCGGGCGGCCCGCTCGAACTCCAGTTGCTCGCTTGCCTCGGTCATCTCGCGCTCGATCTTGCGGACCATGGTGTCGGTGCGCCCGGCCATGAAGTCGCAGAACCCGTCGACGATGGCCCGGTGTTCGTCGGCGGAGACGGTGCCGACGCACGGCGCCGAGCACTTGCCGATGTAGCCCAGCAGGCAGGGACGACCGACCTGACCGGCCCGCTTGAACACCCCGGCGGAACACGTCCGCGCGGGGAACACCCGCAGCAGCAGGTCGAGAGTCTCCCGGATGGCCCAGGCGTGCGAGTAGGGACCGAAGTAACGCACGCCCTTGCGCTTGGCGCCGCGCATCACCTGCAGCCGGGGGTACTCCTCGTCGAGGGTGACGGCGAGATAGGGGTACGACTTGTCGTCGCGGTAGCGGACGTTGAACCGCGGGTCGTACTGCTTGATCCAGGTGAACTCCTGCTGGAGCGCCTCGACCTCGGTGCCAACGGTGATCCAGTCCACCGACTCGGCGGTGGTGACCATCTGCCGGGTGCGTTCGTGCAGGTTCCAGACGTCGCCGAAGTAGGAGTTGAGTCGGCTGCGCAGATTTCGCGCCTTGCCGACGTAGATCACCCTGCCGGTGCCGTCGCGGAAGCGGTAGACCCCCGGTAGCTCCGGGATGGTGCCGGGTGCGGGGCGGTAGGTCGAGGGGTCAGCCACGGCAACAAGCCTAGTCCGCAGCACCGACAGCCCACGCGGGCGCGTGATCCACTCGGTGTCCCGGAAGTCGGGGTGTCGGCACGACGCGGACACCCCGACTTCCCGAAACACGAGTCGACCCTGCGGCGCCGGGTCGACCGGCCGCTCAGCGTCCGGCGGCCGGGCCAGCCCGCGGGCGGCGCGTCGGATCAGGCCAGCGAGATCTGGTCGCCGGTGACCTTGATGTTCCTGGGCGGCAGCGGCTTGGTGGCCGGGCCGGCCTTCACCGAGCCGTCCTCGATCGAAAACTTGCTGCCGTGGCAGGTGCAGTTGATGGTGCCGCCGTCGACGTTCGTCACCGGGCAGTTCTGGTGCGTACAGATCGGGCTGAAGCCCTTGAACTGGCCCGCCGCTGGCTGGGTGATGACCACACCTTCGGCGGCGAGGACCTTGCCGCCACCGACCGGGATGTCGGCGGTGGTGGCCAACGACTGGGCATTTTGGCGGTCGCCACCGCCGGCGTCACCGGTGCTGGGCACGGCGGGGCCACCACTGGTGGGTGCGCCACTGCCGCTGCCGCCGTCGTCGCTGCCGCAGGCAGCCAGGACGACGGCCGCGCCGACCGCCCCGACGCCGGTGAGCAGGGTACGGCGTGTCTGCGTACCCGGACCGGTCAGCGCCTGATCGTCACTCATGCCTCGCCTCTCTCTAGCCCGCTGCGCCGGTCGGTAGCCGGTCACACTTCTCCACACGGGCAACTGTGCCGGATGGTTCATCGCGGCATTCGTCCGACCCGGCAACTGGGGCGGGGCGGGTCGTCATCCGACCCGCCCCGCCTGACGAACACGCCCGGAGAGGTCAGCGTGCTGCGGCTGGCACCTTACGGCTGGCCCGCGCCTTGGTCGCGCCGTTGGCCTTGGCGGCCCGGGTGGTGGCGGCAGCCGCACCCTTGGCCTCGCCGTCAAGCTTGAGCACCTGGCGCAGGAACTCGCCGGTGTGGCTCTCGGCCACCTCGGCGACCTCCTCGGGGGTGCCGGTGGCGAGCACGGTGCCGCCGCGGTGGCCACCCTCGGGACCCATGTCGATCAGCCAGTCCGCGGTCTTGATCACGTCGAGGTTGTGCTCGATGGTGATCACCGTGTTGCCCTTGTCGACCAGCCCTTCCAGCACCATCAGCAGCTTGCGGATGTCCTCGAAGTGCAGACCTGTGGTCGGCTCGTCGAGCACGTAGACCGTGCGCCCGGTGGAGCGCTTCTGCAGCTCGGAGGCGAGCTTGACCCGCTGCGCCTCACCACCGGAGAGGGTCGGGGCGGGCTGACCGAGGCGGACGTAGCCCAGGCCGACGTCGACGAGCGTCTTGAGGTGCCGGTGGATGGCCGGGATGGCGGAGAAGAACTCGGCGGCCTCCTCGATCGGCATTTCCAGCACGTCGGAGACGGTCTTGCCCTTGTAGTGCACCTCAAGGGTCTCCCGGTTGTACCGGGCGCCCTTGCAGACCTCGCAGGGGACGTACACGTCGGGAAGGAAGTTCATCTCGATCTTGATGGTGCCGTCACCCGAGCACGCCTCGCAGCGCCCGCCCTTGACGTTGAAGGAGAACCGTCCGGGGCCGTAGCCGCGTACCTTCGCCTCGGTCGTCTCGGCGAAGAGCTTGCGGACGTGGTCCCAGACTCCGGTGTAGGTGGCCGGGTTGGAGCGCGGCGTCCGGCCGATCGGCGACTGGTCCACGCCGACGACCTTGTCCACGTGCTCCAGACCGGAGACCCGGGTGTGCCGGCCGGGCACCAGCCGGGCGCCGTTGATCTGGTTGGCCAGCACCGCGTAGAGGATGTCATTGACAAGCGTCGACTTGCCCGAGCCGCTGACCCCGGTGACCGCGATCAGCTGGCCCAGCGGGAACGAGACGGTCAGGTTGCGCAGGTTGTGCTCCCGCGCGCCGTGCACCACCAGCTCCCGGGCCGGATCCTGTGGGCGGCGGCCGGTCGGCGTCGGGATCGACCGGCGACCGGACAGGTACGCCCCGGTGATCGACTCCTTGTTCTTCAGCAGCGCCGGCACCGAGCCGCTGTGCACGATCTTGCCGCCGTGCTCACCAGCGCCGGGCCCGATGTCGACGATCCAGTCGGCGGTGCGGATGGTGTCCTCGTCGTGCTCCACCACGATCAGCGTGTTGCCCAGCCCGCGCAGCCGGATCAGGGTCTCGATCAGCCGGTGGTTGTCGCGCTGGTGCAGCCCGATCGACGGCTCGTCGAGCACGTAGAGGACGCCCACCAGGCCGGAGCCGATCTGGGTGGCCAGCCGGATGCGCTGTGCCTCGCCGCCGGAGAGCGTGCCGGCCGGGCGGTCCAGGGAGAGGTAGTCCAGGCCGACATCGAGCAGGAACCGCAGCCGGGCGTTGATCTCCTTGAGGACCCGCTCGGCGATCATCTTCTGCCGGTCGGTCAGCTCGATGCCGGCGAGCAGGTCGGCGCACTCCCCCACGGACAGGTTGCAGACCTCGGCGATGCTCTTGCCGGCCAACGTGACAGCGAGCACCTCGGGCTTGAGCCGGGCACCGCCGCACGCCGCGCACGGCACGTCGCGCATGTAGCCCTCGTACTTGTCGCGGGACCACTCGGACTCGGTGTCGGAGTGCCGGCGCTCGATCCACTGCACCACGCCCTCGAAGCCGGTGTAGTAGGAGCGCTCGCGGCCGTACTTGTTGCGGTAGCGCACATGCACCTGGTCGTCGGAGCCGTGCAGGATCGTCTTCTGCGCCCGCGCCGGCAACGCCCGCCACGGGGTGTCGATGTCGAAGTGCTGGGCCTCGCCGAGCGCCTCCAGCAGGCGCAGGAAGTATTCCAGGTTGTGCCCGGTGGACCAGGGCTGGATGGCGCCCTCGCGCAGGCTGCGCTCCGGGTCGGGAACCAGCAGCTCGGGGTCGACCTCCTTCTTGGTGCCCAGGCCGGTGCACTCCGGGCAGGCGCCGTAGGGCGCGTTGAAGGAGAAGACCCGCGGCTCGAGATCCTCGATGGCCAGCGGGTGGTCGTTGGGGCAGGCCAGGTGCTCGGAGTAGCGCCGCTCGCGGTCCGGGTCGTCCTCGGGGAGGTCGACGAAGTCGAGCAGGACCAGGCCACTGGAGAGGCCCAGCGCCGCCTCGACCGAGTCGGTGAGCCGCTGCTTGGCGCTCGGCTTGACGGTGAGCCGGTCGATCACCACCTCAATGGTGTGCTTCTCCTGCTTCTTGAGCTTCGGCGGCTCGGTCAGCGGGTGCACCACGCCGTCGACCCGGGCCCGGGCGTAGCCCTTGGCCTGCAGCTCGGCGAAGAGGTCGACATATTCGCCCTTGCGGCCACGGATCACCGGGGCGAGGACCATGAACTTGGTGCCCTCGGCCATGGCGAGGACGCGGTCGACGATCTGCTGCGGGCTCTGCCGGGAGATGCGCTCGCCGCAGACCGGGCAGTGCGGCTCACCGATGCGGGCGTAGAGCAGGCGCAGGTAGTCGTAGACCTCGGTGATGGTGCCGACCGTCGAACGCGGGTTACGCGAGGTCGACTTCTGGTCGATCGAGACGGCCGGGCTCAGGCCCTCGATGAAGTCGACGTCCGGCTTGTCCATCTGGCCGAGGAACTGCCGGGCGTACGACGAGAGCGACTCGACGTAGCGGCGCTGCCCCTCGGCGAAGATCGTGTCGAAGGCCAGGCTCGACTTGCCCGACCCGGACAGCCCGGTGAACACGATGAGTGCGTCCCGGGGCAGGTCGAGACTGACGTCACGCAGGTTGTGCTCGCGCGCGCCACGGATGATCAGTCGGTCGGCCACGGTGCGTGTACTCCCGGGAGAAGACGAAGCGAAGGATGTGTCCCGCTCTGGGTGGTCTTGAGCGGTCGTGCGGGCGCGGAAAACACGCCTCGGCAACTCTAGCCCCGAGGTATGACAGTTTCCCCCGCCCGCACATTCCCCCAGCTCAGCCCGGTCGGCCGCAACCGCCCGCACGCCCTCGGGCACCCGGCCGCCGGGCCGGACACACCCCCCGCCCGAGAGGCGCGCACTCCTAACCGAAACCCGTCCGGTCAGTAGCCGCCGGGCATCGGCGGTCGCGTGGCCCGGCGTCGGGCCGAACGCCACCCGCCGCGCCGCTCGGCCGCCACCCGGGCCTCCCGGCGGCGGCTCTCGTGGGCCACCTCACCCTGCAGCCGCCGCCAGCTCTCCCACCGGCGGGTGGAGAGTTCGCCGGTGTGCAGCGCCTCCCGGACCGCGCAGGCAGGCTCGCCGTCGTGCCCGCAGTCGGCGTACCGGCAGCCCTCGGCCAGCCCGGCGATGTCGGCGAACGCCCGGTCGAGCCCGGCTACGCCGTCCAGCAGGCCGACCGCCCGCACACCGGGCGTGTCGATCACCGCCCCGCCGCCGGGGATCGGGACGAGCGCCCGCCAGGTGGTGGTGTGCCGACCCTTGCCGTCGACGCGCCGGATCGCCTGGGTGGGCATCATCACCGCCCCGACGAGGGCGTTGACCAGGCTCGACTTGCCCGCGCCGGATGGGCCGAGCAGGCCGAGCGTGCGGCCGTGCGCCACCTCGGCGCGCAGCGGGCCCAGCCCGAGGCCGAGTTCGGCGCTGACCGGCAGCACCGGCACTCCGGGGGCGACGGCGGCCAACTGACGGGCCAGTGCGCCCGGGTCGGCCGCGAGGTCCGCCTTGGTCAGTACGACAAGTGGCCGGGCGCCGGACTCGTGGGCCAGGGAGAGCAGGCGCTCGATCCGGGCCACGTCCGGCTCGGGGTGCACCGGCTCCACCACGGCGGCGGCGTCGAGGTTGGCGGCCAGCACCTGGCCGCTGGCGTCCTTGCCGGCGGTACGCCGAATCAGCGCGGCGCGCCGCGGCAGCACCACCTCCACTGTGACGCGGCGGTCCGGCCAGTTGGTGAGCAGTACCCAGTCCCCGGCGCAGGGCAGCGCGGACGGGTCCCGGGCGGCGGCGGCCAGCACCGCCCCACCCAGGCTGGCCCGGATCGGGCCGGCTGCGCTGAGCACCGTGCAGACCCCCCGGTCCACCCGGGCCACCCGGCCCGGCTGGTGCTCGCCGCGGCGCGCGGCGTACGCCGTGCGCTCGGCGTCCCAGCCGAGCGCGGTCAGATCGATCGTCATGGCATCCTCATCGGTGTCGAAGCTGGTGATGGCGGAACACGCGTGCCACGTCCGGCATGATCACCACCTCCGTCCGATGTCCCGGTGCCGCGTCTGCCGCTGACGGTAGGTCGCGCGCCGACGCGCCGAAAGCGATTTCCCCGGCGACGGCGCGGCGGCGGACCGCTAGGGTCGACGGGTGACCACGGATCCGCTGCTGCTGATGGGCGAGGTGGACGCGGCCACCAGCCGACTACTCCGTACCGCCGCTTCCTTCGACGCCGCGGACCTGGCTGCCGCGTCGCTGCTGCCCGGCTGGACGCGCGGCCACGTGCTGGCGCATCTGGCGCGCAACGCCGACGGCTTCGTCAACCTGCTCACCGCGGCCCGCACCGGGGAGGCGCTGCCGATGTACGCCTCGCTGGAGGCCCGCACGGCGGACATCGAAGCCGGTTCGAGCCGGCCACCGGCCGAGCATCTAAACGACCTGCGCCGCACCGCGGACCTGTTCGCCGAGGCGGTCGCGGCGATGCCCGCCGACGCCTGGGCGGCGACGGTGCAGGCGCGGAAGGGCCCGTGGCCGGCGGCGCTGCTGGTCTGGGGCCGGTTGCGGGAGATCGAGGTGCACCACCTCGATCTGGCCGCCGACTACCGGGCCGCGGACTGGTCGGAGACGTTCGCCCACCGACTGCTGCGCGAGGCGGCCAGCCATCACGCCATGGGGCCGACACCGCCGTCCATGGTGCTCCGCCTCGACGGCAGCGAGCACGAGGTGGTGATCGGGGAGCGCGGCGGTGCCCCGATCGTCGCCGGTCCCGCCCCCGACCTCGCCGCCTGGCTGATCGGCCGCGCCGACGGCGCCCCGCTCTCCGTCACCCCCGAGGGTCCCCTGCCTACTCCACCGGAATGGATTTAGAAACGTCATGACATACAGCGGAGACGTCACGCACGGCGGCGCACCGGCGGTTCGGAAGCTGGACGGGCTGACCATCAGCAAGCTGTCGGTGGGCCCGATGGACAACAACGCCTACCTGCTGCGCTGCACGAACACCGGTGACCAGGTGCTGATCGACGCCGCCAACGAGGCGCCCCGCCTGCTCGAACTTATCGGTGACGGTGGGCTCACCGCCGTGGTGACGACGCACCAGCACATGGATCACTGGGTGGCGCTGGAGGAGGTCGTCGCCAAGACCGGCGCCCGGGTGCTGGTGCACGCCGACGACGCGGCCGGGCTGCCGATCGAGGCGGAGCGGCTGGCCGACGGCGACACAGTGCCGGTCGGCGACTGCGCCCTGGAGGTCATCCACATCAAGGGGCACACCCCGGGTTCGATCGCACTGCTCTACCGCGACCCGGCGGGCACCCCGCACCTCTTCACCGGCGACAGTCTCTTCCCCGGTGGGGTGGGTAACACCGACAAGGACCCGGAGCGCTTCGCGGCGTTGATCGGCGACGTCGAGCAGAAGCTGTTCGACCAGCTACCGGACGACACCTGGTTCTACCCGGGCCACGGCAAGGACAGCACCCTTGGCGCCGAACGCCCGGCCCTCCCCCAGTGGAAAGCAAGAGGCTGGTAACCCGACCCAACGTCGACCAAGAACCACCAAGATCAATAACCGCCGGCGTAGGCGGCACCCCCGCACGAACCGGAACCACCACGGGGCGGGGGCCCGCCGTGCCCGGCGCAGGGATCAAGCCTGACCGCCCGGAGCCGGGCGCGGC
>NZ_JBEXIM010000070.1:0-9740 GCF_040608575.1 Micromonospora sp. NPDC005171 | reverse complement strand
TTCGAAGCCACCGGGTCGGACCTGCTACCAGCGTTCCAGGCAGCCTGAATACGATCAACACATCGACCCTGTCCGTCGAAACGGGTCAAGCCCAGACGGCATGGCGGGCGCCGTCGGATCGGTGCAGGACACCGCCGAGAAACTGCGGGCCAGCGCGGACCGGTACCGGGCCTCGGACGCCAGCGCTGAACAGCTTCTGCGTCAAACACGGAGCTAATGATGACGGTCAACCCGCTCATCGCCACGGCGTCCGACACCTCGCCGAGCGCGTGGGCCGGCATCTGGATCTGCGAGGACATCGAACTCATCGCCCAAGGGATCAGTAACGGCAGTTGGATCGACGGCAGCCTTGGCGTGGTCAGCGCCGGCCTCGACGCCCTCGCCCTCGTCTCCGATCCGGCCGGTGTCCTACTCCAGTACGGCATCGCCTGGCTCATCGAGCACGTCAAGCCGCTCAGCGAGGCCTTGGACTGGCTCGCCGGCAACCCCGCCGAGATCACTGCCCACGCTCAGACCTGGCGCAACGTCGCGGTCTCACTTCGCGAGGAGGTCGCGGCTCTCGCCGCCGCCGTCCGCAACGACATCGCCGCCTGGGGCGGCAGCGCGGGGCTCGCCTATCGGAACTGGGCCGGCGAGCAGCAACAGGCCATCATCGGACTCGCTCAAGGCGCCGAAACCCTGGCTGCGATCACCGAAGGCGCAGCCGGCCTCGTAGCCGCCGTCCGGCTCCTGGTTCGCGACGCCATCGCCACCTGCGTCTCCCGTCTCATCGTGTACGCCGGCGAACTCATCTTCAGCGGTGGGTTCGCCGCCCCGCTGGTGGTGGAACAGGTGGCGACGCTGGTGGCGTCGTGCGGCGCGCGGATTGCTCGGATGCTGCGCGGACTGCTGGCCAGCCTGCGACAGCTGATCCCGTTGATCCGCCGGCTCGGCGAACTCATCGAGAAGCTCAAGCAGGCATTGAAGAAGCTCGGTGGCGGCGACAACGGAACGCCGACCCCAAAACCCGGGCGAAGCGAGAGACAGGAGCTACTCGACGAACTCAGCCAGGCGGGCGTCAAACACAACCCGGAGCAGATAGTCGCTATCGGCCGCAATCGTGAAGGAAAGATCGTTTTCTTGGAGACCGGCAATGAGCGTGCCGGTCTCGCCCACATCACGAGCCGGCACGCCGATGACTTCGCGAAGGTCGGCGTACCTGAGGAAAAGATCCCTGAGCTGGTGTTCGCCGCCGTAACGCAGGGCGAGGTGGTTGGGATGCAACGGACACGTCCGATCTATGAAGTGCTCTTCGAGGGCCGGACGTATAGGCTCGCTGTTTCCGTCGGGAACAACGGATTCATCGTGGGGGCGAACCCAGTTGGACGCTAACGCTGGGACTGTGCGGGTCATGGCGGACTATGAGAGCTATCCGACGTGGTTGACCGGCTCAGGCGGGGTGGACAACATCGACCCGGCCGAACTGCCCATCCCAGACGCTCTGGCGAATTCGCTGCTGCAGTGGGCGCAGACCTACGACGACACCCTGGACCGTGCGGACCCCGCATCGTCTGGATTTCCCACCACAGCTCAGGAGGCGGACTTTTACGCCGAAGGGCATGAACTGGCCCGCCGACTCGCCGCAGAACTCGCAGGTCAGTGCAATGTCGAGTACTTCGACGGGCGAACCGGGCGCCTCGTCGTTCTTCATTGACGGGTCCGTTACGCCACAGCCGACGCCCGCAGCAGGAGTGTGTGGGCAGGCTTTCGGGTTCTCGGGGGCCCGGTCCACCTCGGCCGCCGGGAGACGGGCGTCGACGACGCCCTCCGCGACGCCTGACGTCAGCACCGAACGCGTTCGTGCCGACCGCGCCGCTCAGCGAGGCGGGGCGGCGCTGTCGCGGACGATGAGCTCGGTGGCGAGTTCGACCCGAGGGCTCTCGGTCCTCTCGCCGCCGGCGAGGCGCAGCACGGTCCGCGCGGCCAGCATGCCCATCTCGGCCAGGGGTTGCCGGACGGTGGTCAGCGGTGGCGAGCACCAGCGCACCTCCGGCAGATCGTCGAAGCCGACAACGCTGACGTCGTCGGGCACCCGCAGACCCCGTTTGCGGACCGCCTCGTACACACCGAGCGCCATCTGATCGCTGCAGGCGCAGATGGCAGTGGGCGGGTCGGGCAGTGCCAGCAGTTGCGTACCCGCGGTGAAGCCGGCCTCGTGGTAGAAGTTGCCGGGGCGGATCAGGGCGTCGTCGACGGGGATCCCGGCGGCGCCGAGGGCGGCCCGGTAGCCGTCCATCCGGGCCCTGCTGCACATCAGGTGCGGCGGGCCGGCGATGAAGCCGATGCGGCGGTGGCCGAGGCTGATCAGGTACTGGTTGGCGCTGAGGCTGCCCGCCCAGTTGGTGGCGCCGATGGTGGGTGACTCCTGCGGGTCGACCCCGGCCGGGTCGATGATGACGACCGGCAGGTGGAGCCGGCGCAGCTCGGCCTGCAACGGTGGGTTCACCATCGAGGTCACGAAGATGATTCCCTCGGTGGAGCGCGTACGCATGTTGTCGAGCCACTGCTTGGCCGAGGAGATGCGCCAGTGGATGGCCGACACGACAGTGCCGACGCCGCTGGTCTGGCCGACGTCCTCCACCCCACGGATGATCTCCACGGCCCACGGGCTGTCCAGGTCGTTGAAGACCAGGTCGATGAGGGCGGCGTCGGTACGCCGGGCCGGCGAGCGGCGGCGGTAGCCGTGCCGGTTGAGTAGCGCCTCGACGCGCTCCCGGGTGTCGGGGGCGACGTCGGAACGGCCGTTGATGACCCGGGAGACGGTGGGCACGGAGACTCCGGCCAACCGCGCGATCATGGCGATGGTGACGTTTCGGCCGTTCTCCGTACCCACGGTCCCCCCTGCGTCCTGCTGGAAACTTCAGGTCTGCTCGCGGTGGAGCCTCGTCATCCGGCTGAGCGGGCGGGGCGGGGAGCTATGGATCTCCGAAACTTTCAATGCTTCGCCGGTAATGTCGATCGATGGCCGGCACGCTACGAGCTGTTGTCCCAGCGGTCAAGACCTCTGTCCTATTGCGAAAAGACCGGCTAGCGTAAGCAGGGCTTCCAGCAATCCGGGACCACGATTTTCCGGAAGTTCCAGACAGCCCGTCCAGAGGAGTGCTCGTGTCGACCGACATCGCTAACGTGGCGACCGCTACCCGGTCGATCCGCAATCCCGTCCTCGCCGGGTTCCACCCGGACCCGTCGATCCTGCGCGTCGGCGACGACTACTACCTGGCCACCTCGACCTTTGAGTGGTATCCGGGCGTGCTCGTGCACCACTCGCGTGATCTGGTCAACTGGCGCAGCCTGGGTGGGATCATCACCGACCGACGCCTGCTCGATCTGCGCGGATGCGGCGACTCCAACGGGGTGTGGGCGCCGGACCTGACGTACCACGATGGTCAGTTCCACCTCGTCTACAGCGACGTGGCCAGCTTCGCCAGCGGTTACTGGGATCCGCAGAACTTCCTGGTCACCGCCGAGGACATCACCGGCCCCTGGTCCGATCCGGTGAAACTGCACGGGCGCGGGTTCGACGCGTCGCTGTTCCACGACGACGACGGCACCACCTGGCTGCTGGGCATGTGCGCGGACTGGCGACCCGGCCGCGACCGCTTCGGTGGCATCGAGATCCAGCAGTACGACCGCGCCGCACGCCGTCTGGTCGGCAGCCCCCGCATCCTGTTCACCGGCTCCCCGGTCGGGGTCACCGAGGGTCCGCACCTGTACCGCCACGACGGCTGGTACTGGCTGATCACCGCCGAAGGCGGTACCAGCTGGGAGCACCAGGTCACCGTGGCGCGGTCCCGGGAGCTGTTCGGACCGTACGAGGTGGACCCGGACGGGCCACTGCTCACCTCCTTCGGTCGGCCCGATCTGCGGTTGCAGAAGGCAGGTCACGGCAGCCTGGTCCACACGCAGAACGGCGAGTGGTACCTGGCCCACCTGGTTGGCCGCCCGTACTCCCCGCTGGGCAACTGCGTGCTGGGTCGGGAGACCGCGATCCAGCGGGTCGAGTGGCCGTCGGGCGGCTGGCCGCGGATCTCCGGCGGGGTGCCCGCGGACGACGTCGTCGCGCCCGACCTGCCCGCGCACCCGTGGCCGGCGGAGCCCGAGACGGACCACTTCGACGCCCCCGAACTGGGCCGCTGCTGGTCGACGCTGCGTCGGCCGGCCACCGCGGACTGGGTCGACCTGCACACCCGCCCGTCGTACCTGCGGCTCCACGGCGGGCAGTCGCCGGTCGGTCGACGGGCACCCAGCCTGGTCGGGCGACGCGTCGGCGCGATGGAGTGCTCGCTGGAGACCGTTGTGGAGTTCGCACCGGCCGACCACCGTCAGCTGGCCGGGATCACCGCCTACTACAACACGCTCAACTGGCACCACCTCTACCTGACCCGGGCCGACGACGGGCGGACGGTGCTGGAACTGCTCAGCTCCGACAACGGGCGGCGCACCGCGTACCCCGAACTGACCGTCGATGTCGGCGGCGTCACCCGGGTCGGCCTGCGGGCCGTCTTCGACGGGCCGGCGGTGCGCTTCGACTACGACCTCGGCGCCGGTTGGCAGCGACTGCCAGTCGAGTTGGACGCGACCATCCTGTCCGACGAGCACGCCGCGCTGATCATCGACGGTGAGCCGGCGGCGTGGGGCTTCACCGGGGCGTTTCTCGGCCTGTGGGTGCAGGACCTGGGCGGCGACGGCGCGCACGCCGACTTTGACCTGGCCACCTACCGGGAGCAGTGACCACGCGGACGGCACTCGGCGGGTGCCGTCCGCGTTCCACTCGTCCTACTTGACCTGGGCGGCGACGGCGCGCAGCTGACCGAGGGTGGTGCGGAAACCGTGGCCGGACGCGGCCGGGTCCTCGGCGAGCAGGCCGCTGACGGCCATGGTCCGCGAGCGGGTCGTGGCGACGGTATCCGCGTCGGATCCGCTCAGGTCGAACACGCCGAAGTCGCCGCTGAGCGTCCGGAACGTCGGGGCAGCCGGGTCCTGGGCGAGGTAGAGCACCACGACCTGGCCGGCCTCGAGCTTCGACATGTGCGCCATGTCCGGCACACCGGCGGGCAGCGGGGCGAGCGTGATCCGCGCCCCGGCCCGCACTGTCGATCCGGTCGTCGTGCGCAGCACCTCGTCGACCCGGAATCCGGCCTCCTCGACCTCACCGCGTACGACCAGGTCCGCGGTGTCGCTGAGCTGCCGCACGGTGCCGTACCCACGCAGCTTGCCCTTGATCGGCGGGGGCGCGACGTCGGTCGGCGTGGCCGCGCTGGTCGGGGCGGCGCTGCTCGCGGCGGGCGCGGCGGCCGGGTCGCCACCGCTGCCGCAGGCGGACAACGCCGCGGCGGCGAGCACAGCGGTGGCCGTGACCCACAGAGCCCGGGTACGGCGACTGTCGACTGCCATGGAACGCTCCTCGCGTCTCGGTGCCGTCCCGGGTCGTCTCGCTCGGAACGCGGCACTGCTTACGCCCTCTATCTGTGCGCCCCGGGCACCGAGTTCCATTCTTTTTTCTGGCTCCGCTTTGCCGGGCTCGGCGTTGCCGGGCTCAGCGTCGCCGGGCTCAGCGTCGCCGGGCTCAGCGTTGCCGGGCTCGGCGTTGCCGGGCTCGGCGTTGCCGGGCTCGGCGTTGCCGGGCTCGGCGTTGCCGGGCTCGGCGTTGCCGGGCTCGGCGTTGCCGGGCTCAGCGTCGCTCGTGGGCGAGCTGACGAAGCTCGGCCAGCGTGGTGACGAACGCGCGACCCGCCCCGGTGGCGTCCTCGGTGCGCAGACCGGTCACCGACATCGCCGGTGACCGGCTGGTGGCCGTCTCCCCGGCAAGGTCGAAGATCCCGAACTCGCCGCCGAGCGGACGGTAGACCCGCGCACCCGGGTCCGCGAGGCCCAGGTAGAGGACGGTCGGCCGACCGGCCACCTCCGCCGCCACCGTGATCTCGGTGGGCACCGGAGCATCCGAGGCGCGGTAGAGCACCTCCGCCACCCGGTAGACCGCCCGCCCGTCCGCCACCGACGCCACCTCGCCGCGGACCACCAGGTCGGCCGCGTCGGTGAGTTGACGCACCGTGGCGTACCCACGGTTCTTGGCGGCTGTGCCCGGCGGCGCCGGCCGAGCGCCCGGGCGGCTCGCCTCGGGTGACGGGAGCGCCGCCGGGGGCGCGCCGCCGGACCGGACCGCGAGCCCTCCGCCCACCACCACCAGGACCAACGCGGCCACCGCGAGCGCGGGCCGCAGGGGAACGAAAGCCCTTCTTCGGGTACGCGGCTGCTGCGCGATCGCCGCCAGCAGGCGGCTGCGGTGCAGCTCGTGCCGGCCCGCCGGCAGGTCGTGATCACCGGGGTGGGGGGCGATCTGCGCCCACTCGGCCGGGTCCGGCGCGCTCACTTGCTGCCCTCCCGCAGGAGTGAGGCGTCCACGACCGCCGGCCGTGCGGCGCGTGACGGGGCGTCGGCGAGGGTACGGAGCCGGGCGCGGGCCCGCGACAGCCGGGAGCGCACCGTGCCGACCGGGACACCCAGCGCCTTCGCCGCGGACTCGTAGTCGAGGCCCTCCCACAGGCACAGGGTCAGTACCTCGCGCTCGGGTCGGCGCAACCGGGCCAGCGCGTCGATCGCGGCGGCGATACGTCGGCTGTCGTCGAGTCGACCGGCGACGTCGTCTGCGTGGTCGGGCAGGGTGACGTCGGAGGCGAGCAGCGCGGCGGCCACCCGGCGGTAGCGGCGGTTGCTGCGGGTGTGGTTGCGGGCCTCGTTGGTGGCGATACCGAACAGCCAGGGGCGCAGCGATCCGCCCTCCTCGGTGACCCGCTCCCGGGAACGCCAGGCTTGCAGGTAGGTGGCGGCCATGACGTCCTCCGCCGTGGCCCAGTCGGCGGTCAGCCGGAACGCGTGGTTGTACACCGATCGCGCGTACGCGTCGAACAGTTCGGCGAACGCGCCCGGGTCACCGGCTCGCACCCGAGCGCGCAGACTCGACTCCATGACCATCTTCTGTCCGTCGGACGGTGCTGGTTCCGACGGACCGGCCCGTTGATCAGTTACGGCCCGACGATAGCCACCGGCAGGTACGAATCGCCAACGACGGGATGAACAGACGCCGTCACGCCTCGCTGTCGTCGATTGACGAGGAATCGACGTACTGGTATCTGTTAATACAGTTTCCTGATGCTCGCGGTGCCCCGGGGCCGAACCGCCGCGCCGGGCCACCGACCGGCTGGCGGCACGCCGCCCCGTCCCCGAGGAACACCATGGTTCACAAGAGAACAGCCGCCTACGTCGTGGGCACCCTGCTGGTCGGCGTCGCCGCCGTCGGCTACGGCCTGCCGTCGGCGAGCGCCGCGACCGCCGGCCCGATCACCGGCCTCGGCGGCAAGTGCGTCGACGTGGCCGGCGCCAGCTCGGCCAACGGCACGCCCGTCCAGCTCTACGACTGCAACGGCAGCGCGGCCCAGACGTGGACCGTCGGCAACACCGACAACTCGATCCGGGCACTCGGCAAGTGCCTCGACGTCACCGCCGCGTCGACCACCAACGGCGCCAAGGTGCAGCTGTACGACTGCAACAACACCGGCGCGCAGAAGTGGACCGCCAGCAACGGCGCGCTCGTCAACTCCGGCTCCGGCAAGTGCCTCGACGTCACCGACCGGAGCACCGCGAACGGCGCCCGGTTGCAGATCTGGACCTGCGGCGGCACCAGCAACCAGCAGTGGACCCTGCCCGGCGGTGGCACTCCCACCACTCCCCCGCCCACCACCGGCACCAACCTCGACGACCCGGCGAAGAAGGACGTCGCCATGCAGCTCGTCTCGGCGGCGGAGAACTCCTCGCTCGACTGGCGTGCGCAGTTCTCCTACATCGAGGACATCGGCGACGGACGCGGCTACACCGCCGGCATCATCGGCTTCTGCTCCGGCACCGGCGACATGCTCGAACTGGTCGAGGCGTACACCCGCACCAAGCCGGGCAACGTGCTCGCCGGCTACCTGCCGGCGCTGCGCAACGTCAACGGCACCCCGTCGCACGCCGGCCTCGACCCCAACTTCCCCCGCGACTGGCGGACCGCGGCCACCGACTCGGTGTTCCAGGCAGCCCAGGAGGCCGAACGCGACCGGGTCTACTTCAACCCATCGGTACGCGACGGCAAGAACGACCAGGTCCGGGCGCTCGGTCAGTTCGCCTACTACGACGCGGCGGTCATGCACGGGTACGAGGGCATGCGCCAGATCCGCAGCCGCGCCCTGAACCGGGCCAAGCCGCCAGCCCAGGGCGGCGACGAGCGGACCTGGCTCAACGCCTTCCTCGACGAGCGGGTCATCGAGATGAAGAAGGAGGAGGCCCACTCGGACACCTCCCGCGTCGACACGGCCCAGCGGGTGTTCCTCAACAACGGCAACTTCAACCTGAACACACCGCTGGTGTTCGCCGTCTACGGCGACCAGTTCCGCATCGGGTAAACCGGACGGGGACCGTCCACGAAGCGGCGCGTCCATCGGTGGCGGGGTCGCCGGCAGGGAATTTCCGTTCGCCGACGACCCCGCTGCCCGACCCCTGCCCGCCGCGCGGTGCCTGCCCGGCCCTTTGGCCCTGCCCCGCAGCCTTGTGCCTGCCCCGCAGCCTTGTGCCTGCCCCGCAGCCTGGTGCCTGCCTGGCCGCATGATGGCTGCCCGTGCCTGCCCGTGCCTGCCCGTGCCTGCGGGGCTGGTCCTGGCAGGTAGGCCTTGGCCGCTGACTTGTCTCTCGGTCACCACCACCGGACCGTTTACGGCAGGATCCCCCGGGTGAACCGGCCCCTGCTTTGCTCGACATCGACGGCGTGCACACGCCGCAAGCCCACATCTCGGCCGCAGCACGCAGCAGTCCGACTCTGTTGATCACCGCCGAACCGACGATCGGCCTCACCCGCGACTCCATCGATCACGTCATGGCCTGGGCGAAGGCTCTTCAACGCCCGTCGGCTAATTCCTAGCGACGCCGCCCAGCCCTCGCTCGTGCCGGGCATGAACAGACCCGCCGACACCCAGCCCTCGCTCACGCCAGGCACCAGGCAGCGCTGTCGGCACCAGCTCCCGCCACCGCCGGGCGCATTGGCAGGCCCTCCGGCGACCTGCCGATCCAATCGATCATGGCAACTGAAAGTGTCGTACACCTGTTCTAGTCTCGGGTCATGGTCGAGGAGTTGGCGCTGGCAGACGACGCGCTCGCCACCTGCGTCGACGCCGCCGCCTGGGCCCTCCCGGAACATGACCTGATCGCTGCACTCGACGCCGCGCACCGCCTCGAGCAACGCCTCGCCGCCGTGAAGCTGGCCCTGGTTCGCGAGATCGACGGCCGTGGCACAGCCCGCGCGCAGGGCGCCTCCTGCACCGCGGTGTGGCTGCGCGAGCGACTGCGGCTGACCGTTCCCGCCGCCCGCCGCTTGATCGACCTCGCCACCGCCCTCGACACCAGCAACCCCGGGATACGAAAAGCGCTAGCCGACGGGCACCTCAGCCTCGACCAGGCCCGCGTCATCACCGACACCGCCACCACCGTGCACGAGACCGCCGGCACCGAGGCCGCCGACAAGGCCGTCAGCCTGCTCACCGACTGGGCCGCACAGTTCGACCCCACCCACCTGCGCAAACTCGGCACCCGCATCCTCGACCACGTCGCCCCCGACCTCGCCGACGCCGCCACCCGCGCCGCATTGGAAGCCGAAGCACGACGCGCCACCCGCG
>NZ_JBEXIM010000069.1:0-10851 GCF_040608575.1 Micromonospora sp. NPDC005171 | reverse complement strand
GCCCGGCTCGCCGAGCTGAAACTGCCGGTCGCCCGGGACGGGCGACTGCTCCTCGTGCCGCTCGCCGACGACGGCACCTCCGACCTGATCCTCGGGCCTCGCCTGACGTGCGAGGCCACTACTTCCTGGATCGAGCACGATCTTGCCGGCTGGCGCACGCGAGCGGGCAGGGCACGCGAGCGGGCAGGGCACGCGAGCGGGCAGGACGGGCCAGCGAGCAGCGGGCAGTGGGCGGGGTGGGGTTAGCTGGCTTCGACGATCATGGCGGCGCCTACCGTGCGGTTGGTCGCCTCGTCGATGATGACGAAGCCGCCGGTGGTGCGGTTGCGGCGGTACTCGTCGGCCAGCAGCGGCACCGTGGTGCGCAGTCGCACCCGGCCGATCTCGTTGAGTCGCAGCTCGTCGGCCGACTCGTCGCGGTGCAGCGAGTTGATGTCCAGCCGGTAGTGCAGCCCGCGCACGATCGCCCGAGCCGACCGGGTGGTGTGCTTGATCGCGTACCGGCCACCGACCCGCAGCGGGGCGGTCTCGTCCATCCAGCAGACCATCGCCTCGATGTCCTGGGCCACCGCCGGTGCGTTGTTCGGTCGGCAGATCAGGTCACCGCGGGAGATGTCGATCTCGTCGGCCAGTCGTACCGTCACCGACATCGGCGGGAACGCCTCCGGGACCGGCCCGTCGGCGGTCTCCACTGCGGCGATCCGGCTGGTGAAGCCGGAGGGCAGCACCATCACCTCGTCACCCGGCTTCAGCACGCCGGAGGCGACCTGGCCGGCGTAGCCGCGGTAGTCGGTGACAGTGGTGGACTGCGGACGGATCACGTACTGCACCGGGAACCGGACGTCGACCAGGTTGCGGTCGCTGGCGATGTGCACCCGCTCCAGGTGGTGCAGCAGCGACGGGCCCTCGTACCAGGGCATGTTGTCCGACCGGGTGACGATGTTGTCGCCGCGCAGGGCGGAGACCGGCACCACGGTCAGGTCCGGTACGTCGAGCTTCGCCGCGAATGCGGTGAACTCGTCGGCAATCCGCTCGTAGACCTCCTGCGACCAGTCGACCAGGTCCATCTTGTTGACACAGAGGACCAGGTGCGGCACCCGCAGCAGGGAGCAGAGGAACGCGTGCCGGCGGGACTGCTCGACGAGGCCCTTGCGCGCGTCCACCAGGATCAACGCCAGGTCCGCGGTCGACGCCCCGGTGACCATGTTGCGGGTGTACTGGATGTGGCCCGGGGTGTCGGCGATGATGAACTTGCGCCGGGGGGTGGCGAAGTACCGGTACGCCACGTCGATGGTGATGCCCTGCTCCCGCTCGGCACGCAGACCGTCGGTGAGCAACGCCAGGTTGGTGTATTCGTCACCGCGGGCCGCGCTGACCGCCTCCACGGCGGCCAACTGGTCGGTGAAGAGCGACTTGGTGTCGTAGAGCAGCCGCCCGATCAGGGTCGACTTCCCGTCGTCCACGCTGCCGGCGGTGGCGAACCGCAGCAGGTCCATCGGCCGCGCCTCGGGGGCCGGGGCCACGATCTCGGTGCTCATCAGAAGTAGCCCTCCCGCTTGCGGTCCTCCATGGCGGCCTCACTGACCCGGTCGTCACCACGGGTGGCGCCGCGCTCGGTGATCCGGGTGGCAGCCACCTCCTCGATGACCTTCTCCACGGTGTCCGCGTCGGACCGGACCGCTGCGGTGCAGGAGGCGTCGCCGACGGTGCGGTAGCGCACCTGCGCCTTGAACCGCTCCTCACCCGCGCGGGGGCGGAAGAACTCGTTGACGGCGTAGAACATGCCGTCCCGTTCGATCACCTCGCGCTCATGCGCGTAGTAGATCGACGGCAGCGGGATGCGTTCCCGGGCGATGTAGTGCCACACGTCCAGCTCGGTCCAGTTGGACAGCGGGAAGACCCGGATCGACTCGCCCGGGTGGTGCCGTCCGTTGTAAAGCGACCACAGCTCGGGCCGCTGGTTCTTCGGGTCCCACTGACCGAACTCGTCGCGGAAGCTGAACACCCGCTCCTTGGCCCGGGCCTTCTCCTCGTCCCGGCGGGCGCCACCGAACAGCGCGTCGAAGCGGTGCTTCTCCACCGCGTCCAGCAGCACCGGTGTCTGGATCCGGTTGCGCATGCCGTCGGCGGACTCCCGGACCATGCCTCTGGCCAGGGCCTCCGGCACGCTCGCCACCACCAGCTGCAACCCCAGCTCGGCGACCCGTTGGTCGCGGTATTCCAGGACTTCGGGGAAGTTGTGCCCGGTGTCGACGTGCATGACCGGGAAGGGGACGTTGGCCGGGGCGAACGCCTTCTGCGCGAGCCGCAGCATGACGATCGAGTCCTTGCCACCGGAGAAGAGCATCACCGGGCGTTCCATCTCCGCGACCACCTCGCGCATCACGAAGATGCTCTCGGCTTCCAGGGCGTCCAGGTGGGAGACCTGGTACGCCGCCGGGGTGGTCATGACACCGGCTCGATTCGCTCGCTCATCCGATTTCCAGACCTTTCCGGTCGGGCATGTCAAGAATGTCTGCTCAGGCTACCCGGAATGTTTCTGCAACGCTGCAAGCAACCGGGTGGCGAGATCCTTGCGGCAGACCAGGAGGTCCGGCAGGCGCGGATCCGCCTCGTTGTATCTCAGCGCAGAACCGTCGATCCGGGAAGCGTGCAGTCCGGTGGCCGTCGCCACAGCAATCGGGGCCGCCGAGTCCCACTCGTACTGCCCACCTGCGTGGATGTACGCGTCCACCTCGCCGGTGACCACGGCCGCGATTTTCGCGCCGGCCGAGCCCATCGGCACCAGGTGCGCCCCGACGTCCTCAGCGAGGTCGGTCAGGAAGACCGGCGGCCGGCTCCGGCTCGCCGCCATGCGGATCTTCCGCTCGCCGGCCGTCGCCGCCTCCACAGTCATCGGCGGGTACGCCGGCGGGTAGTCAGTGCCCAGAACCCGGTGCTGCGCCGGCAGCCCCACCGCCCCGGCGACCAGCCCGTGCGGACTCGGTGCGTTGCGCGCCCAGAGCGCCACGTGCACCGCCCAGTCCGAGCGGCCCTCCTCGGAGAACTCCCGGGTGCCGTCCAACGGGTCGACGATCCACACCCGGTCCGCGTTCAGCCGCGACACCGCTCCGGTGTTCACCTCCGCGGCCCAGGCCAACCGTGACCCCTCGTCCTCCTCGGAGAGCACCGCGTCACCCGGACGCCATTTCGCCAGCTCCGTGCGGATCAGGTCGTGCGAGACCTTGTCCCCGGCCGACTTCAGCGCGCCGGTGTCGGCGAAGCCCATCTCCGTGCGCAGGTCGAGCAGCGCCTGCCCAGCCCGGGACGCCAACCATCGGGCGAACGCGCCATCGATCATCGGAGGACTGCTCATCTGCCCGCTCCCGTCGCCTCGCCGCGCTGCCCGCACGGGCCGATCCGCCGCGACTCGCGTCGCCGGTCGCGGCACGCCGAAAGGCGCAGACTACCGGCCCGCCTTAACGGATTCGGGTACGCCCCGCCCGGCTCAGCTGCCGTGGTAGAGGTTCTGGGTCGGCTCCACGCCCTTGGTGATCACCGACTCCACCATGTCGGCGGCCCGGTCGACCAGGAAATCCAGCTCCTTGCGCTCGGTCGCGCCAAAATCCGACAGCACGTAATCCGCCGGGTCCTGCCGCCCCGGCGGTCGGCCTACGCCGAACCGCACCCGGGCGTAGTCCTTGGTGCCCAACGACTTCGACATCGAGCGCAGGCCGTTGTGCCCACCCTCGCCACCGCCGAACTTGACCCGCACCTGGCCGAACCCGATGTCCAGCTCGTCGTGCACCGCGATCACCTGCGTCGTCGGCACCTTGTAGAACTGCGCCAGCGCCGCGACCGGCCCGCCGGAGAGGTTCATGTACGTCAGTGGCTTCACCAGCACCAGCTTCGGCCCACCGAACCCCAGCCGCGCCTCGGCCACCTCGGCAACCGCCCGCTTGTGCCGGCCGAAACGCGCACTCACCCGCCCGGCCAGCAGATCAGCCACCATGAACCCGACGTTGTGCCGGTTGCCGGCGTACTCCCGGCCCGGGTTGCCCAGGCCGACCACCAGCCACGGCCCCGCCTCGTCCGTCACGACCAGTCCCTTCCGACGCCCATCCCACCGACTCCCGATATGCCGACAGGCGCCCCCGAACATCCGGGGACGCCTGTCGCACAGTACGAACCGATCAGGCCTCGGTGCGCGCCTCGGTCGTCTCGTTGCCCTCGGCGGCCGGGGCAGCGTCCGCGCCCTCGGAGCCCTCGGTGGTCTCGCCGACCTCGGCCTCGGCCTCGTCGGTGGCAACCTCGACCTCGGGCAGCGTCGCCTCGAGCTGCTCGGCGGTCGGGGCGGCGGTCACCGACGCGACGGTCAGCTCCGAGTCGGCGGCCAGCTCGACGCCGGCCGGCAGCTCGACATCGCCGGCGGTCACCAGGGTGCCCGCCTCCAGGCCCTCGATCGACGCCTCGAGGTGGTCCGGGACCTTGGTGGCGTCCGCGGTCACCGAGAGAGTGTCGTGGTCGTGCACGATCAGGGTGTCCCGGGCGGCCTCGCCGGTCAGCTGGACCGGGACCTCGACGGTGACCTTCTCGCCCCGGCGGACCAGGATGAGGTCGACGTGCTCGAAGGTGTCGCGGATCGGGTCACGCTGGATCGCCTTCGGCAGCGCCAGCACCTGGGTGCCGTCGGTGATGTCGATCGCGAAGAGCTGGTTGGCACCGCCCTTGCGGATCGCGGCGGCGAACTCCCGCGACGGCAGCGCGATGTGCTTGGGCTTCTCGCCGTGGCCGTACAGCACGGCGGGCACCTTGCCGGCCCGGCGGGTACGGCGGGCACCACCCTTGCCGAACTCGGTACGGGGCTCGGCGCTGATCTTTACCTCGGACACGGGGAAACTCCTGATGCTTTTCGCTGCGGCGGCTTGTCGTCTAACGGTGCTGGGGCGAGGGGCTCGCTGGGGCTCATGCGTCATGAACGACTGCCCGGAGCACCGCGTCGATGACGGTGCCTCCGTGCGGCGCTTTTCAGCGGCCCGCCGGGCACCCTCGCCGTGGCAACCGCACCAGTCTACCCGAGCTGTTTCCAGGGTTTCCGGCAGTCCCCGGTCACGGCTCAAGACCGGCCCGTCGGTGGTGCTCCCACCAGCGTGCCGGCCCCGTTTCCGCCAGTTTGCCAGCCCCGCTCCCGCCAGCGTGTCGAGTGGCGGAAACGGGGCTCAGGCTCAGCTCAGGCCACCGAAGAGGGTGGTCACCGAGCCGTCGTCGAAGACCTCCCGGATCGCCCGCGCCAGCAGCGGCGCGATCGACAACACGGTGAGCTTGTCCAGCTGCTTCTCCGGCGGGAGCGGCAGCGTGTTCGTCACAACGATCTCGCTGATCGAGCTGTTCTTCAGCCGCTCGGTGGCCGGGTCGGAGAGCAGCGCGTGGGTGGACGCGACCACGATCTCCGCCGCACCCGACTCCTTGAGGATGTCGGCGGCCTTGGCGATGGTGCCTCCGGTGTCGATCATGTCGTCGACGATCAGGCAGACCCGGCCTTCCACCTCACCGACCACCCGGTTCGCCACGACCTGGTTCGGCTTCATCGGGTCACGGGTCTTGTGGATGAACGCCAACGGGCAGCCGCCCAGCCGGTCGGTCCACCGCTCGGCCACCCGCACCCGGCCCGAGTCCGGTGCCACCACTGTCATTGGCCGGCCGGCGTACTTGTGTTCCACGTACTCGGCCAGGATGTCCATCGCGAAGAGGTGGTCCACCGGGCCGTCGAAGAAGCCCTGGATCTGCGCGGTGTGCAGGTCGACGGTGAGGATGCGGTTCGCGCCGGCGGTCTTCAGCAGGTCCGCCACCAGACGGGCCGAGATCGGCTCCCGACCGCGGTGCTTCTTGTCCTGGCGCGCGTAGGGGTAGAACGGCAGGACCACGGTGATCCGCTTGGCCGACCCCCGCTTCAGCGCGTCCACCATGATCAGGGTTTCCATGACCCAGGTGTTCACCCCGTGCGTGACGGACTGCACCACGAAGGCGTCCGAACCACGTACCGAGTCCTTGAACCGTACGAAGATCTCGCCGTTGGCGAACTCGTACGCGTCGGCCGGGGTCGGCGCGACGCCGAGCACCTCGCCGATCTCCTTGGCCAACTCCGGAAAGCCACGTCCGGAAAAGAGCATCAGGCTTTTGCGGTTTTCGGCGACGATGCTGCCCATGGGCCCGTCTGCTCCCGTTTTGTCGGCGGTACCCGACCCGGTGGTGGTGGGTCGGGGACTATTCGGTTGCAGTATCTCCCGGGCCGGATGCGCCGCCCACCGTCTCGGCCGCCCCGTGCATTGCCTCACTGTCACTTGCGGTGCCGGCCACACCCGACGCACCCTTCGCGTCGCGGGCCCGCTGCGCCGCCTCCGCCGCGGCGGTGCCGGCGCGGCGCATGACCACCCAGCCCTCGATGTTGCGCTGGCGTGCCCGGGCGACGCCCATCGCCCCTGCCGGCACGTCGTCGACGATCACCGAACCAGCAGCGGTGTACGCCCCGTCGCCCACCTCGACCGGCGCCACGAACATGTTGTCCGCGCCGGTCCGCGCGTGGCTGCCGATCACCGTGCGGTGCTTGTTGACCCCGTCGTAGTTCACGAACACCGACGCGGCGCCGATGTTGGTCTGCTCACCGATCGTCGCGTCGCCGACGTACGTCAGGTGCGGCACCTTCGCGCCGGCGCCGATCTGCGAGTTCTTCACCTCGACGAACGTGCCGACCTTCGCCTTCTCGGCCAACTGGGCTGCCGGCCGCAGGTACGCGTACGGCCCGACGGTTGCGCCCGCCCCCACCTCGGCGCCGACGGCGTGGCTGCGGATCACCGACGCGGCGGGGCCGACGACGGTGTCGATCAGGGTGACGTCCGGCCCGATCAGCGCGCCCGCGCCGACCACAGTGCCGCCGCGCAACTGGGTGTTCTGGTCGATCACCGCGTCCCGGTCCAGTGCGACCGTCACGTCGATCCAGGTGGTGGCGGGGTCGAGCAGGCTCACGCCGGTGCGCATCCAGGCCTCGTTGACCCGGTCGCGCAGCAGCCCGCGCAGCGTCGCCAACTCCACCCGGTCGTTGCAGCCCAGCGTCTCGACGTGGTCCACGGCGACGTGCACCGCCACCGGCTCACCGGCCGAGCGGAGCAGGCCGAAGACGTCGGTCAGGTACTCCTCGCCCTGGTCGTTGTCGGTGGAGAGCTTGCCCAGCGCCTCGCGCAGCCGCACCGCGTCGAACGCGTAGATGCCGGCGTTGATCTCCCGAATCGCGCGCTGCGTCGCGTCGGCGTCGCGTTCCTCGACGATCTGCTCCAGGCGGCCGTCGGCGTCCCGGACGATCCGGCCGAGGCCGGTCGGGTCGGGCACCTCGGCGGCCAGCACGGTGGCCGCCGCGGCGGCCTCCTCGTGCGCGGTCACCAGCGCGCCGACCGTCTCGGGTCGCAGCAGGGGCACGTCTCCGTTGATCACCACGACCGTGCCGGCACCGTCCGGTACGGCGTCCAGCGCGATCCGCACGGCGTGCCCGGTGCCGAGCTGCTGGGCCTGGAGCACCGGCGTGGCGTCCGGGGCGACCTCGGACAGGTGCTCCCGGACCTGGTCGGCACCGTGCCCCACCACGACGACCGTGCGGTCCGCGCCCAGCGGGGCGGCGGCGCTCAGCACGTGACCGAGGAGCGTCCGACCGAGCAGGGGGTGCAGCACCTTGGGCAGTG
The DNA here is from genome assembly GCF_040608575.1 of Micromonospora sp. NPDC005171. Classification (NCBI taxonomy): domain Bacteria; kingdom Bacillati; phylum Actinomycetota; class Actinomycetes; order Micromonosporales; family Micromonosporaceae; genus Micromonospora; species Micromonospora sp. NPDC005171. The sequence goes on along the minus strand of NZ_JBEXIM010000069.1, from coordinate 3,142 downwards.
TCGACTTCATCCGCTTGCCCTCACCGGCGGCGAGCACGACGACGGTACGGAGGTGGGGCTGGGGCACGACGCGGCTCCCGTCGGGACGGCGGACACTCTCGCGGCCATGCTAGCCGCGAGGCCCGGCACGTTTCCCTCTTACCCCCACCGGAACCCAAAACGGACGTAGGTGGGCAGCTCGGCCGCCAGGGTTCGAACCTGAAATACGGGTACCAAAGACCCGGGTGTTGCCAATTACACCACGGCCGATCAGCGACGCGAGCACGTCGCATGAGGGATGGATGGACATCCCGCCGCTACACCTTAGCGCCCCGGCCGCCGGACGCCATCGCTCATCCCGCCGTACCGCTAGCGATCGACGCCGTCGACCTCCCAGGGCGAGGGGACCGCGCCTCGACCCCCCGTTTCCCGGGCCGGTCGGACAGCTGCCATCGGGCCTGCTGACCTGCGAGTTCGAGCAGTTACGCGAAGACCATCCCAAACTTCCCCGTGCGATCTACGGACCCGTAAGTTACGGTGACGTAGGCGTAGCTTCGTGATCGAAACCATCCCCCTGCGAGGTCCCATGTCCACTGCTCTGCTCGATCCCAACACCGCCGGCCCCGGCCCCAAGCCACTCACCGACGGCAGCCAGTCCTCCGGCATCCTGGCCGCCCTCTGGGCGTTCGTGGTGATCCCCTTCGTCGCCCTGCTGGTCGCCGTGCCGGTGGCGTGGGGCGGTTGGCTGGGCTGGACCGACGTGATCATCGGCCTGGTCTGGTACGTCGTCTCCGGGCTCGGCATCACCGTCGGCTTCCACCGCTACTTCACCCACGGCTCGTTCAAGGCCAAGCGGTGGCTGCGGGTGACTCTGGCGGTCGCGGGTTCGCTGGCGGTGCAGGGCGAGATCATTCAGTGGGTCGCCGACCACCGGCGGCACCACGCCTTCTCCGACCTGGAGGGTGACCCGCACTCGCCGTGGCGCTTCGGCACCAGCTTCTGGGCGTTGACCCGGGGCCTGTTCCACGCACACGTGGGCTGGCTGTTCCGCCGTGAGCTGTCCAACCGCGAGCGTTTCGCGCCGGACCTCATCGCCGACCGGGACATCAGCCGGGTCGATCGGCTCTTCCCCGCGCTGGTGGCCGTCTCACTGCTCGGCCCGGCGCTGATCGGCGGCCTGGTGACCTGGTCCTGGCAGGGCGCGCTGACCGCGTTCTTCTGGGCCGGGCTGGTCCGGATCGGCCTCCTGCACCACGTCACCTGGGCGATCAACTCGGTGTGCCACGTCTACGGCGAGCGCCCGTTCGCGATGCGTCAGGGCGACCGCGCGTCGAACTTCTGGCCGCTGGCGATCCTGTCGTTCGGCGAGAGCTGGCACAACCTGCACCACGCCGACCCGACCAGCGCCCGCCACGGCGTGCTGCGCGGTCAGGTGGACATCTCCGCCCGGGTGATCTGGCTGTTCGAGAAGACCGGCGCGGCGACGCAGGTGCGCTGGCCGAAGCCGGAGCGCCTCGCCGCCAAGCTCGTGAAGCCGGTCGCACCCCGCTGAAACCGGGCGGTACACCGGGATGCCGCCTGGCAGGATGGCCGGATGACCGAGCCATGCGGGGGGACCAGGCGGCTCGGCGGCCGGGATGCCGGGCCCGATCCGGGTACGGTCGAACGGCGCGTCAGGGTGGTCGGACCGCCCGACAGTGAGGCGACGACGTGAACGGGCACAGCGGAGGAACCATTCCACGGCAGGGCGTCACCGAGCGCCAGCGAGGCGGCGACATGCCTGAGGTCAGCGACGACGCGGCGGCAGCTGTCGGCGGGCGACGGGCGACGCCGACGGCGGCACCGAAAGCCAAGGCCCCTTCACGGGTCCGCATGTCGGCGGCCCAACGCCGGGAGCAGCTGATCGCGACTGGCCGGCAACTCTTCGCCGAGCGCGGTTTCGACGCCACCTCCATCGAGGAGGTGGCGGCCCGCGCCAAGGTCTCCAAGCCGGTGGTGTACGAGCACTTCGGTGGCAAGGAAGGGCTCTACGCGGTGGTGGTGGACCGGGAGGTCCGGGCCCTGCTGGACCGGATCACCACGGCGTTGACCGCCGGGCATCCGCGGGAGCTGCTGGAACAGGCCGCGCTGGCCCTGCTGACCTACATCGAGGAGGAGACCAGCGGTTTCCGGGTGCTGGTCCGCGAGTCGCCGCTGCTGTCCGGCACGGCCACTTTCAGCAGCGTCATGAACGACGTGGCGCACCAGGTCGAGCACATCCTGGGTGCCGAGTACAAGAGCCGCGGGTACGACCCGAAGCTCGCCGAGCTGTACTCGCAGGCGCTGGTCGGCATGGTGGCGCTCACCGGCCGCTGGTGGTTGGAGGTGCGGAAGCCGCGCAAGGAGACGGTGGCGGCGCACCTGGTGAACCTTGCCTGGAACGGGTTGTCGCACCTGGAGGCGAAGCCGACGCTGATCACCGCGCGGCGTAACTGACCCCGATCAGCGGCGGTGCACGTCGGCCACCGGGTGCTTGCGGTGCTCCAGCTCCGCCTCGGCTGATTCCGGTGGGCCGACCTTGTCGTAGAGACCGGTGCCGAGCAGGATCAGGCCGAACAGCATCGACACGACCACTGTCGACATCGAAAAGTTGAGGAAGTTCGCCTCGGTCTGCAGCACCGACATCATCAGGATGCTGGTCACCAGGAACACCACGCCCGCGGTGAGGTTGATGTAGTGGCCGAGGTTGGTGCGCCGCGAGGCCCCGATGATCAGGACGATCCCGAAGATCACCGAGGCCAGCGAGAAGGCCAGATTGGTCCGGAGCCCGAGGGCCCAGGTGCTGCTGCGATCGAAGAGTGGATCGCCGATCGTCTCGGCGACGCCCCAGACGCCGAAGACCAGGATGTAGACGCCGATCAGCCCGGAGAGGACCCGGTAGATCGGCCGTGCCGGATGGTTGACCGGAAAATGCGGCATGCCCGAACCCTCCACCTGAATGAGACCAATTCAGGAGGATTGTCGCCCAAGGCAGAACCAACTGTCCGAAGAACCACAAAGCCGGAAGGGTCCGCCAAAGGCTGGACCCCGGTCAGGTTTTCGCCGGAGCCCGAGCTGCGCAGGGATCAAGCCTGACCGCCCGGAGCAGCTCGGGCTCGCCGGGCGGCCGACGCTGCTGGTGATG
>NZ_JBEXIM010000068.1:0-16444 GCF_040608575.1 Micromonospora sp. NPDC005171 | reverse complement strand
GCACTCGATCCATACCCGTCTACCGACCAAGTCACCCTCATCGATCGGACCGGCTGTGCGACACACCCGACCATCCCACAAATCAAACGCGCTCTCAGTCCGGGTCAGCGGGGCCACAAGGCAGAAGGCCGATGGATCCGGCTTTGCGCGAGCAGTGGCAGAAGGCGATCGGAAAGCGGGAGTTGGCCGAGGCCGCGTGGTGGAAGTCGATGCAGGACCACTACCGGCAGCTCGACGAGTTCAGCGCCAAGTATGAGGCCAGGCCGGACGCGCCGGTCAACCCGCCGCTGCTCACGGTGCCCGAGGTCAGTGTGTTTCCGGAGAACGATCCACCACCGGTGCAGAAGCTGGCGCCCGTGCAGAAGCTAGCACCGATCAGGGAGTCGCCGGCGGTCGAGTCGCATCTGCGGCGGATCACCGAGGAGGCCGAGCACGTGGAGTCTGAGGTCAGGAGGGCACGTGAGGCCGTGACGACAGTGGTACCGCCGCTGCCATCGCGACGCGAGTGGGATCTGCCGGCACGCCTTTCAGTAGGCCCGGGCGACCCGCCGGGCGATCGACTGGCTTTTCGAAGTGCGATGCAGGTGTCCGGAGTCGACGGCAGCAGCGCACCGGCCCCGGAAATCGGGCCCCAGCATCTGTAATGCAGGCCTAGCATCCAAAATCTGCCCCGACTGAAGGCGGTAGCGGCTTCACCGGTGTCTGTTGAGGCCGCGCCGCCCGATCCGCCTCACCACGAACAAGGTTTGACGGACGCCTGATCCGTAGTGTGGAATCTACTTCCATAATATGGTGGTGACGAAGGGGTGGGGTCTGATGGCCCGGGGGCGGATCGAAGCAGTGGACTGCTTCGGATCCTCGCCAGGCCGCTGCCCGGTGGCCCGCATGGCTTCGCCGTGCCGAACGGGCCCGGTCTCGGCATCGAGATGGACTTTCCACTGTCACTGGACTCGCGGAGGAATGTTGAGCACAACCGAACCCCGGACCCGCGTGCGCGGGCTGGTCCCGATCCTCGCCACCCCCTTCGACGCCGCCGGCGCGTTGGACGTACCGGGACTGCGCCGGCTGGTGGAGTTCCAACTCGCCGCTGGTGCGGCCGGGCTCGCTGTCTTTGGCATGGCCAGTGAGGGTTTCGCGCTCACCACGGCCGAGCGGGCTACCATCCTGGCCGAGACCCGGGCGATCGCCGGACCGGACCTGCCGCTGGTGGCCGGTGTGAGTGCCACCAGCACGGCCACCGCGCTGGAACTCGCCACGGCGGCGCGAGACGGGGGCGCGGACGCGCTGATGGTCCTGCCGCCCTTTCTGGCCAAGCCTACCGGTGGACAAGTCGTGAATTTCTACGGCACCGTCGCCGAGCACAGCGGGCTGCACGTGATGGTGCAGGACGCACCGGCGGCCACCGGGGTGGCCATGCCGGTTCCGTTGATCGTGGAGCTGAGCAAGTTGGTCGGCGTCGAGTCGGTGAAGGTGGAGACCCAGCCCACCGCGCCCAAGGTGGGCGAGGTGGTGACCGCCACCGACAGCGAGTTCGACGTGCTCGGCGGCCAGAACGCGTTCTTCGTGCTGGAGGAGTACGCACGCGGCGCGTTGGGCACCATGCCGGCCTGCGAGTTCACCGATGTGCTCGCGCCGATCCTGGCCGACTGGCAGGCCGGTCGGCACGACGCGGCACACGAGGCGTTCAACCGGCTGCTGCCACTGGTGCGGTTCGGATTGCAGCCTCGGCTGGCCTGGGCCGTACACAAGGAGGTGCTGGTGCGGCGCGGCATCATCGACTCGGCCACCGTGCGTGATCCCGCCGTGGCACTTGATGCCGGAAGTCGCGCGGCGCTGGACTCGATCCTCCGGCTGGCCCCGCTGCCGGCCTGGTCGGCGTGAGAGGCTGGCCGGCATGACCAAGATCATTGCGGTGGACGTCTTTCCGCTGGTGCTGCCGCGCCCGGACGATCTGCCGCGCACCTACGCCACATCGCCGCCGTGGAAGAGCGTCTACGGCAACCACCGGGAAACGCTGGTGGTGCGGCTGACGGCCGACGACGGTACAACCGGTTGGGGCGAGGCGCTGGCGCCGGTCGCCCCGGAGGTGCCAGGCGAGATCGTGCGCCGGCTGCTTGCCCCGGTGCTGCTCGGCGCGGACCCGCGCCGGGTGCGCCCGCTGCGCCACCAACTTGGTGAGCTGATGCGCGAGCGTGGGCACCTGGGTGGCCACCAGGCCGACGCGATCGCGGCGGTGGACATCGCTCTCTGGGACCTCGCTGGCAAGCTCGCCGACCGGCCGGTGGTCGAACTGCTCGGCGGCGCCTTCCACGATGCGGTGCCGACGTACGTCTCCGGGCTACCCGGCCGCGCCGATGCCGATCGGGTCGCCCAGGCACGTGACTGGGCGGCGCGTGGCGCCCGGCAGTTCAAGGTTGGTCTCGGGTACGGCGTGGACGCCGACCTGGCCACCGTCACCGCGCTCCGCGAGGTGCACCCCGACCTGCGGATCGCCGTCGACGTGCACGGCGTCTACGGGCTGGCCGACGCGGTGCGGCTCGGCCGGGGCCTGGTAGAACGGGACGCCTGGTTCCTGGAGATGCCGCTGGCCTTCGAGGACGTGGCGGGGCACGCCGACCTCGCCGCGCGGCTGGACCTGCCGGTGGCGCTGGGGGAGAGCCTGCGGCACCGCTGGGAGTTCCAGCCGTTCGTCGCGGCCCGCGCGGCGAGCCTGTTGCAGCCGGACATCGGCCGTACCGGGATCACCGAAGGGCTGGCAATCGCCCAGTACGCCGAGACGTACCACCTGGGCATCGCCCCGCACCACTCGGCTGGGCTCGGGTTGGCGCTCGCCGCCGGCCTGCACGTCGCCGCCGCTTGCGCCAACCTGGTCGCCTTCGAGTTCCACCCGATCCTGTTCGACCGGGTCAACGACATCCTCACTGTGCCGATCGAGCCGACCGCGACCACGATTCCGCTGCCGGCCGGGCCGGGCCTGGGCGTCTCGGTCGACGTCGAGGCGGTCGCCCGTTACAGCACCTGGGGCCGGGGATGAGGCGGGTACTGCTGATCGGCGCGTCGACGGCGATCGGCCGGGCCATCGCGGCGCGGTTCGCGGCGGCCGGTGACCGGGTCGTGGGCTACAGCCTGGAGCCGGCCGACGAACCCAGCCTGCTGGCCGACCTGACCGGCGACTGTGCCACGGCCGACGGGGCCGCCACCGCGGTGGCGAAGGCCCGTCGGCGGCTGGGTGGCCTGGAGGTACTGGTCGCCGCCGCCGGGGCGATGCCGATCGCGCCGGCCCATCGGACCACCGACGAGCAGTGGCGGGCCGCCTTCGCCGGCACCCTGGACACCCTGTTCTTCCCGCTGCGGGCGGCGTTGCCGTCGCTGCCGCCCGGGGGTTCGGTGGTCGCGGTCTCCTCGGTCAACGCGTTCCTGGCCGCACCCTGGGTGGCCGCGTACGCCTCGGCCAAGGGCGCGGTGGAGGCCCTGGTCCGACAGGTCGCGCTGGATTACGCCGGGCAGGGGATCCGGATCAACGCGGTCGCGCCGGGCCTGGTCGGCGGTGAGCGGCTGCCGGACGCCGCGGGCGGCTACCCGATCGGTCGAACGCTGCACCCGGAGGAGGTCGCCGAGGCGGTGTACTTCCTCGCCTCCACCGCCGCCAGCGGGATCACCGGCACGGTGCTGCCGGTCGACGGCGGTCTCTCCATCGCCTCGCCCGCGACCTTCGCGCGGGCGGATCTGCGCCAGCGGCTGGCCGACCTGCGGCCAACGGCCACCCCGGAGAAGTCGGCCGGAGCGGATCCCGCCGTCCTGGACCGGGTCACCGTGGTCCGATGAGTGGTCCGGGGTTGGTCGTCGACGGCCGGTTCGGCCGGTTCTACCGGCTGCTGGACTGGCCACTGCGACTGGTCGGGCTCAATTTGCTCTGGCTGGCCGGTGTGCTCGCTGGCGGGGTGGTCGCCGGGTTCTCCCCGGCGACGGTCGCGCTCTTCGCGTTGCTGCGTGCCTATCTGCGCGGCGGCTCCCCGCGAGCGTGGCACGACTTCTGGCTCCACTGGCGGGCCGAGTTCTGCCGGTCCCAGCTGCGGCTGGGCGTACCGCTGCTGACCCTGTGGGTGTTCCTGTTCTACCTGCTGGCCGCGAGGGGGACCCCGGTCGCCCTGGCGGTCGCCGTCCCCGCGGTGGTGTACCTGGCCGCGCTGATCTACGTGCCGGCGGTGCTGGCGCACTTCGACGTGCCGGCGACCGTGGCCTGGCGGATCGCCGCCCTGGCGGCCTGGCGCGCCCCACTCTGGACGCTGGGCCTGGGATCGGCCCTGGCTGTGCTGGTCATGGCGATGGTGTACGCCCTGCCCGTGGCCATTCCGTTCTTTCTGCCCAGTGCTCCGGCCGCTCTGGTAACCCTGGTCGCGGCGCGGGTGTTCGGCACATTCCCCACATCGACCCACTCCCCACATCGGTAGCCCCTCGAGGAAAGGAATCCGCGTGTCACCTCACCCCCACCGCCGTCGCTGGACCAGCGCCCTAGCGACGTTGACCGTCGCCGCCTCGATGCTCGTCACCACCCCCGCATCCGCCACCAGGTCCGACCCGCGTCCCCCGGTCACCGTGGTCAGCACGGTCGCCGATCCCGGCTACACCGAGTCGGCGGGCTGGTTCGCCAGCTCGCTGGCCGGCTTCGGCGGGGAGCAGACGCGGTACGGCCGCATCCCCGGCTCGACCGCGAGCTGGACCCTGGTCGCCCCGAAGGGCGGTTCCTACACTGTCGACGTCTGGTATCCGCCGTTCCACACCAGCGCCAGCAACGCCGGCTACACGATTAGCCCCGGCGGACTGTCCGTCACGGTCGATCAACGCGAGGGCGGCGGCTACTGGCGCCCGCTCGGCCGGGTACGGGCCGGCGACGGCCAGGCGTTGACCGTAACCCTGACCGTCGGTCCCGACCTGACCCCCGGCAACCTCGACGACGAGTACGCCCGCGGCTATGCGGTGCGGCTGCGGCAGGGCGGCGCGGCGAATCCGCCGACGTGGCGGGGGCCGAATCTCGCCGGCTATGACCTGGCCTTCGCCGACGAGTTCGACGGTCCAGGGATCGACTGGACGGTCTGGGACCCCCGCACCGACGTGCGCGGCAACAGCTCGCAGCGCGCCGAGAATGTCCGGTTGGCCGACGGTGTACTCGTGATCGATCTCAAAAAGGAGTCCGACCGGGGCAAGGCGTACACCGGTGGTGGGCTGGTTTCCAAGGATCGCTACCGGTACGGCTACTACGAGACCCGGGTACGGATCAACGAAGGTCCCGGGTGGCACCCGGCGTTCTGGTCGATGTGTGGCGGGGCCAACGGCGTGCACAACTGCCAACTCGCCGAGATCGACGGCTTCGAGATCGACTCGATCAACCCGAGGCGGGTCATCCACAACGTCTTCGACCACCGCGCGCCCCGCCGCCAGGTGACCTCCGGCTGGTACGACGTGGGTGCCGATCTGTCCCAGGGCTGGCACACCTTCGGCTACCTGTACGACGAGGCCGGAGTGCGGTTCTTTGTCGACGGGCGGCAGACGTCGTACCTGCCGTACCCGGCGGGTCCGTTCGTGCACGACTACATGAAGGTGTGGTTGACCGCGGTCGCGTACAACGACTTCCCGGACGACGCGCAGTTGCCGGCCACGGTCACCTTCGACTACTTCCGCTACTACACAAGGGACGTGTACGGGGACAACAACGCTCCGACCGGTTACGCCGAGACCGGCAGCGGGTGGGGTGACTCGGGCCTGCCGGGTTTCGGCGCGCTGACCCCTCGCCAGTCGTGTGGGCTCGGTGCGACCGCGACCTGGACGCTGCGCCCAGAAGGGACCGGGACCGGTGAGTACGACGCGTACCTCTACCGGGTGGGCGGCACCGGCGGGCAGCCCACGGCCCGAGTGACCTTCAATGGTGCCGAATCCACGGTGGACCTCTCCGTTCCCGGAAGCGGCTGGCTGCCGCTCGGTGCCCATTCGTTGGTCGCCGGGCAGGGCTATCCGCTGGCACTGGCGCGCGATGGTGCCGGCTGCATCCGGGCCGACGCGGTCAAGCTGGTGCGCCGCTGACGTACCCCGGCCTCACCGTCGATCTCGCAGTTGTGGTTGCACGCCCACAGCTGCGGGATCGGCGAGGGCGGGGGCAGCGCGGCGGCGTGGCCCGGTCAGAGGGCGGCGGACAGCCGGACGACGGAAGCGTCGTAACCCAGCCCGGTGGAGATCTGGTCGGCCTGTTCGATGACCTTCATGGCCAGTTCCTCCTGGCGGTCGTGCAGGTTCATCGCGGACAGCGGGCCAGAGACGGACAGTGCAGCGACCACGCGGCCGGACCGGTTGCGTACCGGGGCGGACAGGCAGGCCCGGCCGAAGGCCAGCTCCTCTAGTTCCATGGCGTAGCCACGGCTGCGGCCCTCAGCGAGTGCGGCGAGCAGCCCGTCCAGGTCGGTGATGGTTTTGGGGGTGTACGCCGGGTACTGGGACCCCAACAGTGCCTTGACCTCGTCGGGGGTCAGGTCCGACAGCAGTGCCTTGCCCATCGCGGTGGCGTGCAGCGGGCCGCGCCGGCCGACCAGGGTGAACGAGCGCGGGGCGAGCCGGCCCTCGAAGTTGCACAGGTAGAACAACTCGGCGCCGTGTCGTTCGGCGACATTTGCGCCGAGCCCCAACTCGCAGGCGAGGTCCTGGGCGATCTGTCGAGACTGGCGGTGCACCACCGTCTGGTTCAGCGCGATACCCGCCAGACTCACCACCGTGGGTCCGATCCGGTAGAGCCCGCTGTGTGGGTCGTGGGTGACGAAGCCCAGCGCCTCCAGCGTGCCGACCAGGCGGGAGACGGTCGACTGGCCCAGGCCGGTGAGCTGGACCAGTTCGGAGACGCGCCGTTCCGGGTTCTCCTCGGTGAACGCGCGCAGCAGTGACAGGGCGCGTTCGACGCTTTGCGTACCGCCGCCGACCTCACGGGTGGTGGACCGTGGCATGCTCATCCCTCAAAAGGTAGGTGTGCCATCCAGATTACGGATCATACATAACCAAGTGGCGTGGCCGCAGCAGCCACAGTCCGGCTGCCCTGGCTGGCGGCCGGCGTCTCGGTGTCGTCGTGGAGACCACCCGGCGCACCGGTCGCCGCAGCACTACCGCTCGCCACTGGGCGTAGAGCGAAGATCAGACGATGTTGCCTCGGCATTATGGGCTTCATATCTATGTGACGGATCATTAATGTGATCACGACCCCGCCAGGGGTCGGATACGGAAGGTGGGCGCATGTTTGTCGATTGGCCGCTGGATCGTCTGCGGGAGTACCGGCCTGACCGGAACGAACCGGCTGACTTCCGTGCGTACTGGCAGGAGACGCTGGACGAAGCGCGGGCTCAGGCGTTCCCGGCGCGGTTCGAGCCGTACGACGGTGGTCTGGTCAGCGTCGACGTGTCTGACGTGACCTTCGCGGGGTTTGATGGCCACCGGATTCGTGGCTGGTTCCTGGCCCCCCGCGACGCCGTCGCGCCGCTGCCCTGCGTCGTGGAGTTTATCGGGTACGGCGGTGGTCGCAGCCTGCCGCACGACTGGCTGCACTGGAGCGCCGCCGGGTACGCCCACCTCGTGATGGACACGCGTGGTCAGGGCAGCAACGGGTCGATGGTCGGCGACACCCCGGACCCGGCCCCAGCCGGTGGACCGGCCACCTCCGGCTTCATGACCCGCGGCATTACCGACCGGGACACGTACTTCTATCGCCGGGTCTTCACCGACGCCGTCCGTGCGGTCGAGACGGCCCGCGCGCACCCACTGGTCGACCCGGATCGGGTGGTGGTGGCCGGCGGCAGTCAGGGCGGCGGGATCGCGCTCGCGGTCGCTGGGCTCGTCGACGGGCTTGCCGCCGTGGTGACCAACGTGCCCTTCCTCTGCCACTACCGTCGGGCCACCGAGATCACCAATGCCGCGCCGTATGCGGAACTGACCACCTACTGCTCCACCCACCGTGACCAGGTGGACCAGGTCTTCGAGACCCTTCGCTACTTCGACGGGGTCAACTTCGCCGCGCACGCCACCGCGCCGGCCCTCTTCTCTGTGGCGCTGATGGATGCGGTCTGTCCGCCTTCGACGGTGTTCGCCGCGTACAACCACTACGCCGGGACCAAGGACATCCGGGTGTGGCCGTACAACGGGCACGAGGGCGGGGGAGTTTTCCAGAAGGTAGAGCAGATCCGGTATGTCGGAAAGGTGCTGGCGGGATGAGTCGCCGTTTGAGGGCGGAGGGCCTGGTCTCCTTCCGGCTGGGGTACCGCACGGGCAGCGCTGTGCGTGTCTGACCCATATAGCAGATGACTATTGCATCAAGTGGTCGGTGAAGCTACTGTCCTCAACACACTCTTCACAGCACCGAAACACTAATTCCGTCCTTGTTGGCCGATCGGCTTCGCCGGCCGGTGCCCGGACTAGGAGAAGACGATGAAGGATTTGGAGCTGTCCCGGCGGTCCCTGCTGCGGATCATGGGCGTGGGTGCGGCCGCGACCGCGGCGGGCGGACTGACTTCCGCCTGCACCCTGGTTGGCAGTAGTGAGAAGTCCAGCGACGACCAGGTAACCATCAAGGTCGCGCTCGTGCCCGATCCCTCCGGCGCGTCCCAGTTCTACCGGGAGCAGTTCGACCGCTTCGAAAAGCAGAACCCGGGCATCAAGGTCCAGGTCATCGAGAACCCCTCCGACCAGCAGGCCAACGCCATCGAGCTGGGCTTCCAGCAGGGCAACCCGCCGGACGTGTTCCGGGCTCAGGACACCAACTTCGACCGCATCTTCGACCGTGGCTGGGTCGCCTCTCTCGACCAGTACGTCACCGACGAGTTCACCTCCCGGTTCCCCGCGGGCTCGCTCGACCCGGCCACCTCCGGCTTGCACCGCGACGGCAAGCTGTACACACTGCCGCTGGTCTGGGGCAAGTGGTCCTCCGTCCGGCTCCTGCTGGTGAACAACACCGCAGCCAAGCTGGGCGGCGTCACCGCAGCGCCGAAGACCTGGGAGGAGTTGGAGCAGGCCGCGAACGCCGTCACGCGGGCGGGCGGGGGCAAGACGTTCGGCTTCGCCGGCACCTGGGGCAAAGGCCTGCTGGCCCGGATGCTCCAGAACACCGGCGGGCCCTCGTCGATCGACAACGGCATCGACCTGCGTACCGGTCGGGCCGCCATCACCCACCCGTCCCTCGGCGGGGCGGTCGATCTACTCAAACGGATGCACGCGGCGAAGGTCATGACCCCGGGGTGGGAGACCTGGACCGATGCGAGCAAGGTGCAGACCGCGTTCGCCAAGAACGAGCTGGCGATGTTCGTCGCCGCACCGTTCCAGATCAACGAGGTGCGCAAGCTCAACCCCGATCTCGACATGTCCATCGTGGCCGTGCCGGAGCCGGCGGCGGGCCGGGGCGGTTACTCGGGGCAGGGCTCGAGCTTCAGCCCACTGTGGTCGATGTCGGCCCAGTCGAAGCACCCGGAGCAGGCATGGAAGGTGATGGACTTCCTCACCTCGCAGGACTTCCACCGGGCGTACTACGACAAGTTCGGCACCCTCACCGCTCTGGAAAGCGCCTGGCAGGACAAGGCAGCGGCCAATCCGGACCAGAAGGCGATCATGGACATCGCTGCGGAGACGGTACGGCTCGTCCCCAACCCGGCGCTGGTCAGCCCCGGCGGAATGCAGCTCATGTCGGCCATCCGCGGCAAGCAGGACCTCCAGTGGTCGGAGATCGCGCTGCCCGCGATCCTGCGTAACCAGCCCTTCGCCGGCCCGGCCGCGCAACTCAACGCCAAGCTCGACGCCTTCATCGACGAGCAGGTCACGGCGCTCTCCGGCAAGGGGGTGCAGGCATCCCGCGCCGATCTCACCTTCGCCGGCTGGGACCCGCTCCAGCCCTACACCCCGAGCAAGAAGTGACTAACACCCCGTTGATCGCCCGGGGGGGCGCGGCCGATCCGGCCGTGCCACCCCGGCGCGTGGCACCCCCGGCCCGCCGCCGCCCTGGCCGCCTGCGCAGGTACGCCTGGCACTATGTCTTCCTCGCTCCGACGGTGCTGCTCTTCGTGGCCTTCACGCTCTGGCCGATGGTCGCGAGCTGGTGGTACTCGTTCTTCGAGTGGGACGGCGTTGGCCCGGCCACCGATTGGGTCGGCTTCGCGAACTTCACTGAGGTGTTGCAGAGCGGCCGGTTCTGGCATGCCTTCCGTAACTCGTTCCTCTTCTCCCTGGTCGCGATCTGCGTGGAGATGCCGTTGGCGTTGCTCGCCGCGATCCTGCTCAACAGCCGGCGGCTGCGGGGGCGCAACCTTTACCGGCTGTTCCTCTTCCTGCCCGTGGTCACCACCACCGCGGTGATCGGTATCGTCTTCGCGATCATGCTCGACCCGGCCGGCGGCTTCGTGAATGAGACCCTGAGCTCCGCCGGGCTCGTCGACTCGCCGATCACCTTCCTCTCCGAGTCGTACGCCCTGCCCACAGTCATGACGATCGACGTGTGGAAGGGATTCGGCATCACCCTCATCTACTGGCTCGCCGCGTTGCAGACCGTGCCCGATGACCTGTACGAGGCGGCGAAGATCGACGGGGCGAACGGCCGGCAGACGCTGCGGCACGTCACGCTCCCGATCATCGCCCCGATCGGCGTGGTGATCCTGCTGCTCACCTTTCAGAAGAGCATGAACCCGTTCGACCTCGTGCAGGCGATGACCCAGGCCGGCCCCAACTACGCCACCGACGTCGTCGGCACCTACATCTACCGGTACGCGTTCAACCCCGAACTGAACGCGCCACGGTACGGCTTCGCCTGTGCCGCCGGAGTCGTCTTCGGCGTGATCACGCTGGTGATGACGGTCCTGCAAGGGCCGCTGCTACGCCGGCAGTACCTGAGGGGAGGCCGCTAATGCGCCGGATACACCTCTGGCATGTGCTGCTGATCCCGCTCAGCCTGGTATGGATCTACCCGTTCGTGTGGATGGTCTCCACCGCGTTCAAGTCGGAGCGGGAGGTGTTCCTCGGCGGGCTGTCGGTGCTTCCCAAGGAGTGGACCCTCGACAACTTCAGCCGAGCGTGGGAGACCGCGCACTTCGGCGCGTACCTGTCCAACACCGTCGTCTTCTCGGTCACCACGGTGCTCATCGTGGTGCTGGCCTCCGCCACGGCGGGCTACGCCCTCGGCCGGGGCGACGTGCCCGGCAAGAAGCCCATCGTGGGGCTGCTCATCGCGACGATGTTTATCCCGCACGGCTACACGATCATCCCGATCTTCAAGCTGGTCGACGGGCTCGGACTCAACAATGGGCTGCTTGGTGCCGTGCTGGCGACCGCGGGGCCGGCGCTCGTGGTACCCATCCTGCTCTTCATGGGGTACTTCGCCGGCATGCCCCAGGAGCTGGAGGACGCCGCCCGGATCGATGGTGCGGGCTATCCCCGCATCTTCTTCCGGATCATGCTCCCGCTGGCCAAGCCGGTGATCGGTACCGTCGCGCTGTTCAATTTCATGGCCGCGTGGAACGCGTTCTTCATCCCGCTGGTGTTCACCCTGGGGCGGCCGGAGCTGCGAACGCTCGGTGTGGGCATGTACAGCTTCTTCGGGCAGGAAGCCACCGACTGGGGCGGACTGGCCGCCGGGGCGACCATCAGCCTGCTGCCGATCATCGCGATCTTCCTGCTGCTACAGCGTACGTTCGTCGACGGGATCGCCGGTGCGGTCAAATCCTGAACGGCTGGGCGCCCACCCGGTCTCGACCGAGCGCTACCAGCTGGGCGAGGGACCGCGGCTCGATCCACGGACCGGCGAACTGCTGTGGGTCGACATCTCCGCCGGCCGGCTGCTCCGCGGACGGCTGGCCGACAATCGGATCGACGTGCTGGCCGAGTACTGGATCGGTGCGCCGACCGG
This sequence comes from Micromonospora sp. NPDC005171, assembly GCF_040608575.1. Classification (NCBI taxonomy): domain Bacteria; kingdom Bacillati; phylum Actinomycetota; class Actinomycetes; order Micromonosporales; family Micromonosporaceae; genus Micromonospora; species Micromonospora sp. NPDC005171. The sequence continues at coordinate 4,533 of NZ_JBEXIM010000068.1, read as the reverse complement.
GGTGGTCACGCCGGTGACGGCCCTCGGCGGCGGCTGGGTGGTGGCGGCCGGCCGGGGATTCCACCATGTATCGGCCACCGGCGCGGTACGTCCGCTGGGCGGCGAGGTCAGCGCCCCGGGCACCCAGATGAACGACGGTGCCTGCGACCCGTACGGCCGCTTTCTCGCCGGTAGCCAGATACTCGGCGGCACCGAGCCCTGGTCCGGCGGACTATACCGGCTGGATCCGGACGGCACAGTGGCCACCGTGTTGACCGGCATCGGGTGCGCCAACGGGCTGGGATTCAGCCCAGCCGGGGACACCATGTACCACGTGGACAGTCGGCGACGGCGGCTCGACAGCTACCGGTACGACTCGGCCACCGGTACCGCCCGCGACCGGCGCCCCCTCGTGGTGTTCACCGACGCCACCCCCGACGGGCTCTGCGTCGATGCCGAGGGCTGCCTGTGGATCGCGATGTGGGACGGCTGGAGTGTGCGCCGGTTCGCCCCGGACGGCACCCCGCTCGCCCGGGTGGACGTACCGGTGCCCCGGCCGACCGCCTGCTGCCTGGTCGACGGCATGCTGGTGATCACCTCAGCGTTCATTGGGCTGGATGACGCCACCCGAGGGGCGGCACCAGACAGTGGACTCATCTTCGCAGCCTCGGTCGGGGTCGGTGCGGCTCCGGGATACACCTGGGACGGGACAGTTTGAAGATCACCGAATTGGAGTTGTTGACCGTGCCGGACGGCGGCAGCGTGATGCTGCTCGTGGTCGTCAGCACCGACTCCGGCGAGTACGGCGTGGGTGAGGTCGGCATGCGTGCCCGTTGGCGTACCGTACGCGGCGCGGTGGACGACTTCGCCGAACTGCTCGTCGGAGCCGACCCCGGCCGGATCGAGCACCTGTGGCAGATGCTGTTCCGCTCGGGTTTCTTCCCCGCGTCCGGCGTACTGGGCTCCGTGTTGGCCGCGATCGACGTGGCGCTCTGGGACATTCGCGGCAAGACCCTCGGTGTTCCGTTGTATGAGCTGCTCGGTGGGGCCTCCCGCGACCATGTCGAGTGCTACGTCCACGTGCGCAGCAGCGAACCGGCAACAATGGTCGGGGAGTGCGAACGGCTGGTCGAGGCGGGATGGCGGTACCTGCGGGTGGCGGCGAACAGTCCGGACCCCGGCGGCGAGTACGACCAGCGGGCCGCGCTGCGGTACACCGTCGCCACCATGGAGCGGCTGCGCACGGTGCTGGGTGACGAGGTGGAGTTGCTGCTCGACGTACACACCCGACTCGATCCGGCGCAGGCGGTGACCCTGTGCCGGGAGTTGGAGCCGCTGCGGCCGTACTTCGTCGAGGACCCGTTGCGCAGCGAGCACCTGGACGGTTACCGAATGCTGCGTGAGCGCAGTACGGTGCCGCTCGCCGCCGGTGAGCAGCTCGGTACGAAGTGGGAGTTCCGCGCGTTGCTCGAGGGCGAACTGATCGACCACGCCCGGGTGGATGTCGCCAACACCGGGATGACCGAGGCCCGCAAGATAGCGGCGCTGGCCGAGGTGCACCACATCAACCTGGCTACCCACAATCCGCTCGGACCGGTCACCGCCGCGGCCTCGGCGCACCTGAACCTGGTGCTGCCCAACGTCTCCGTGCAGGAGCAGCCTCAGCCGGAGTTCGCGCCCTCGGAGGTGATCACCGCCTGGCCCGAGCTGCGCGCCGGTCGGGTCACTCCGACGCGGCGGCCGGGCCTCGGCGTCGAGCTGGATCTCGCCGCCGCCCGCCGGCTCGATCTGCGGGGGCCGGCGCCGCTGCCCCGGCTGCGCCGGCGCGACGGATCGTTCACGAACTGGTGACCAGCATGCGTGTACTGATCACCGGTGCGGCCGGTGGGGTTGGCCAACTGCTGGCACCGGAGCTGGCTCCCGGGCATCAGCTCCGGCTGACCGACGTCCGTCTCCCGCCGGGCGGCGCGGTGGCGGACGAGGTCGTGGTCGGCGACCTCACCGAACCGGGATTGGCCGAGCGGTTGTGCGACGGCGTCGACGCCCTGGTGCACCTGGCTGGCAATCCCAGGCCCGGCGACGGTTGGGACCGGCTGCGCGGACCCAACGTCGACGTACTGACGGCCGTGCTGGAGGCGGCCGTCCTGGCAGGCGTGCGTCGGGTCGTACTGGCCAGCTCCGTACATGCGATGGGCGGCTACCACCCGCTGGCCCGCCGGCCCGAAGCCGTTCCGGTGCGGGACGACTGGCTGCCCCACCCGTGCTGCCGGTACGGCGCGACCAAGGTGTTCGCCGAGGCGGCGGCGCGGGTGTACGCCGACTCGGGTGCGATGTCCGTGGTCTGCCTGCGGCTCGGTGGCGTGCGGCCAGCGCCGGCGCATCGCGGATGGTTGGACACCTGGCTGGGCACCGCCGACCTGGGCCAGGCGGTACGCCGTGCGCTGAGCGCCGAGATCGGTTTCGGTGCATACTCGATCACCTCGGCCAACACCCGTGGCATGTGCGACCTCGGTGCAGCCCGACGCGAGCTGGGCTACGCACCAACGGAGAACTCGGAAACCTACGCGGAGTCGGTGCCCGACGGCCCGCCGACGATGTGTGCGGCCCGGCTCTCAACGGGGGAGCGTCGATGACCTCGGTCTTCGGAACGGCGTCGTCCGGCGCTGGATATGACGTGGTCTGCGTCGGTGAGTCGATGGCCCTGGTGGTCCCGGATCCACCCCGGCCGCTGTGCGAGGGCGGCACGACGCGGCTCGACGTGGCCGGCGCGGAATCCAACGTCGCGATGAACCTGGCCGCGCTGGGCCTGCGGGTGGCCTGGCAGAGTCGGGTGGGTGCCGACCCGCTCGGCGAACTGCTCACCGCCCGGATCGGCGCCACGGGTGTGGACGTCAGCCTGGTCGAGGTGGACCCGATCGCGCCGACTGGTGTGTTCTTCAAGGATCCTGGTCCGGGCGGCACCACCGTGCACTACTACCGGCGGGGATCGGCCGCCGCAGCGATGGACCGCTCCCTTTGGCGGACACCGGACTTGACCGGCAGCACGGTGCTGCATCTGTCCGGCATCACCGCGGCGCTCTCCGAGGGCTGTGCCGACATGGTCTCGTACGCGCTCGCCGAGCGGCCGGTCTCAGGCGCGATGATCAGTTTCGACGTCAACTACCGACCGGCGTTGTGGCCGGTACGGACGGCGGGGCCGGTGCTGGCCGGCCTGGCTGATCAGGCGGACCTCGTGCTGGTCGGCTTGGACGAGGCGGCGACACTGTGGGGCACCAGGCATCCCGACGAGGTGCGCGAGCGCCTGCCGGGTCCGGGGACGCTGGTGGTCAAGGACGGCTCGGTCGGGGCTACCTCGTATGGTCCGGGCGGGAGCACGTTCGAACCGGCACCCGTGGTCGAGGTGGTCGAGCCGGTCGGTGCCGGCGACGCGTTCGCCGCCGGCTACCTGTATGGGCTGGTCCGGGACCTGCCGGAGAGGGCCCGGCTGAGGCTGGGGCACCGGGTGGCGGCTGTCGCGCTCCGGGCGGTCGGTGACCTCGGCGAGCTGCCACCGGACACGCTGGTGCATGTCGCTACCAGGACGTAGCCGTGGCGCGGGATAGGAGAGTGGCGATGTCCTTCGAGGACTTGTTCGATGATCAGCGGATTATGGTGATCCTGCGGGGCCGGCCACCGGGGGAGACGGTGGCACTGGCCGGTCGGGCCTGGGATGCCGGCATCACTCACGTCGAGGTCCCGATCGGCCGGCCGGAGCAGGTCGCCGCCCTGGCTGCCGCAGTGCGAGCCGGAGCCGAGCGCGGCCGGCCGGTCGGCGCGGGCACGGTGGTGACCCAGGCGCAGGTCCGGGCGGCGGCCGAGGCGGGTGCCCAGTACACCATCGCGCCCGGGTTCGACCCGGCGATTCTCGCTGCCAGCCTTGCCGCCGGTCTGCCGCACCTACCCGGGGTGGGGACGGCGACTGAGGTGCAGCGGGCGCACGGTGCCGGGTGCGGCTGGGTGAAGGCGTTTCCGATCAACGCGCTCGGCGCCGGCTGGTTGTCTGCCGTCCGTGGGCCGTTTCCCGACATGTCCTACGTGGCCACCGGGGGAGTGACCGTTTCCTCCGCGCCAGAGTTCCTGGCCGCGGGGGCCCGGATGGTGGCGCTCGGCTCTGCGCTTTCCAATCCAGCCGAGCTGGCGCAGCTCCCTGAGCTGGTCGAGACCGTCCGGGTCAGTTGACCGCAGGCGTTGGCGGCGACGTTATCGGTACGGTGGGCCAGGTTGTGGCGATGCGGCCGTGCGAGGCGCGTCAGCGCCTGCGACCGCCGCTGCGGAGCGTGTTCGGCACCGGCACGGAACCGCACTGGGGTCTCTACCTCTACGAACACGCCGCGTGCCTGCTGAAGCTCGGGCGCGCCGCCGAGGTGCCCTGTGCGGTGCCAAATTCGATGCAGGGCTTGTGACGTGGGCCTTCGTTGATCAGGGAGCGATTTTCATCGTGACGGTGCAGGTCACGGGCAGTGCGGGAGGCCGGTGTCGACATAGGACGAGGCTCCCGGTAAGACAGCAATTGAC
>NZ_JBEXIM010000067.1:0-17414 GCF_040608575.1 Micromonospora sp. NPDC005171 | reverse complement strand
CCTCGACGCCATAACCACCCCAACGACAACCACCAAAAGGGGGTGTTGCAACCACCGGTTGAGCCCGCCGCCGTGGCGGAAAGTGTCCAAGATCTACGGTGCCGGTTCCTCGACCACCGTCACCGGCACGGTCAGGGGCCATCCGACGCACCGACGCCCCGGCCCCGGTGGCGGGCGGAGATCCACCCCGCCCGCCACCGCACAGCGATCAGGAGACCGTGACGGTCAGGTTGATCGAGCGGGTCTCCCCGCTGCTGTAGGTGGTCGTCACCCGGGCGGTGAAGGTCCCCTTGCGGGGGTAGCTGTGGGCGACCGACCGCAGCGTCGCCCCGTGCGTGACGGCGCTGTTGTCACCGAAGTCCCACGCGTAGTCGGTGATGCTCTGCCCGGCTGGCGCCGTGGCGGTGGCCGTCAACGTGGTGTTCAGTGTTCCGGTCCCGCTGGCCGGGTTCGCCGCCAGCGACAACGTCCCGCCCGGCTCCTGTTTCACGCCGGCGCCGTTGAACCGTAGCCAGTCAAGTGCGAGCAGGTCCGGGGTGCCACCGACCTGGGCGGCGTTGACGAACTTCGCGTACAGGGTGGTGGTGCCGGCCGGTTTGTTGGTCAGCGTGACGGTGGGGGAGACCAGGTTGTCCCAGCCGCCTGTCGACCCGATGGCGGCCGTGCCGATCAGCGTGCCGGTGGGCGAGCCGGTCCGCAGTTCGATGGTGCCGCCGAGCCCGCCGTTGGTCACCCCGAGCGTCACCGAGCCGATGTTGCGCAGGTCCGCCGGACCGAACGCCACCCAGTCGTTGTGGTCGACCTCGCCGAGCCGCTTGCCGGCGCGAGCGGTGGCCCGGTCGTTGACAGTGACGCCGGACTGGGCGCTGAAGTGCTCGGCCTCCTTGCTCTTGGGCTGCAACTGCACGCGGGTCGAGCCGGTCAGCGCCGGTACGCCGCCGGCCGCGCCGCCGTCGGTGTACTGCGCGGTGATCAGGGTGTAGAGGTTCTGCCCCGGCCCGTGGCCGTCACCGGCATCCGCCTCGGTGGCGAGCAGCCCCGAGCAGCCGGTGTAGACGTCCAGCGGGTGGGCGTGCTGGTCGTGGCCGAGTTGCGTCTGCACCGTCACCTTGGCGCAGTCGATGGTGGTCTCCTCCGGGTCGGTGACCGTCACCGTGTATGGGATCTTGTCGCCGAAGTCGAAGAACCCGCCGTCGGGCACGGTGATGGTCACCGTCGGTCGGGTGTTGCCGACCACCACGTCGGTGACCGCGGTGGCGGTCAACCCGTTGCCGCTGTTGCGGACGGTCAGGCGCGCGGTGTGCTTCCCGGCCGTCGAGTAGGTGAAGCTGGGGTTGGCGGCGGTGGAGTCGGTGCTGCCGTCGTTGGTGAAGTCCCAGGCGTAGCTGAGCGTCGACCCGTCGCCGGCCGCCGATCCGGCCGAGGAGAACGTCACCGTGAGCGGGGTACGTCCGCTGTCCGGGCTGGCGGCGACCTTCGCGGTCGGTGGTCGCCCGTTGGCGACGTAGTCGATCCGGTAGATGCCCGCGCCGGCGTTGCTGCCGCCGCGACCGCTGCCGGTGCCCTCGCCGAAGTCGATGACGTAGAGCGAACCGTCCGGCCCGAACTCCGCCTCGAAGGGCTGGATCCAGCTCATGTTGTCGAAGATCCCGTTGATCGACTGGAGGTCGCCGACTGCGGTCGGGCCGAAGCGCGCGTTGCTGAAGGTCTGCGCCGTCTTGTGGATCGAGAGCGTCTTGAACCACCTGCGGGTCAGCTCATAGGTGATCCACTTGCCCTCGAAGTACTCGGGGAACTTCGTGGTGCGGGTGTTGGCCGGGTCGTAGTCGTAGACCGGGCCACTCATCGGCCCGCCACCGCCGGTGCCCAACTCGGGGAACTGGGTGGAGGCGGAGTACGCGTACCAGACCAGCGCGGATTTCGCCGCCGGCAGGGTGGTCAGGCCGGTGTTGTTGGGTGAGTTGTTCACCGGCGCGGCGCAGTTGAACTTCGCCCCCGAGGTGTTGGTGGCGAAGTTGTAGTCGTTGAACGGGATGTTGTTGCCCACGCAGTACGGCCAGCCGAAGTTGCCGGCGCTGGTGATCCGGTTGAACTCGACAGTCCCCTCCGGACCTCGGTTGGGGTCGGCGGCGCGGGCGTCCGGGCCGTAGTCGGCCACCAGCACCGCGTTGGTCTGCGGCTCGACGGTGATCCGGAACGGGTTGCGCATGCCCATCGCGTAGATCTCCGGCCGGGTCCTCGCGGTGCCGGCGGGGAAGAGGTTGCCACTCGGCACGGTGTACGTACCGTCGGCCTGTGGGGTGATCCGCAGGATCTTGCCGCGCAGGTCGTTGGTGTTGCCGGCGGTGCCCTGGGCGTCCCAGGCGGCGCGGCCGGCGCGTTCGTCGATCGGGGTGTAGCCGCTGGAGGCGAACGGGTCGGTGTTGTCGCCGACCGCCGCGTAGAGCCGTCCGGCCGCGTCCATGGCCAGCGACCCGCCCATGTGCGAGTTGGCCCGGCCCTCACCCCGGTAGGTGGGGACGGTCAGCAGGCGTTTCTCCGAGGAGAGCGCGACGCTGTTGTTGGCGACAGTGAACCGGGACAGATTGAGCTGTTTGAGGGTCTTGTCCGACCAGAGCAGGTAGATCCAGCCGTTGCTGGCGAAGTTGCGGTCCAGGGTCATCCCGAGCAGCCCGTCGGACTGGTCGGTCATCGCCGAGGTGTACGCGAAGTCCAGCAGGGTGGTGACCTGGAGGGTGTCGGAGTTGACCACCTTCAGCGCGCCGGTGCGCTGGATGTAGTAGACCTTCCGGTCCGGGCCGACGGCCAGCTCGAAGGGGTCGGCCAGGTTCTCGGTGACCAGCCCCACCCGCTCGAAGTTGCTGGTCTCGGTGGCCGAGCAGTCGCCGGCGACCGCGCCGGCCGCCCACTCGATGCCGTAGCGCAGGTGCTCAAGGAACGTCGGGGTGCTGAACTGGGAGCTGGCGTGCCCGCCGGCGGTGAACCAGGACCGGCCGCCGTCGTAGCGCTGACACCAGGAGTACGCGTGGTCGACGCCCTCGTCCAGGCCGTTGATTCCGTCGCGCACCTTGATCTGGGCGAGGGTGTGCACGTTGCCGGTCGGGTTGGTCCGCCAGTTGTACCACTCCTCGCTCTGTTCCCAGAGCTCCGGCAGGTTGCGGGTGGAGGGGTGCGCCCGGTCGAGCACCTTCACCCGGCCGGGGAAGGTGCCGCCGGTGGACGAGAAGTCGGGGTGGTAGTCGAAGATCGTGCCGACCAGGCCCTCGTACCACTGCCAGTCGCGTTCGCTGGCTGAGGCGGCGTGCAGGCCGGCCCAACCACCGCCGTTGCGAATGAACGTCTGCAACGCGGCCCGCTGACTGGCGTTGAGCAGGTCACCCGAGGTCGGGAGGGAGTTGGTGTTGTTGAAGACGAGAACGTCGAAGGTGGCGAGGTTGGCGTCGGTGAAGGCCGCCGCGTCGGTGGTGGCGACGACCTCGAAGTTGTGGGCGGCACCGAGCTGCTGGATCGCGGCGATGCCGGCCGGGATCGAGTCGTGGTAGAAGTTGGTGATCTTGGAGAAGACCAACACCCGGAAGCGCGGGGCGGCCTCGGCGGGCAGGGCGGTGGTGGTGCTCACCACGGTGGCGATGGCGAGCAGGATCAGGCAGAACGCACGGAGGTGTCGGGGCATGGGGGCGCTCCCTGTCGGGCGGTGAGGGTCGGAAAGCGCTTTCTCGCTGCCCGCATCACGGTACTGACAGCCAGTGACGACCGTCAATAGCCCTCTGGTAAGCGGTTTCCCGCTCCGGTGGCGTCCGCGCGTCGGTGGGCCCCACGGACCAAGGGGGACGGCTTAAGCTGTCCACTGGACACATTCGGTGACGCTGCGGATGCGGCGTGTTCCGCCGACCTGGGGAGGTCTCGTGACGGTGCCGTCCACGTCGGAGTTGCCCGAGGGTCGAGATGCCGCCCGGATCGACACCACCACGGTGCATCCGGCTCGCCGCTACAACTACTGGCTCGGCGGCAAGGACAACTTCGCCGCCGACCGGGAGTCCGGCGACCAGATCGCGGCCGTCTACCCAGGGGTGCGCACGCTCGCCCGGGAGAACCGGGCCTTCCTCGGCCGGGCAGTCCGGTTCCTCGCCGAGGAGGTCGGCGTCCGGCAGTTCCTCGACATCGGCACCGGCATCCCGAGCGCCGACAACACCCACGAGGTGGCCCAGTCCGTCGCCCCCGAATCCCGGGTGGTCTACGTCGACAACGACCCGATGGTGCTGGTCCACGCCCGAGCGCTGCTGACCAGCGACCCGGCCGGCGCCACCGCCTACCTGGCCGCCGACCTACGTGACCCGGAGAAGATCCTCGCCAACCCCCAGCTGCACGCCACAGTGGACCTGTCCCAACCGGTGGCTCTGGTGCTGATCGCCGTGACGCACTTCCTCACGGACGACGACCGCCCACATGAGCAGGTCGCCCGTCTGCTCGACGCGCTGCCGTCGGGCAGTTGGCTGGCGCTGACCCACTTCACCACCGACCACATCCCCGCCGAGATCGTCAGGCGGATGGAGGCCGAGTTCGCCGCCGGCCGGATGAAGCAGGACGCCGTACCCCGCGACCGCGCCCAGATCGCCCGCTTCTTCACCGGCCTGGAACTGGCCGAGCCGGGCATCGCCCCGGTCACCGAGTGGCGGCCGCAGGTGCCGCCGGAGCAGCGCCCGCCCCTCGCCGACGCCTCCATCTACGGTGCGGTAGCCCGCAAGCCCTGACCGGTTGTACCGGCCGGGGCTTGTTCAGTGCCGCTCAACAGATCGTGGAACCTTCGCCGAAGCCCCACCGACCGACTGGCCCCGCGCTGCACAACCGTCCACACCGACGAGAGTTCGACCGGATCCGGCAGTGGGTCCGAGCCTGAACGGCGGACGTGAGGTGGAGCGTTGGCGTTGAGTGAGCGCTGGGTGAGTGCCTGGGCTGTGCAGCTGCAAGCCGCGGTCGAGCGAGCTCTTCGCGATGTCGTGTCGGACCTTCCGTTCGAGGCCGACCACCATCAGGTGGGACCGCCAGCCCTCGGGGCCGAGCTCGACCTGCTGCGGGAGCGCTTGCCGTGGATGCCGGACGAGCTCGTCGCGCTGCACCGGCATGTCGGACCGGTCGTACTGCCCGACATCTGCAACGACCGGCACATTCTCGACCTTTGAGCAGCCACAGCCGGGCGGTATACCTCCTTCGAGGTATACCGCCTTCCACCGGCCTGGCGTTGAACAGTTGGCCGGCCCGAATGACGGTACGTAAGGTCGGAGCATCATCGAATCCCAACGCGAAGCCGTGCCGCGCAACGACGGTGGCGAGCTCGACACCGCCCTCGCCTTCCTGTCCTTCGCTCGATCATGTGTGCTGAAGAAGGTCGCGGGCCTGAACGAGGAGCAGCTGCGGCGCCGCCTGGTCGTCTCCGACACCACCCTGTTGGGCCTGGTCCAGCACCTGACCGACGGCGAGCGGTACTGGTTCGGCTACACGTTCACCGGCGACCAGCGCTACGCCGACGCAGACTTCGACATGGTGGTCGAGCCGGACCGGTCCCCGGAACAAATCATCGCCGGCTACCGAGCCGCGATCGCCGACAGCGACGCCCACATCGGCGCCGCCGCTGGCCTGGACCTCCCCACCGCGCAGCCGGTCGGTGACGTGCCTCGCACGCTTCGCTGGGTGCTCGCCCACATGACGAGCGAGACCACCCGGCATGCGGCCACGCCGACATCCTGCGGGAGCTCATCGACGGTGCCACCGGCCGGTAGGAGACCGCGACGTCGCGATGCGGCGGCCCAGGCTCGTCCCCGGTCAGGCGAACGGCTTCGGGTCGAAGCTGATGCCACCCCGTTCGGCCATCCGGAGCACCCGAGCGCCGTAACGCGGGGGCTGGCGCAGGTACAGGGTGAAGCTCGACGCCTGGAACCTCAGGTCCAGGTCGCGCCCCTCCAGGTGCCAGCAAGGCTCCCCTGACGGTGCGGGGGCCTCCCGGCGTAGGTTCTTCAACTCGAACGGCAGGCACACGGAGTGCAAGCCGCCGACGATGTCCCACACGCTGTGAAAGATCAGCGTGGCCGGCGCGACCCAGAAGCGGATGTCCCGCATCGGCCCGGGATCGACCCGCCGCACGATGTAGTCGAGGTCGAGATGCAGCTGCAAGGCTGACGGCGCGGTGGGGTCGAGGTCGTCGTCCTCCCGGTAGTCCACTGTCGGGTCCTCGGGCGGGGCCTCGTCGTCGGTGACGGCGAGCGCGTGAATGCGGCAGTAGTCCCACGAGGTCTCCACCATGTCCTGATCCGTCACTGTGGCTTTTCGGAGACCGGATTCAGGGTGCACGTCCGTCGTCATGGAACGATTATCGCCGGGCACATCGACCGCGCCAGATGTCAGTCTTTGCGTGCCGGTTCCGGTGCCCTGGTGAAGAAGCGAACGATGTCGTCCGCCGCGGTGGGGGACAGCATCATCGACTGGACTCGTGCGGACATTTCGGCGATCGGGTGAATCCTGCCGAACATCGACTCTTCGTACGCCCGGATCGCCGCATTCGGGTCTTCGGGGTTGGCGGCGAGATGGCCGGCCAGTTCTGCGGCGTCGAGCATGGCCTGGTTCGCGCCCTCGCCGACCGGTGGCATGAGGTGCGCGGCGTCGCCGATGAGGGTGACGCCCGGCCGGCTCGCCCAGCGCGTACCGGTGGGCATCGCCTCGATCAGTCGGGGCGTCGGCTGGCCGTCGGCGGCCTCGATGAGTGCGGTGACGCGGGGGGCCCAGCCAGCGAAGATGTCCAGCAGGGCGGGCCTACTGCGGTAGGTATCGAGGGGCTGGCCCTCGGCGCGCAGCGAGATCCCGACCCGGAGGCTGCCGTCGCCGAGACGTTGTGCCGACAGGATCTGATTCACGCCGACACACCACAGGTTCCCGGGGCCGACCAGTTCGGCGAGGTCGGGATGGCGCCTGTCGACGTCGTCGACGTTCAGCTCGACGACCGTCGACACATAGGACATCTCGACGTCGGTCAGCAGCGACCGGACGACCGACCGCGCGCCCTCGGCGCCGACGAGGATGTCGCAGCTGGCTCGCTGGCCGTCGTGGAACGTCAGCTCCCACCCGGTGTCGGGTCGCGGGGTCGCCGCGACGAGCCGGTGCCGCCAGACGACCGTGTCGCCGGGGAGGGAATCGAGCAGGAGATCACGCAGTGCGCTCCGGTCGATCTCGGGCCGTCCGGAGATTGAGCCAGGTTGCGGCACGTGGTGCACCAGGGTGCGTCCGGTCGGGTCGAGGATGCGATGTTCCTCGCCCTCGGGCCGCGCCGCCGACCGGAACTGGCCGGCGAGCCCCGCCTCGGCCAGGGCTCGTTGCCCGGACTCCGGGTGCAGATCGAGGGTGCCGCCCTGGGGGCGCGCGGACCGGCTTGCCTCCCGGTCGTAGACCACCGCGTCGATGCCGTGCTGGTGCAGGATCCGTGCCAGCGTCAACCCGCCGAGACCGCCACCGGCGATCGCAATTCGCGTTCTCACGCCGCTACCGTACACTGTATTTGTGGATACAGCGTACGGTAGCGTCCCCGTCTGGGAACGGCCCGAACCGCAGCCGCGGGCGGTGCCGGTGCAGTTGAGCCGCGACAAGATCGCCGCTACAGCGATCCGGCTTGCCGACGCGCACGGGCTCGACGGGCTGTCCTTGCGCAAGATCGCCAAAGAGCTCGGTGTCGGTCCGATGCGGCTCTACGACTACGTGATCAACAAGTCGGAGCTGCTCGATCTCATGGTCGACGTCGTCTATGCCCGGATCGCCGAGGTGGGCCAGCGCTCCGGGTGGCGCGACACGGTGCTGGCCATCGCCCATGCGACCCGCGATGCCGCCCTCGACCACGAGTGGTTCTCCGACGTGCTCGGCGGACGGCCACACCTGGGACCACACGCGCTCGCCGTGGGCGAAGCGACCGCCGCGGCGCTCAGTGCGGCCCCCGGCGTGCGTGACCTCGACGATCTCCAGCGAGCGGTGGGGGCCCTCAACGCCTTCATCGTCGGAGCGGTTCGCCGAGAGGTCACCGAGCGACGCACCACTCGTTCCACCGGCACCGATGAGGCCGCCTTCCAGGCCAGCCTCGGCCCCTATCTCACGCGCATGTTGAACACCGGCAGGTACCCCACAGTGGCCCGGCTCGTCATCGACGGCGCTCACCTCAATGCCGAGGAGACCTTCAACCACAACCTGACCACCGTGCTGGACGGCATCACCATTCGACGCGACGTGACTCGGTGAGCCATCTACGAACCGGCTGAACGCGTCCAGACAGGAGCCACGAGTGAACGTCAGCCTGGCCACGAGCGCCGGCAGGGCGGAGTGGCCGAACGAGGACTTCGTCGGTGCCGTTCCTGGCGCTGTCGTCCTGCTCGACGGTGCCGGCATTCCGGGAGCCGAATCACTCTGCCTCCACGGCGTCGCCTGGTACACGCACCGCCTCGGCGGCGCGCTGCTCGGCCACCTGTCGCGCGGCGACGGGCGAGACCTCGCCGCGATCCTCGCCACCGCCATCGGTGAGATCGCCGCCGAGCACTGCGACACCTGCGATATCGCGGACCCCAGCAGCCCGCAGGCCACCGTCGCGATGGTCCGCGTCCACGAGGACCGCCTGGAGTGGCTCCTGCTCGCGGATTCCTTCCTCGTCCTCGACCGGGCCGACGCCGGCTTGCAGGTGGTCACCGATGAGCGCGAGGTCACTGCTCGGCGCGAATGCTCGGCACCGCTGGCCGGCGTTGTCCTGGGAACACCGGAGTACGACCGGGTGCGCGCCTCGTGCGTCACCGCGCTACGTGCCCGTCGCAACCAGCCGGGCGGCTACTGGATCGCCAAGGATGACCCCCGCGCGGCGTGGGAGGCGGTGACCGGCAGCCGAGCTCTCGTCGGCCTGGACGGTGTCGCGTTGCTCAGCAACGGTGCCAGCCGCATCGTCAGCCCGTACGGTCGGACCGACTGGCCGGGCGTGCTGGACCTGCTTCGCGCCAGCGGGCCGGCCGGCGTCATCGCCCGCGTCCGGCAGGTCGAGGCGCAGGGCACCGCTGGCGTGGATGCGCAATTCCCGGACGACGCCACCGTGGTCCACTGCACGCACCTGCCGTGTTGAGCACCTGTCCGCAGAGTGTCGATGATCCGATAGACGGCCCGATCGACGGGCATTCTCCTGGCAGAACAGCGTTAGGGGTCGGAGCGCCCAAGGGTGCGAGGCCGAAAGGGCTGTCCGGCCCGGCTTCATGCGTGAGACGGGGGAGCTGCGACAGGAGCTCGGTCGTCCGACCCCTCCGGAGCGGTGATCGGGGCCGCGATGATCCGGCTGGGCACCACCGGTGCGTCCCGGCCGGTGCCCCGCCGGCTGTCGCCGCCGGAGGATTCCTCGTGGTAGTCCTGCTCCACGTTGACAGACCAGACGTCGTGCGTACTCCCGGTGGCGATGTTCTCGGCGGTGAGCATCGCGGTCAGCATCGAGTGGTCCTGGTTGTTGTAGCGGTGCATGCCGTTGCGGCCCACCGGGTGGACGTTCGGCACCGCCTCGGCCAGCCAGGCCCGGATCACATCCACGTTGTGCTGGTAGCGCTCGTCGTACACCGGGTAGGCCTTGGGCATGCGCACGACGTAGCCGGCCTCCACCACGCCGGGTCGAACCAACCCCAGCCGCTCCAGCTCCGCGGTGGCGAGGGCCACCAGGTCGGCATCGGGGGTACGCCACATCTCGTCGTCCTCGAACACGAAGTACTCCAGGCCCAGGCAGGTGCGGCCGTCCTTGACGAGGTACGGCGACCAGGAGCCGAAGTTCTGGATCCGGCCCACCCGTACCCCCGGGTCGTGCACGTAGATCCAGTTGTCCGGGAACGAGAATTCCGCCGGCACGACCAGGGCGACCGTCAGGAAGTCGCGGTAGCGCAGGTCGGCCGCGCAGGCCAGCACCTCCGGCGGCGCCGGCGGGTGAAGCGCGGTTACCAGCTCCGAAATCGGCATGGACGAGATCACCTGGTCGGCCGCCTCGGTGCGCTGCCCGCCCGTGCCGTTCACCGTCACGCTGATCGCCTGCCGGCGTGCCGGGTCGCGGTGCACGGCGGTGACCCAGCTGGCGGTGGAGATGTGCCCGCCCCGTTCGCGGACCTGCTCGGCACAGCGCTCCCACATCATCCCGGGCCCGTACTTCGGGTATTGGAACTCCTCGATCAGGCTGGTCACGTCCGTGCGTCGACGCCGGGGCAGCAACGCGTTGCGGATCGCCGTGGCCAGTGACAGGTTCTTGATCCGTTGCGCCGCCCAGTCGGCCTGCAACCGGTCCGCCGGCATACCCCAGACCTTCTCGGTGTACGTCTTGAAGAAGATCGAGTACAACCGCCAGCCGAACCGGGCCGACACCCAGCCCTCGAAGTGTGACTGGTCCCTCGGTGGCCGCAGCCGGGCGCGTGCGTACGAGCCGAGGCAGCGGACGGCCTCCGGCAGACCCAGGTTGCGCAGTGCGTTCACGGCGCTGAGCGGGTAGTTGAACAGGGCGCCCCGGTAGAAGATGCGGCTCATCCGGGGCCGGGTCAGGAAGTCCTCGTCCGGCAGAATCTCGTGCCAGAACGCCTCCACCCGGGGCACCTTCGTGAAGAACCGGTGCCCGCCGATGTCGAACCGCCACCCGTCGCGCTCCACCGTCCGACTGATCCCGCCGACCACCTCGTCAGCCTCGAAGACCTGGACCGACCGGCCGTGCCGGAGCAGTTCGTACGCAGCGGTGAGGCCGGCCGGCCCCGCACCGATCACCACAGTGCCGTGCTGCTCGCTCATGCTGACGCGCTCCCTGCTCATCGCCATGGTTGAGGCGCGGCGTCCACCCGTTATGGGCAGAATGTCACACTTGGTGGTAGCTGGTCCTCGCTTCGGCGGGGCACGCTGCGGCGTACCACGAGAAGAGCAACCTCCCCGCGCGGCCGGGGGAGCGGGGGAGCGGGACGGATGGACCGGTGGCGGAGCGGCACGGCGGCGACAGCCGCCCGGGCGGTCGCGGCAGGCCGCGGTGCAGCGCTCCTGGCCCGTCGGGTGCCGGCGCCCTGGCCGTACGTCATCGGCCTGTTCGTCGGCGCGAAGCTGCTGCTCACCCTGCTCGGGCTCCTGGTCCTGCACGCCTGGGACGGCGTGCCCGGCGCCCCGCCGGCGGACGAGGCGTTGATGTGGGCGCAACAGCGGGAGATCTCCGGACACCGGTGGATCTCCTTCTGGTTCGCCTGGGACTCGCTGCTCTACCTGCGGCTGAGCACCCTGCCCCTGAACGAGCCGTGGCGAGACTTCGGCTTCCCCCTGCTGTACCCGTTCCTGGCCCGGCCGGTCGGCGCGCTGCTCGGCGGCGACAACGCCCTGGCCCTGCTACTGATCAGCAACGTCGCGTTCCTGTTGGCGCTCTGGTACGGCCACCGGCTGGCCGAGCTGCTGCTCGGTGACGTGCACGCCGCCCGCCGGTTCACCAGGTACCTGGTGCTGCTGCCGACCGCGTTCCTCTTCCAGGCCGCGCTGACCGAATCGCTCTTCGTCTGCCTCGCGCTGGCCGCGTTCTACTACGCCGAGCGGCGTCGCTGGCTGCTGGTCGGCGTGCTCGGCTATTTCCTGGCCATGAGCCGCTCCGTCGGCCTGCTCGTGGCGCTGCCGCTGGCCCTGGTGCTGCTCCGGCAGCACGACTGGCGGCTCGGGCCGCGCGCCCTGCTCGGCTACCTGCGGATCGGCTGGCCGTTGCTGCTACTGCCCGCCGGATGGTTCACCTTCATGGCGTACTGCCGGTGGCGGGGTGGGGACTGGTTCGCCTACCAGCACGCTCAGCAGACCGGCTGGGGGATCAGGGTGCAGAACCCCGTACCGGTGCTGCTGAACGGGTTGACCGGGGAGCCGCGCGACGCCGCCCGGGTGTGGTTCGCCGTGGCCGTCCTGGCCGTGCTGGTCGCCGGGTTCCGCCGCCGGGAGCTGGCCTACCTGGTGTACGGCGTCCTCATGGTGCTGGTGCCGCTGTCGATGGGGCCGCCGGTGTACAAGAGCCTGCTGCGCTACCTGCTCGCGGCCTTCCCGGTGGCGCTGGTGCTGGCCCGCTGGGCCCGCCACGCCAGTGTCGACGTGTGGCTGACCGCGACGCTCGCCCTGGTGCAGGGCGTGCTGTTCGTGCTCTGGCTCACCTACTGGACACACATGATCATCTGAATGAGCTGGCCGGTGGCCGGGCAGGATAGGCGGATGACCGAGCCACGGGTGCGCCTCGACGACCTCGGCGCCTGGTTGATCAAGGGCAACGCGGACCTGGTCGACCTCGCCGCCTGGTTCGCCCGTGAGCCACTGGTGACGAGCTGGTGCGTGCGACCCGGCTACCGCACGCGGTTGATGCGCGCCGGACAGCCGGTGGTCTTCTGGGCCAGCGGCAGCCGCCTGCGGCTGCCGTACGGGGTGTGGGGCATCGGCCAGGTCACCGGGGAGGCCGAGCCAGGCCCACCGGGGCAACAGTGGTCAGTGCCCCTGGACCTGCCCATCCTCGACGAGAAGGACCGGGTGCCCCGGCAGCGCCTGCGCGCCGACGACCGGCTCGCCGCACTGGAGGTGTTCCGTCAACCCCAGGCAGCCAACCCCTCGTACCTGACCGTGGCCCAGCTCGCCGCGCTGCGTACCCATCTCCCGATCTGAGCGTGCCCCGGCGCGACCTGGCCACACCGGCCTGTGCGAGCCTGCTACCGACGTTCGACGCCCACCCGAGTGGAGGCCCGGTGTTCACCCTGCCGCTGACCGAGGATGTCGAGCTGCGTCCGCTCGACCCCTGGCGGGCCGAGGAGTTCCTCGCCCACCTCGATCGGGCCCGCGAGCACATCCAGCCCTGGGTGTCGCCGTCCTTCGTCGCCACCGACCTGCCCTCGGCGCGCGCGGTGTTGCAGCGGTACGCCGACCGGTGGGCCAGCGACAGCGGCGGCATCTGGGGGCTGTGGTGGCGGGACACCCTCGTCGGTGGGGTCATGTTCGTGTCGTTCGACGTGACCCGGGGCGTCTGCGAGGTTGGTTGCTGGGTGGAGCCGGCGGCGCAGGGCAGAGGCATGGTTGCCCCGGCGGTACGCCGGATCGTCGACTGGGCGGTGCGTGAGCGCGGCATCCAGCGGGTGGAGTGGCGTACCAACGCCGACAACACCCGCAGCAAGGCCCTCGCCGACCGGCTCGGCCTGCGCCTCGACGGCACGCTGCGCCAGGTCAGCCCGGGCCTGCACGGTCGGATCGACCTTGAGGTCTGGTCGGTGCTCGCCGACGAGTGGCCCACCGCGCCACGCACCGTCCACTGACGACGACGAATAGTTGTCATACCCGCGCGGCACCATGCATCCATGGCCGTCCCCGCGCTCACCCCTCATTCCGACCCGCCGCGTTCCGTGCCGCTGCGTGAGGCGCGCACCCGGTTCAGCCAGCTCGTCGCGCTGGCCGAGCTGACCGATGCGGTCACCGTCGTCACCCGCGACGGCGATCCCCGCCCGGTCGCCGCGATCGTCCCCGCCGCAGCCGCCCGCAGCGGCGCTCAGGCCCGCGCCGACGCCGACCGGCTCGCCACGGTCACCGCCGGCTGGGCCCGCCGCCTCGAGGAGCAGCACCGACGCAGCAGTCAGCGGCACGCCGCCGAGCTGGGCGCGCTCCGCGTGGCGCTGGCCGAGGCGTGGGCCGAGCTGGATCGCCGGGTCGTCCCGGGCAGCGATCCGACGCTGGCCCGGTTGCGCGCCGCACACGCCGACCTGCTCGCCGGTTGAGTCGCTCCGCGCCGACGTGCTCGCTGGTTGGGTCTTTCCGGGCCCGGTTGGGTCGCTCCGCGCTGACCTGATCGCTGGTTGGGTCGCTCCGCGCTGGTTGGGTCGCTCCGCGCCGGCGGGCAGCGCCCGCGCCGGCGCGGGCCGGCCTCCCGGGGGTCAGCCGGTGGCCGGGTACGCGTGGGTCTCGGTCGCCTTGACCGCCACCCAGACCCGCTGACCGGGGATCAGCCGCAGCTGGGCGGCGGCGGCCGGCGTGACGTCAGCGGCCACCCCGATCGGCCCGTCCAGTTGCACCCGCACGTTGTCACCGTGGCGTTGGACGCCGGTCACGGTGCCCGCCCAGGTGTTGCGCGGGCTGCCCTCCGGCCGGGCCGGATGCAGCGCCACCGCGGCTGGGCGGAACGCCACGAACGCTTCGCCGTCCAACCGGTCGGCGACAGTGAGGGTCAGCTCCGGCGAAACCCGCACCCCGTGTCCGTCGGCGCGACCCCGGTACAGGTTCAGCCCCACCAGCCTGGCGACGTAGTCGGTGCGCGGGCGGGCGGTGACGCTCGGCCCGTCGCCCTCCTGCACCACCCGGCCACCCTCCACGATGACCAGGCGGTCGGCCAACGCCAGCGCGTCCAGCGGGTCGTGGGTGACCAGCACCGTCGCACCCGCGTGCGCGGACAGGTGCCGGTGCAGCTCCGCGCGGGTGTCCAACCGGGTGCGGGCGTCCAGCGCGGCGAGCGGCTCGTCCAACAGCAGCAGCGACGGTGCCACGGCCAGCGCGCGGGCCAGCGCCACCCGCTGTGCCTGACCGCCGGAAAGCTGCCGGGGCCGGCTCTGCGCCTGCGCGTCAAGCCCCACCCGACCCAGCCACTCCCGGGCCGTGGCGCGGGCAGCCCGCCGTTCGACGCCGTGCCGGCGCGGCCCGAAAGCCACGTTGTCCAAGGCGCTGAGGTGCGGAAAGAGCAGGTAGTCCTGGAAGACCACGCCGATCGACCGGCGTTCGGTGGGCACCCAGCCCCCGGTCGCCGGCCGGTCCAGTTCGACGCCGTCGAGGGTGATGTGCCCGTCGGTGAGGGGATGCAGCCCGGCCAACGCCCGCAGCGCGGTGGTCTTGCCGGCGCCGTTCGGGCCGAGCAGCGCCACCACCTCGCCCGGCGCGACCCGCAGCGGCACGTCGAGCCGGAAGGTGCCCCGGTCGACGACGAGCCGGGCGTCGAGAAGTCGACCGCTCATGCGGTGGTCATCCAGCGGTCCCGCAACGCGACCAGGATGCCCACCGACACGACGAGCAGCACCAGGCTGAGCACGATCGCGGACTCCACGTCCGTCTCCAACGCCAGGTAGACGGCGAGGGGCATCGTCTGCGTCTGACCGGGGTAGTTGCCGGCGAAGGTGATGGTGGCACCGAACTCGCCGAGCGCCCGCGCCCAGCAGAGCACCGCCCCGGCGGCCAGACCGGGGGCCACCAACGGCAGCGTGACGTGGGTGAAAGTGGTCCACCGGCTGGCGCCCAACGTCGCCGCCGCCTCCTCGTAGCGGTGGTCGGCCGCCCGTAGCGCACCCTCCACCGCGATCACCAGGAACGGCATCGCGACGAACGACTCGGCCAGCACCACACCCGTGGTGGTGAAGGGCAGGGTGATACCGAACGTGGTGTCGAGCCAGCCACCGAGCAGGCCACGCCGGCCGAAGACCAGCAACAGCGCCACCCCACCGACCACCGGCGGCAGCACCAGCGGCACGGTGACCAGCGCGCGTACCAGCCGACGGCCGGGAAACTCGACCCGGGCCAGCACCCAGGCGAGCGGCACCCCGAGCAGCAGACAGAGCGCGGTGGCCACTGTGGCGGTCTGCACCGACAACCGCAGGGCGGTCAACGCCCCCGGCTCGGTGAGCCGCTCCGGCAGGGTCGTCCACGGTGCCCGGATCAGCAGCCCTGCCAACGGCAGGACGAGGAACAGCAACCCCAGCCCGGCGGGGATCAACAGCGCCGCCGGCACCCGCCCCCGCCGTCGGGGCGTGGCCGGGCGCCCGCGGGGTGTGTCGTGGTCGCGGACCTGCGTCACGGTGCCTGGAACCCCGCCTCGGCGAGGACCGCCTGCGCCGCAGCCGACCGGACGTACGCGACGAAGGCTCGTGCGCCGTTCGGATTCGGCGCGTCTCTCAACGCGACGATCGGGTAGTCGTTGACTGCCCGCGCCGACTCGGGAAACTCCACGCCTGTCACATCAACGCTCGCCGCCCGCGTGTCCGTGCGGTAGACCAGAGCCGCGTCGACCTCGCCGAGCTTCACCTTGGCGAGCGCGCCCTTGACGTCCCGCTCCAGGGTGACCGGCGTCAGCGCGACGCCGGCCGCGTCCAGGGCGGTGCGGGCCGCCGCGCCGCAGGGCACCTGAACGGCGCAGAGCGCCACCTTCACACCCGGGACGCTCAGGTCGGCCAGGCCGGCCACGGCCTTCGGGTTGCCCCGGGGCACCGCGATCACCAGCTGGTTGCGGGCGAAGACGCCCGGCGTGCCGTCGGCGTCACCGGCCTCGACGACCGTTGCCATGTTCGCCGGGGCGGCCGAGGCGAACACGTCCGCCGGCGCACCCTGGGTGATCTGGTTGGCCAGGGCGGAACTGCCGGCGACGTTGAGGGTCACGCGACTGCCCGGGTTGGCGGCCTCGAAGTCCTTCCCGATGCGGGTGAACGACCCGGTCAGCGAGGCGGCCGCGAACACTGTCACCGTGCCGGTCACCCGGCCGTCCCCGCCGCCTGCTGCCCGGCCGTCGCCCGCACCGCAGCCGGCCATCGTCAGGCCGGCCGCCACCAGGCTGAGCGCCACCAGTACGGAAACCGCCGCACGCCTGCTCCGCGCGTTCATCCACCCGGCCGTGTCCGCGTTCATCCGCCCGGCCCCGCTCATCCGGACCGTCCCCGCGTTCATGCGGCCGGCCGTCCCCGCGTCGGGGCGGGTGCGGCCCGCTCCACCACGACCGTGGTCGACTTGATCACCGCGACGGCCACCGATCCGACGCGCAGGTCGAGCTCGTCGACGGCCTCCCGGCTCATCAGCGACACGACCCGGAACGGGCCCGCCTGGATGTCGACCTGGGCCATCACCGTGTCCTTGCGGACGTCGACCACGATGCCGCGCAGCCGGTTGCGAGCCGAGGAGAATTCGGCGCCCGCATCCGGGTCGGCGGCCTGAGCGCGAGCGAACGCAGCCAGGTCGACGCCGTCGACGACCCGGTGGCCGTGGTCATCACGCCCAGCCGGCAGGCGCCCCGCGTCCACCCAGCGGCGAATGGTGTCGGCGCTGACGCCGAGCAGGTCGGCGGCCTCCCCGATCCGGTACGTCGTCACCCGCTTACCCTAACGCCGCATCTGCCATGACAGAAGCCTGGGTTGGGCAGCAGTCGCCCGGGCAAATGGGCGTCCGGCCTGGCAGTTGCGTCTGTGATCCGCCTTCAGGGCGACTGCCGGTTGCTTGAGCGCGCGTCCGCAAGATCGTGCTCGAACCAGGAAGTAGTGGTGTCGCGCATCGATGAGGCCATTACATCCTGGTTCGAGCACGATCTTGGCGCGGGGCGCGGGGCGCGGGGCGCGGGGCGCGGGGCGTGGGGGGGGGGCCGAGTTAGGAACGTAGTGGGGTGGGCAAGG
>NZ_JBEXIM010000066.1:0-20939 GCF_040608575.1 Micromonospora sp. NPDC005171 | reverse complement strand
TACGCCACCAGCTGACCCACCAGCACAAACCGAAGGGCCGGACCCCCACCAGGGTCCGGCCCTTCGGCACGACGTCAGTCGGTGGCGAGGACGGCAGGCCACCAACGGGCTCAGCCGCCGGAGTCGTCCATCTCGGCGCCCTCGGGGACCGTGTCGTCGTCCCGGCTGGCCAGCCAGCCCTCGGGCAGGAAGACCTTGCCGGGTGAGTTGGTACGCCCGCGCGGCTGCCCCAGGGCGGTCACCGGGAACGGCTCCGCCGGGTCGAGCTTGCCGAGCAGGTCGTCGAGTTGGGCCAGGCTTTCGATCATCGCCAGCGAGCGACGCAGCTCGCCGCCGACCGGGAAGCCCTTGAGGTACCAGGCGACGTGCTTACGGAAGTCGGTGCAGCCGTCCCGTTCACCTCGGGCGGGGTTGCGGGCGCCGGCCGTGAACTGGTCGACCAGCAGCTCGGCGTGCCGGCGCATGGTCACCGCCACCTCGCCGAGGGTGGGTAGCCGTCGCTCCGGCCGACCGTTGAAGGCGGCCTCCAGGTCGGCGAAGAGCCACGGTCGGCCCAGGCAGCCGCGCCCGATGACCACGCCGTCGACGCCGGTGTGGGCCACCATGCGCAGCGCGTCGTCGGCTTCCCAGATGTCGCCGTTGCCGAGCACCGGCACGTCGAGAGCCTGCTTCAGCGTGGCAATCGCGTCCCAGTCGGCGGTGCCCGAATAACGCTGCGCGGCGGTCCGCCCGTGCAGGGCCACCGCAGCCACGCCGGCCTCCTGGGCGGCGAGCCCCGCTTCGACGTACGTCAGGTGGTCGTCGTCGATGCCCTTGCGCATCTTGACAGTGACCGGCACGCCGGACGGTGCCGCGGCAGCCACCGCGGCCCGCACGAGTCGCGCGAACAGCCGGCGCCGCCACGGTAGCGCCGCGCCGCCGCCACGCCGGGTGACCTTGGGTACGGGGCAGCCGAAGTTGAGGTCGATGTGATCGGCAAGGTTGCGCTCGACGACGATCCGCACGGCCGCGGCGGTGATCTCCGGGTCGGTGCCGTAAAGCTGGAGGCTGCGGGGCTTCTCGTCGTCGCCGAACGCGATCATGCGCAGCGTCTTCGGGTTGCGCTCGACCAGCGCCCGAGTGGTGATCATTTCGCAGACGTAGATGCCGCCGCCCTGCTCGCGGCAGAGCCGGCGGAACCCGATGTTGGTGATCCCGGCCATCGGCGCGAGCACGACCGGCGGCCACACCTGGTGCTGGCCGAGAGTCAGCGGGCGCAGCGCGGGCACGGTCGAGGCAGTCACCGGACAAGTGTACGGGGCCCCGACCGGCGCTGATCGCGTCGGCCGAGGCCCCGTGGGCGGAGTCTCAGCAGCCGGGGAGACGCTCGATCAGGTAGCGCTCGACCTGGTCCAGGGAGACACGCTCCTGGGCCATGGTGTCCCGGTTGCGCACCGTCACCGCGTTGTCGTCCAGCGTGTCGAAGTCCACGGTCACGCAGAACGGGGTGCCGATCTCGTCCTGCCTGCGGTAGCGGCGCCCGATCGCCTGCGAGTCGTCGAACTCCACCACCCAGCGCTTGCGCAGCAGCGTCGCGAGGTCCTTGGCCTTGGGCGACAGCGCCTCGTTGCGGGACAGCGGCAGCACCGCCACCTTGACCGGGGCGAGCCGCGGATCGAACCGCATCACGGTGCGCTTGTCCACGCCGCCCTTGGTGTTCGGCGCCTCGTCCTCGTCGTACGCCTCCAGCAGGAAGGCGAGCACCGCGCGGGTCAGACCCGCGGCCGGCTCGATGACGTACGGCATCCAGCGCTCACTCTTGCTCTGGTCGAAGTACGACAGGTCGACGCCGGAGTGCTTGCTGTGCGTCGAGAGGTCGAAGTCGGTGCGGTTGGCGACACCCTCCAGCTCGGCGAACTCGGTGCCGCCGAACTGGAAGCGGTACTCGATGTCCACCGTCCGCTTCGAGTAGTGCGACAGCTTCTCCTTGGGGTGCTCGTAGAGCCGCAGATTGTCCGCCGAGAGGCCGAGGTCGAGGTACCAGTTCCAGCGCTCCTGGAGCCAGTACTCGTGCCACTGCTCATCGGTGCCCGGCTCGACGAAGAACTCCATCTCCATCTGCTCGAACTCGCGGGTCCGGAAGATGAAGTTGCCCGGGGTGATCTCGTTGCGGAACGACTTGCCGGTCTGCGCGATGCCGAACGGCGGCTTCTTACGGGCGACCGTCTCGACGTTCTTGTAGTTGACGAAGATGCCCTGCGCGGTCTCCGGGCGCAGGTAGTGCAGCCCCTCGTCGCTCTCCACCGGGCCCAGGTAGGTCTTCATCAGGCCGTTGAACATCTTCGGCTCGGTGAAGGTGCCCTTGTTGCCGCAGTTGGGGCAGTTCAGCTCCGCCAGTGAGGTCAGCGGCTTGCCGTGCTTCTCGGCGTACGCCTCTTCGAGGTGGTCCGCCCGGAACCGCTTGTGGCAGAACTGGCACTCGGTGAGCGGGTCGACGAACTCGGCGATGTGACCGGACGCCTCCCACACCTTGCGGGCCAGGATCACCGCGGAGTCCAGGCCGACGACGTCGTCGCGCTGCTGGACCATGTTCTTCCACCACTGCCGGCGGACGTTCTCCTTGAGCTCCACGCCGAGCGGACCGTAGTCCCACGCCGATCGGGTGCCTCCGTAGATTTCACTGGAGGGGAAGACGAAGCCTCGGCGCTTGGCGAGGCTGACGACGGCGTCGATACGGTCGGCTGGCATGTTTCCTCCTACGCCGGCTGGCGGTCGGCGGGGGCGAGATGGATGGAACGGTCGGTTCGGGACAACGGTACGTTCACCGTCCCCCCGAGCCCAGCAGAATACCGGGGGCGGGTCAGTTGACCTCGCAGACCTCCATGCCCCCGGTCTGCCCGTCCTGGCCGAGGCTGACCTGCTGCCGCTCCCGGTCGCCGCCGTCGAGGGTCACGTCGACCGGCACCGTCAGGTAGGTCTGGTCCACCTCGCCCACCCGGAACGCGGTCACCTGTGGTTCGGCGGCAGCGCGTCGCTCGAACTCCGGCCGGGACTCACGCCGCTGCGCGTCGTCGCAGAGCTGCTCGTACGCCCGCCCGTAGTTCCGCTCGACGAGCGCCTGGTAGTAGTCGCTGGTCACGGTGCGGCCCTGTTCCCGGATCGCCTGGACTCCGCTGACGGCCAGGCCGACGACGGCGGCGCCACCCCCGCCGCAGCAGAGCACCACGGCGAGCGCGCCGACGCCGAGGCCGATCCAGAGCCGATTCCGGCGGCCCTCGGTGGGCGGCGCGGCGAACGGCGGAGCCACGCCGGGACCGGGTGGCGGGGCGGGTGCGGTCATAGGAGCAGCGTAGTGTCCGGCGGCTCAGCGGTAAGGACCCGCAGCCCGATCACTCTCGGCGACGACCACGGCCCCGCCGGGGGCGGCGGTGGCCAGCGCCTCGTAGGCGGAGGGTTCGTCGACTGACTCGGCGAGCAACGGCACGGCGCTGACCTTGACCTCGAAGGCGCCCAGCGCCCGCCGGTAGGTGCCGACCGACTCCCATTCGGTGACCAGTGACCAGTGCCGGGGGTCGTCCAGCGCCCGGACCAGTTGGCCGCGCAGGTAGCCGGGTCGGGCGGCCAGCGCGGTGAGGGCGGCGTGCGCCCGTTCGGTGAAGCCGTCGACGGCATCGACGTCGACCACGAACCGGTTGGTCACCAGCACCGGGGGTTCCTCCTCGTAGAGTCTGTGGGATGCAGCGTACGCAGCGCCCCCTGCTCGCCCGGTTGGCCGGGGCGAACCCGACGTCGGTGTTCCTGCTCACCCTGGTGGTGGTGCTGGTGGCGTTCTTCACGCCCGGGGTGATCGGCGGGCTGCTGACGCTCGCGCTCGCCGGGGTCCTGATCGCCCTGTTGGCGACGACCTGGGCGGTTCAGGCGCCGCAAACGCGGCTGATCCGACTGGTGATGCTGACCCTGCTGGTGACTGTGGGCCTCGCGAAGCTCCTCTGACATGCAATCATGCGTTGTTGACAATCATTATCGTTGCCACGGACAGTTGATGACATGACCAACCGCGCCACGTACCGTGTCCTGGCCGCCGCGACCGCCCTCCTCGCCCTGGGCGCCGGGGCCGGCTGCTCCACCGGAGGTGCCGCCGGCGCCGACCCCAAGCGAGTCGACGTGGTGGCCGCGTTCTACCCCCTCCAATTCCTGGCCGAGCGGATCGGCGGCGACGCCGTCCGGGTGACCAACCTGGCCAAGCCCGGTGCCGAGCCGCACGACCTGGAACTCAACCCGAGCCAGGTCGGTGAGGTCAGCGACGCGGAGCTGATCGTCTACCTCAAGGGGTTCCAGCCGGCGGTTGACGACGCCGTGGCCCAGAACGGCGGTGACCGGTCGTTCGACGTGACGAGCGTGCAGCCGCTGTTGGACGCGTCGGCCGGCGGGCACGACCACGAGGGCGAGGAGGGGCACGCCGAGGAGAGCGGCGGCAAGGACCCGCACGTCTGGCTCGACCCGACCCGGCTGGCCGGCATCGGCGACCAGCTCGCCCAGCGGCTCGGCACTGCCGACCCGGACCACGCCGCCGACTACACCGCCCGCGCGGCGACGCTGCGCGGTGACCTGACGACCCTGGACAACGAGTTCAAGAACGGTCTGGCGACCTGCCAGCGGCGGGAGATCGTGACCAGCCACGCCGCGTTCGGCTACCTCGCCGACCGCTACCAGCTCGACCAGGTCGGCATCACCGGGCTGAGCCCGGACGTGGAGCCCTCGCCGCAGCGCCTCGCGCACGTGATCGAGGAGGCGAAGGAACACCAGGCCAGCACGATCTTCTTCGAGACCCTGGTCAGCCCGAAGGTCGCCGAGACCATCGCCGGTCAGGTCGGCGCGAAGACCGCTGTGCTCGACCCGATCGAAGGGCTCGCCGCCGGCAGCAACGGGGACTACCTTTCGGTGATGCGCACCAACCTGCGGACCCTGCAGACGGCCTTGAGCTGCTCGTGACCTCACCTGTCATCACCGTCGAGCACGGGGTGGTCGGCTACGACGGCCGCCCCGTGCTCCGGGACATCTCGCTCACCGTGACCGCCGGCGAGGTGGTCGCGATTCTCGGCGCCAACGGCTCCGGCAAGTCCACGCTGATCCGCGCCGTGCTCGGGCTGGTGCCGATCAGCGCCGGCTCGGTCACCCTCTTCGACCGGCCGTTGCGCCGTTTCCGGCAGTGGGCGCGCATCGGGTACGTCCCGCAGCGCCTGGGCGCCGGCGGCGGCGTGCCGGCCACCGTCCGCGAGGTGGTGGCCTCCGGCCGGCTGGCCCGTCGGGGGGTGCTGCGTCCGCCCGGTCGGGCCGACCAATCCGCCATCGACGACGCGTTGCGTGCCGTAGGGCTCGCCGACCGGGCCGGCGACCCGGTCTCCACGCTCTCCGGCGGCCAGCAGCAGCGCACCCTGATCGCCCGCGCCCTGGCCGGCCAACCGGAGTTGCTGGTTCTCGACGAGCCCACCGCCGGGGTGGACGCGGCCAGCCAGGAGGCGTTCGCCGACGCGCTGCGCGACTTCGTCGCCGACGGCGGAACGGTGCTGCTCGTCGCCCACGAGCTGGGCCCGCTGCGACCGGTGATCAGCCGGGCTGTCGTCGTTCACGAGGGTCGCATCGCGCACGACGGCGCGGTGCCGGACCCGGCCGGCCATCACGCGGAGCCCGACCACGACCACGTGCACCCGCACTGCTACGACGAGCCCGCCGGGCTGTGGAGCAACTGACAGATGGAACTCTTCCAGTACCCCTACATGCAGCGTGCCCTGATCGGCGCGCTGGTGATCGGCCTGGCCGCGCCGGCGCTCGGCATCTACCTGGTGCAGCGCCGGCTGGCGTTGATCGGCGACGGGGTGGGGCACGTGGCGCTGACCGGCGTCGGGGCGGGGCTGCTGCTCAACCGCTCACCGGTGCTGGTCGCGGTGATCGCCGCCACCATCGGCGCGATCGCCATCGAGGTCGTCCGGGCCCGTGGGCGTACCTCCGGTGACCTGGCCCTGGCCCTGCTCTTCTACGGCGGCATCGCCGGTGGCGTACTCCTGGTCGGCCTCTCCGACGCGACAAGCGCGAACCTCAACGCCTACCTGTTCGGGTCGCTGACCACCATCTCGCCCGCCGATCTGACCACCATCGCGGTGCTCGGCGCGGCGATCCTGGTCACGATGATCGCGTTGCGGCCGGCGCTCTTCGCGGTCAGCCACGACGAGGAGTACGCCCGGGTCTCCGGCCTGCCGGTCCGCACGCTGAACCTGCTGATCGCGGTCGCCACCGCGGTCACCGTGACCATCGCCATGCGGGCCGTCGGCGTGCTGTTGATCAGCGCGTTGATGGTGGTGCCGGTCGCCACCGCCCAACAGGTCACCCGGGGCTTCCGCAGCACGATGGCCGCCGCGATGGCGCTCGGGTTATTCGCCGCCGGCTCGGGTGTCTGGGTGGCGGCCACGGCGGACACCGCGCCGGGCGCCTCGGTGGTGCTGGTGGCGATCGCCTCGTTCCTGGTGGTGGCCGTGGCCGGGGCGGTCTGGCGGGTGGTGCGCCGCCGGACGACGCCGACCGCCGTGCCGGCCCCGGAACCGCACGAGGTCGTGCTTAGCTGAGCCTGATCAGCGGAACATGCGTGGTATTGGTTACCGTTACGGAATGACCAGCGCGACGGGCTACGACGGGTTCGACGGGGCCAGCGAGTTGCTCCGCGCCCTCTCCGCGCCCATCCGGCTGGCCATCGTCGTTGAGCTGGCCGGCGGCGAGCGGTGCGTGCACGAGTTGGTGGAGAAACTCGGCGCCGCGCAACCACTGGTCTCCCAGCACCTGCGGGTGTTACGCGGAGCGGGCGTGGTGCGCGGCTCCCGCCGGGGACGGGAAATCGCCTACAGCCTGGTCGACGAGCACGTCGCGCACATCGTGGCGGACGCGGTCAGCCACGCCGGGGAGGGACCATGAGCGAGAGCAGCGCCGCGGTGCGCAACACCCGGCAGCGTTCGGCGGTGAGCGCCCTGCTGGGCGAGATGGAAGGCTTCCACAGCGCCCAGGACCTGCACGCGATGCTGCGGCAGCGCGGCGAGCGGGTCGGCCTGACCACCGTCTACCGCACCCTGCAGGGGCTCGCCGACGCCGGTGAGATCGACGTGATGCGTCCGCCGGGCGGCGAACACCTCTACCGCCGGTGCAGCGAGGGGCACCACCACCACCTGGTCTGCCGGGTCTGCGGGCGCACGGTTGAGGTGGCCGGCCCGGCCGTGGAGAGTTGGGCCGACCGGGTCGCCGCGCAGCACGGCTACGCCGACGTCAGCCACACCCTGGAGATCTTCGGCACCTGCCCGACCTGCCCGCGCTGACCAGCAGCGCCGCCGCTGGAGCGACGGTCCGGTGGCGTCGGCGGCCGGTCGCGTGCCGGGCTCACGTCACGGCTGCATGGAGCGGGACGTTCGTGGCACGCTGGCCGACGTGAAAATTTATGCTGATCGGTTTCCGACCGCCGCCCGTCAGTTGCTCACCGACCTGCTCGTCGTCGCCTGGGTGTACGCGGCGATCCGCGGCGCGCTGTGGCTGCACGACCTGGTGCAGAAGCTTGCCGTACCGGGGCAGAAGTTGGAGGGCGCGGGCAGTGGCCTCGCCGACAACCTCGCCGACGCCGGCAGCAAGGTCCGTCGGGTACCCCTGGTCGGTGACGAGCTGACCGCGCCGTTCCGGCAGGCCGCCGACGCAGCCCGAGGGCTCGCCGACGCCGGACGCGACCAGCAGCATCTGGTCGACCAGTTGGCCCTCGCCCTGGCCATCGCGGTGCTGATCTTCCCGCTCGGCATAGTGCTCTTCGGTTGGCTGCCGCTGCGGGTCCGCTGGATGCGCCGGGCCGGGTCAGCGGCGAAGCTGGCCGCCGGGCCGGCCGGTCGGGACCTGCTCGCCCTGCGCGCACTGGCCACCCAGCCGCTGGGCCAGCTGACCCGGATCGGCCCGGACGTCGCCGAGGCGTGGCGTCGCGGCGACGACGCGACAGTCGACGCCCTGGCCGCCTTGGAACTGCGCCAACTCGGCCTACGCGGCCGGGGCCGCTAAGGTCGTCGGGTGTTCTACTTCCTCGTCGTCATCGCCGCCCTGCTGCTCGGCTACGCCGCCGTCCTGGTGTCCTTCGTCCGCCGGGGCAAGAAGATCCCACCCGCGGCGTAC
The DNA here is from genome assembly GCF_040608575.1 of Micromonospora sp. NPDC005171. NCBI lineage: Bacteria > Bacillati > Actinomycetota > Actinomycetes > Micromonosporales > Micromonosporaceae > Micromonospora > Micromonospora sp. NPDC005171. The sequence continues at coordinate 12,773 of NZ_JBEXIM010000066.1, read as the reverse complement.
CTGGCGCTGGCCGGGCTCAACGGTCTGATCCTGGCGGGCGTGTTGGCCTGGGCGGTCTCCCGCTGACCGACGCCGCCGGCCCGCACTCCCCGGCCCGCACGGCGGCCAGTCTGCGCGGCGCGACGCTCACGGCTTCGGGGGTATGCGGCGGCGGAGGTCCTCGGCGGTGGACGGGCCGGGCGACCACTGGGCCACCCAGGGCAGTTCGTCGGACGGGGTGAGCACACCCTCCTCCAGGCCCGCGTAACGGCCGGCGAGGATGCGCTTCGCGGCGGCGGTGTCGACCGAGTCGGTGTTGTCCCAGAGCGCGGCGAACAAGGCGTCCACCCGCACCCGCGCCTGCCGGCAGAACAGGTCGGCCAGCTCGACGTTCTCCGGGCGGCTGTCCCGTTCGGCGGTGGCCCGGACGCAGACCGCGGACATCGCGAACAACTCGGCGCCGATGTCCACCACCCGGCCGAGGAACGCCTGCTTCCGCTCCATCTTTCCCTGCCAGCGGGACATCGCGTAGAACGTCGACCGGGCCAGCTTGCGCGACGAACGCTCCACCTGGCGCAGGTGCGCGGCGAGCGGGCCGAACTCGGCGTACGCCGAAGGGCTCTGCCCCCGGCCCACGGCCAGGGTGGGTAGCCACTTCGCGTAGAAGGCGCCCGCTCGCGCGCCAGCTCGGGCCTTGCGGCCCAGACCCGCGTCCGGGTCGATGATGTCGCCGGCCACCGACAGGTGAGCGTCGACCGCCTCCCGCGCGATCAGCAGGTGCATGATCTCGGTGGAGCCCTCGAAGATTCGGTTGATCCGCAGGTCGCGCATCATCTGCTCGACGGCGGCCGGGCGTTCCCCGCGAGCCGCCAGCGATTCGGCCGTCTCGTAGCCGCGCCCGCCCCGGATCTGGATCAGCTCGTCGGCGATCTTCCAGGCCATCTCGCTGGCGTACAGCTTGACAAGTGCCGCTTCGATCCGGATGTCGTTGCGGTCGTCGTCGGCGAGCAGGCAGCAGAGGTCGAGCATGGTCTCCATGCCGTATGTGGTGGCGGCGATGAAGGAGAGCTTCTGCGCGACCGCCTCGTGCTCGCCCACCGGCCGTCCCCACTGGACCCGGTCGGCGGCCCACCCCCGGGCCACGTTCAACGCCCACTTGCCGGCGCCCACGCACATGGCCGGCAGCGAGAGCCGGCCGGTGTTCAGGGTGGTCAGGGCGATCTTCAGCCCCTTGCCCTCGCCGCCGATGACGTTCTCGGCGGGGACGAACACGTCGTGGAAGCGGGTCAGGCTGTTCTCCAGGCCGCGCAGGCCGATGAACTCGTTGCGCCGCTCGACGGTGATGCCGGGGCTGTCGCCGTCCACCACGAACGCGGTGATCCCGCCGCGACGTCCCTCGGTGGCCGGCACCCGGGCCATCACCACCAGCAGGGTGGCCACGATGCCGTTGGTGGCCCAGAGCTTCACCCCGTTGAGCCGGTAACCCGTGCCGTCCTCGGTCGGCTCGGCGATGGTGGCCAGCCGGGCCGGGTCGGAGCCGACGTCGGGCTCGGTGAGCAGGAACGCGGAGACCTCCCCGGCGGAGAGCCGGGGCAGGAAACGTTGCTTCTGCTCGGCGGTGCCGAACATCTTCAGCGGCTGTGGCACCCCGATCGACTGGTGCGCCGAGAGCAGCGCGCCGATGGCCGGGCTGACCGAGCCGGCCAGCATGAGCGCCCGGCAGTAGTGCAGGTTGCTCAGCCCGAGCCCGCCGTACTTCCGGTCGATCTTCATGCCGAACGCGCCGAGGTCGGCCAGGCCGTGGAACACCGAGTCGGGTATGGACGCGTCCCGCTCGATGGCCTCACCGTCCACCTCGGAGGTCAGGAAGGCGCGGAACCGACCAAGGAACTCCTCCGCGCGAGCCACGTCGTCCGGATCGGATCGGGGCCACGGGTCGATCAGGTCGAGCCGGAACCGGCCGAGGAACAGCTCCTTGCCGAAGCTGGGCCGGTCCCAGGTGGACTCGCGGGCTGCCTCGGCGACCTGCCGGGCCTCCTTCTCGGAGACCTGCCCGGCTTCCGCGGGCAGGGGCGCCGCGGCGTTGGCGGTGGTCTCGGAGTCGGGGCCGTCCGGTGCCGGTCGGCCGTTCTGCGTCGTGGTCACGGCTGCCCCCTCGAAGATCGGTGCGGCTGCGTCGACGTGTGCGACTACTGCCACGCTACCCCCGGTTGTTACCCGGGGGTAGCGCTGCGTGAAGATCGGCGCCGGTCAGCGACCGCTGATCGTGTCCGGGTCATCGTCATCGTCGTCGATGTCGTCCTCACCCCAGTTGCGCCGGGAGAACGGAAGGGCCACCCAGAACGTGAGGAACCAGATTCCAGCCAGGGCGCTGAGCACGAAGGCGATCGGCCGGTCCAGCACGAAGTCGGTGATCAGCAGCACCGCGCTGACCATCGCGATCAGCATGAAGGCGAGGCCGCCGCTGGCCATCCGGTGCGCGAAGCGGACCAGCTCTGGTTTGCGCCCCTGCCGGAACAGCGCCCGGTGGAACGCCACCGGCGAGATGATCAGCGCGGTGGCGGCGGCCGCCGCGAGCAACGCCACGATGTAGACGTCCCGCTGGAACTCCGTGGTCTCGGTGAACCCGTTACTGAACGGCAGGGTGAGCAGGAAGGCGAAGAGGATCTGCACGCCGGTCTGGGCGACCCGCAACTCCTGCAGCAGGTCGGCGAAGTTGCGCTGCCAGCGCTGCTTCTCGGTCTCCTTGGACACGCGCTACCTCCGGTGAGACGCTACTGCCGGCGGTCCCGGCCGCCGGCAACAACGCCAATGCCCCACCCGGCCGAGCGCGAAACAGCTTCACGACATCTGCCGTTCATCTCAGGGACGCAGGTCGGCCGCCGCAGCCCGTGCCCGCCGTCCGGCACCAGCCGAGCGCCAGCCGGACCGCCAGGTCGGTGTGCGCGGTCCAGGGCACCAGGCCGAGCCCCTGCCCGGCGACCGGGAGCAGCACCACGCCAGCGGCGTCAGGACCCGCGGCGGATCCGGCCCGCGTACCGAGCCTCCAGCTCGTTGTTGTGCGCGTCGCCGTCCGGGATGTTCGCCGACAGGTAGACCGGTGGCCGCTCCCCCGCCGCCAACAACCGCGCCACCACCTCCACCGTCACCTGCTGGGCCAGCAGCGCCGCGGTGATCGAGGAGACCGCGCCGACCGCGCCGCCACCGGGCAGGGGCAGCGTGGCGTCGCCGTACGGCGCGCCGTTGTCGAGCACCACGTCGGCCAGGTCGCTCAGCTTGCGCCCGGACGGGTGCCGGGAGGTCATCCGGCCGGAGTGCTGCGCCGAGGTGATCGCCACCAGCCCGTGACCGTGCTCCTTCACCAGCGAGGCGAACTCCACCATCGCGCCGTTGACGCCGGAGTTCGAGGCGAGCACGAAGACGTCGGTGGGACGCACCGGGGCCAACTCGTAGAGGCGGTGCGCGACGGCCGGGTCCCGTTCCAGCAGCGGGCCGAGCCGTTCGGCCGGTTCGCCGCCGAGCAGCACCAGGTCGCGTAGCGCGATCCGGTTGGTCGGCACCAGACCGCCGGCCCGTCCGGCGATCTCCATGGCGAGGGCCTCCGAGTGCCCGGTGCCGAACGCGTGCACCACGCCGTCGGCTTGGACGGCCTCGGCGATCAGGTCGGCGGCCCGCCCCACCGCCTCCCGTTGGCTGGCGGCCACCCGGCCGATCGTCTCGGTCACCACTGCCAGGTAGTCCTCGGCACTCACCGTCATACGTCCTCCGTCGCTCGATTGCGGGCCAGCCAACGAACCGCGAAGTCGACCGCCGCCCGCTGGCGCATCAACCTGCCGGTCCCGGTCCCGGTGCCGACCGGCGCGGTGCGTACCGCCCCGGTTGCCTCCAGGTCCTCGCCCAACGCGGCGAAGTCGTCCGCGTCGAGCCGTACGTCCTGCCACCACACCCATTCCCGAGCACCGTCGCCGGTGCGCACTGCGGCACCGAGCCGCTCGCGGGGCGAGCCGGGGCAGCGGTACTCGGCCAGGTGCAGCGAGGTGCTCACCGAGTGGTCCACGCCGAGCAGCAACACGTCGGCGTCCAGGTCGTAGAGACGGGCCAGCGGGGAGCCCTCACCGAGCATGTCGGCCAGGGTGTGCCCGGCCACCACCTGCTCGGCGGCCGGGCCGAGCGCGGCGAACGACACGTGCGGGTGTGAGCTGCGCAGCGCACCCGGCCAGCCGCGGACGGTCTCGGCGAGCACACCCATGAACCGGCTCGGGGTGACCGCCGGGTCGAAGCCCGGCATCTCCGAGCGGATCAGCGGCCACCAGCCCGCCGGCACCGGCGGGTTGCGCCACTGCGCGGGGTCGCTGTTGTCCGGCGTGTGGGTGGGCACGACGATCGTGCCGTCCGGGCCGAGCGCGTCGCGCAGGGCGAGCACCACCGCGTGCGGGCCGCCGGCGACGAAGCCCAGCGAACGCAGCGCGGCGTGCACCAGCAGCGTCGCCCCGGGGCGTACGCCCAGCACGCGCAGCTGCGCGGCGATCGAGCGACGGCTGCCCGGCCCGCTGGCGTCCGTCGTCACGACGGCTTTCCCTCGCTGGCCCGCACGGCTCAGGCCGTTCCGCCGGCTCGGGCCAGGATCGCCTCGGCGAGCGGGGCCGGCACCGCGTCCGGGATCCAGTGACTCACCCCGGGCAGCTGCACGAAGCGGTAGTCGCCGGTGACGTTCGCCGCGCACGCCTCGGCGGCGGTCCGGCCGATGGCGACGTCCCGGTCACTCCAGACGTACGTGGTGGGCACCGCGACCGGGCCGACGCCGGCCAGGTCGGCGCGGGACATCGCCCGGTACCAGTTCAGTGCGGCAGTGAGCGCCCCCGGCTCGCGCATCGGGTCGGCGTACCGGTTCACCCGGGACGTGTCGCCCACCCCGCCAAGCAGCTTGCGCAGCGCTGTGGCGTGCCATGCCAGCAGCACCTTCTCCGCCTTCTCCGGCTTGCGGAACAGCGCGATGTACGACGAGCGGGCCTTCTGCTGGGCGTCGGTGCTCAGGGCGTGCGCCATGGCCGCCGGATGCGGTACGGACACCGCTGTCAGCGTGTGCACCCGCTCAGGGTGCCGGGCGGCAACCGCCCAGGCCACGATGGCGCCCCAGTCGTGGCCGACCAGGTGGACGGCGTCCAGCCCGAGCGCGTCGAGCACCGCCACCACGTCGGCGACGAGCTCGGGGATCCGGTAGTCGGCCACGGCGGTGGGCCGGGCGCCGGGTGAGTAACCGCGCTGGTCCAGCGCGTACGTGCGCAGCCCACCCGCGTGCAGCGTCGGCACCACGTCGTCCCACTCGCCGCTGTGTTGCGGGAAACCGTGCAGCAGCAGGACGGGTACGCCGTCCGCCGGACCGCCGACGGTCACCTCGAACGTGAAGCCTCGCGCGTCAACCCGCATGATCGGAAGCGTACCCAGCCGGCGGCGGGCGGGTCGCTCCCGCAGGTCAGACGGATGCCCTGCTGGGCCCGCGACCCCGGTCGGTGTTAGCGTCAGCGAGACAACTTCATATCCGACAGGGGAGCGCACAGCGCTGAGAGTGCGGGCACGCCCGCAGACCCTCGAACCTGATCTGGGTAATGCCAGCGCAGGGAGTTCGGTCGACCTCCAGCCGCGCCGCAGTCCGGTGCCACCGGACGCGGCGTGCGTCTTCTCCTGGTTCGCACTCACGAACTGGGAGCACCACATGAAATCCACCACCGACACACACCGTTGGCGCACCATCGACATTGTGGTCGCCTCGGTGATCGCGGTCGCCTTCGGCGTCATCTTCTGGGCCTGGGGCCTGGTCTGGAGCGCCACCGAGGGCGCGTTCGCCTTCTTCCCGCCGGCGCAGACGCTGCTCTATGGCGTCTGGCTGATGCCGGCGGTGATCGGCGGGCTGGTCATCCGCAAGCCCGGTGCCGCGCTCTACTGCGAGACCGTGGCTGCGGTCCTGTCCGCGCTGTTGGGCAGCCAGTGGGCCGGCACGGTGATCCCGCAGGGCATCGTGCAGGGCATCGGCGCCGAACTGGCCTTCGCCGCCTTCCGGTACCGGTCGTTCCGGCTGCCGACAGCGGTGTTCGCCGGCGCGCTGACCGGCCTCAGCGCCGCGCTGTTCGACTTCTTCGTCTGGAACGTCGACTACGAGCTGACCGACTACCGCATCCCTTACGCGCTGCTCACCATCGTCAGCGCCACAGTGATCGCCGGCTTCGGCGGCTGGCTGCTGACCCAGGCCCTGGCCAACACCGGCGTCCTGGACCGCTTCCCCGCAGGCCGGAACCGCGCCCTGATCTGACCCCACCCAATGGCGTTGATCAGGAGGTTTGCGTCAACAGGAGCCGATCTTCTGACGCAAACCTTTTGATCAACGAGGTGGCCGGGGGCCTGAGGGCTGGGAGGGGGTGGTCTGGTGGGCGGGGTTTTGCTGCGGGGGTTCGGGTGGCGGCACGCGGGGCGGCGCGCGTGGGCGGTGCGCGGGGTTGACCTGCGGGTCGAGGCCGGAGAGCGGGTTTTGCTGCTCGGGCCGTCGGGGGCCGGTAAGAGCACGCTGCTCAGCGCGCTGGCCGGGCTGCTTCCGGACGACTCCGGCGAGCAGGAGGGCACCGTCGAGATCGACGGGCTCGACCCGCGCAAGGGGCGGGAACGGGTCGGCATCGTCTTCCAGGACCCGGAGACCCAGCTGGTGATGGCGCGCTGCGGCGACGACGTCGCGTTCGGGCTGGAGAACCGGGGAGTGCCGGCCGACGAGATCTGGCCCCGGGTGGACGAGGCGCTGCACCGGGTCGGCTTCCCGTACTCCCGGGACCGCCACACCGCGGCGCTCTCCGGCGGCGAGCAGCAACGCCTCGCCCTGGCCGGCGCGCTGGCCCTGCGCCCCGCCCTGCTGCTGCTCGACGAACCGACCGCCAACCTCGACCCGGCCGGGGCCGACCTGGTCCGGCAGGCGGTCGCCGGCGCGCTGGACGCCGACACCACGCTGATCCTGGTCGAGCACCGGGTCGCCGAGGCCCTGCCGCTTGTCGACCGGGTGGTCGTCCTGGAACCGGGTGGCGGCGTCCGCGCGGACGGCACACCCGAGGCCGTCTTCGCCGCCCACGGCGCCGCCCTGGCCGCCGAGGGGGTCTGGGTGCCCGGTCACCCCATCGCGCCCCGGGCGGCCACCGCCGGCCCCGGGGAGCTGTTGCTCACCGCCGACCGGCTCGGCCTGCCGTCCCGGCTGGGCGCCACCGACCTGGCGGTACGCGCCGGTGAGGCACTCGCCGTACGCGGACCGAACGGCGCCGGCAAGTCCACACTGGCGTTGCTGCTCGGCGGTCTGCTCCGGCCGGGCAGCGGGCGGGTCACCGCGTCCGCCGAGTTGGCCGGCCCGGACCACCGCACTCCCCCGCACCGGTGGCGGGCCCCCGCGCTGGCCCGACGGATCGGGTCGGTCTTCCAGGATCCGGAGCACCAGTTCGTCACCAGCACCGTCTTCGACGAGTTGGCGCTCGGCCCGCGCCGCACCGGTCAACCCGAGGCGGTCGTCAAGGAAACCGTGGCCGGGCTGCTGGAACGGCTGCGGCTGGCCCGGCTCGCCGCCGCCAACCCGTACACCCTCTCCGGTGGTGAGGCGCGGCGGCTGAGCGTGGCGACCGCCCTGGCCACCGCGCCCCGCCTGCTGATCTGCGACGAACCCACCTTCGGCCAGGACCGGCGGACCTGGCGGGAGTTGGTCGACCTCTTCGCCGACCTGCGCGACGCCGGGCACGGCGTGGTCACTGTCACCCACGACGCGGACTTCGTGGCCGCGCTCGCCGACCGCACCGTCACCCTGCACCGCGCCCCGGACCACGAACGATGATCAGCATCGAGCCGGTCGCCGCGCCGGACGCGCCGTTGGCCCGCCGCAACCCGGTGGCGAAGGTCGCCGCCGCACTGGTCTTCTCGTTCACCCTGCTGGCGACCCTGGACCCGGTGGCCCCGGCGATCGCCATCGCACTCGAACTGGCCGTCCTGCCGCTGTTCGGCATCCGCTACCGGGTGCTCGCCCGACGGGCCTGGCCGCTGCTGCTCAGTGCCGCCGGCATCCTGGTCACCCTGGTGCTGTTCGCGGCCGACCGGTCCGGCCGGGTCCTGCTGGACGCGGGGCCGGTGCTGGTGAGCACCGGCGTGCTGCTCACCGCGCTCGGCCTGGTGCTGCGGGTGTTCGCGGTGGCGCTGCCCGGTGTCATCGTCTTCGCGACCACCGACCCCACCGACCTGGCCGACGCGTTGATCCAGAACGCGAAGGCGCCGGCCCGGTTCGCCATCGGGGCGCTGGCCGCGTTCCGGTTGGTGCCGCTGCTCGGTCAGGAGTGGCAGATGATCAGCATGGCTCGGCGCGCGCGGGGCGTCGACGCGGGCCGCAACCCGCTGTCGAAGCTGCGGCTCTTCGCCTCCACCGCGTTCGCGCTGCTGGTGGGGGCGATCCGTCGAGGCACCCGGCTGGCCGTGGCGATGGACGCCCGGGGCTTCGACGCCGGCACACCCCGCACCGTCGCTCGCCGGCAGCGCTTCACCCGCGCCGACACCCTCCTCATCGCCGGCGCCGTCGTGCTCGCCGCAGCCGCCCTCACCACGAGCGTCCTCCTGGGCACCTTCCGCCCCCTGATCAGCTGACCCCACCGCCGCGCGGCCGGCGGCCGGCGGCCGGCGGCAAGATCCGCACTACATCAGGGATGTAGTGGCCTCGCTGGCGATGGAGGCCACTACATCCCTGATTTTGCTGTCACCACCCAGCGTCCGCCCACGCACGGGCCGGGGGTGGGTTGGTCAGCTGCGGCGGAAGGCGTAGCGGCGGGCCTGGCCGGCCTGCTGGCTGCGGCCGCCGCCGGAGCGACTACCGCCGCCCTGCGGCGGGCCAGCCGTCGGTGCCTTCGGTCGCCCGTCCGGCTTCGGCAGATCTCCCACCGTCGGCGCGTCGACAACCGCCGGCACGTCGACCCGTGCCGGCACGTCGACCCGTGCCGGCACGTCGACCCGTGCCGGCAGGTCGACCCGTGCCGGCAGGTCGACCCGTGCCGGCAGGTCGACCGCAGCCGGCAGGTCGACCGTCGACGTCACCTCGGCCAGGACAGCCGCCGGCAGCGCCGGCTCGGCGAGCACCGCCAGCAGCGCCGGCTCGGTCAGCGCTCCCGGCTCCACCAGCACCGCCGGCAGGGCCGGTTCGACAGTGCGGCCGAGGGCCGGTAGGGCGGGTGGCAGCGGGCCGTGGCCGGCCGCCGGGTCGACGCCGAGCGGCGTCGCTCTCGGGGTACGGGTCTTCTTCGGGTTACGCCTGGCAGGCATCCGGGCCTCCTTCAGTGCCGACCGGCACGGCCGGTCCCGCGCTGCGGCGGTCGGTCGGATCGGCTGGTGACCGTCGTTGCGCGACGGTCGAGTGGGGAAGGGACTGCTCACCGGGTCGGGCAGGGCCAGCGCCGCCGAACGGCGGGAAGGAAATGCGGGACGCCCGGGAGCGCACGGACCGCGACGCGGGACGGCGGGCCGGCTCGGAATTGGGGCGTCAGTTACGCATGTCCGTACCGTAGCCACCGCTCGACCGACGCGCATCCGGTTTTACTGGCACGATCGGCACATGCTGATCGCGTTCTCGATCACCCCGCTCGGCGGTGACGACTCCGTTGGTGACCTGGTCGCCGAGGCGGTGCGGGTGGTCCGTGCGTCCGGTCTGCCCAACCGGACCGATGCCATGTTCACCACTGTCGAGGGTGAGTGGGACGAGGTGATGGCGGTGGTGAAGCAGGCGGTCGACGTGGTCGCCGCGCGGGCGCCCCGGGTGAGTGTGGTGCTCAAGGCCGACGTCCGGCCCGGGGTCACTGACGCGCTGACCGGGAAGATCGCCCGAATCGAAGCCCGTCTCGCCGAAGGCTGACGCGCGGGGCCCGGAATGACGACACGTTTCCCTGCGCGGCGCTCACCGAACCATTGCCAGAGGCCCAAGCGGCCCCGGCAACGTCCACATCACGTGCGGTAACGCGACGCCGATCACTGACCCGGATCGGCTCACATCACGGTAAGTTTCCAAACGCTGATAGTGGTGTGACGAGAGGTGGCGGCACGAATGGCTGATCAGGCGAGGGCACAAATCGGTGTGACCGGGCTGGCGGTGATGGGTCGCAACGTGGCCCGCAACCTGGCCCGCAACGGCTTCACGGTGGCGGTGCACAACCGCTCGCCGGAGCGCACCCGCAGCCTGGTCGCCGAGCACGGCGACGAGGGCACGTTCGTGCCGGGCGAGACGATGGCCGATTTCGTGGCGTCACTGGAACGACCCCGCGCGGTCATCGTCATGGTCAAGGCTGGCGCACCCACCGACGCGGTGATCGACGAGTTGGTGCCGCTGCTCGACGAGGGCGACATCATCGTCGACTGTGGCAACGCCCACTTCGCCGACACCCGCCGCCGCGAAGAGGCGTTGCGGGCGCAGGGGCTGCACTTCAGCGGCACCGGCGTCTCCGGTGGCGAGGAGGGCGCGCTGCGCGGGCCGAGCATCATGCCGGGCGGCTCCGCCGAGTCGTACGCGAAGCTCGGGCCGATGTTCGAGAAGATCGCCGCCCAGGTGGACGGCGTGCCGTGCTGCACGCACGTCGGGCCGGACGGCGCCGGGCACTTCGTCAAGATGGTGCACAACGGCATCGAATACGCCGACATGCAGCTCATCGCCGAGGCGTACGACCTGCTCCGGGCGGGCCTGGACGCGACGCCGGCCGCGATCGCGGAGATCTTCCGGGAGTGGAACAACGGCGAGCTGGAGTCGTTCCTTATCGAGATCACCGCCGACGTGCTCGCGCACACCGACGCGGCGACCGGCCGGCCGTTCGTGGACATCGTGCAGGACCGGGCCGAGCAGAAGGGCACCGGTCGGTGGACCGTGCAGAGCGCCCTGGACCTGGGCATCCCGATCACCGGGATCGCCGAGGCGACCTTCGCCCGCTCGCTCTCCGGGCACGTCGACCAGCGTGAGGCGGCCCGCCGGGCGTTCCCCGACGCGGGTGAGAAGTGGCAGGTCACCGACCGGGAGGCCTTCGTCGAGGACGTCCGCCGGGCGCTGCTCGCTTCCAAGATCGTCGCGTACGCGCAGGGCTTCGACCACATCCGCGCGGGCAGCCAGGAATACAACTGGGACATCGACCTCGGTGGCACCGCGACGATCTGGCGGGGCGGTTGCATCATCCGGGCCCGCTTCCTCAACCGGATCCGCGAGGCGTACGACGAGCAGCCCGACCTGCCGACGCTGCTGGTGGCCCCGTACTTCGCCGAGGCGGTCAGCGCCGGCGTGCCGAGCTGGCGGCGGGTGGTGGCCGACGCGACCCGGGCCGGTGTGCCGACGCCGGCGTTCTCGTCGTCGCTGGCGTACTTCGACGCGTTGCGCGCGGAGCGGCTGCCGGCCGCGCTGATCCAGGGTCTGCGGGACAACTTCGGTGCGCACACCTACCAGCGGGTGGACCGCGACGGCTCGTTCCACACCACCTGGGCCGCGGACCGTAACGAGTCCCCGGCGTAGCCCGGGCGGTGCCCTGCGCACCGCCGTGATCGTGCTCGATCCTTGATGTAGTGGTCTCCCCCGGGTGGGGAGACCACTACATCCATGTTCGGGCGAGATCATGGGGTGCGGTGGCGGCTCCCGCGCGGCTGACGGTCAGCCGACAGTGGCGTGCATCTCCCAGACCAGGATCTCGGCCGGTTCGTCGGCGCTGACCCGCCGGCCACCGGTCATGGTGAGCCGGGCGGCGTCGCCACTGTCGAGCGGGCCGCTGCCCTCCAGGGTGACCGTGCCGTTGGGCACGTAGAGGTGCACGAAGGGCGCGTCGGGGATGGTGACCTCGTCGCCGGGGGCGAGACGGGCGGCGTGCAGGGTCGCGTACCGGTTGCGGATCCGGATCGCGGACGCGCCGTCGTAGCGGTCCATTCCGGAGGCGATCGGCACCAGGCCACCGCGAAGCAGCCCGTCCTCGATCTCCAGTTGCTCGTAGCCGGGATCGACGCCCTGCTCGTCGGGGAGCACCCACATCTGCACGAAGTGCACCGGGTCGCTGTGCGGCTCCTGGTTGTTGAGCCGCCAGGCGTCGTTCTTTTCGGAGTGCAGGATGCCGGTGCCAGCGCTCATCCGCTGGGCCAGACCCGGGTAGATCACCCCGGAGTGCCCGGTGGAGTCCTGGTGCACCAGGGAACCGCGCAGCACCCAGGTCACGATCTCCATGTCCTGGTGCGGGTGGGTCTCGAAGCCGGCCCCCGGTCGGACCACGTCGTCGTTGTTGACCAGCAGCAGGCCGTGGTGGGTATTGGCCGGGTCGTAGTGCCGGGAGAACGAGAAGGAGTGCTTGGAGTCCAGCCAGGAGATCCGGGTGGCGAAGCGGTCATCGGCACGACGGATGTCGACAGCGGGCGCGGGCGCTGTCACCAGGCACGCTGCCCGGCATCAGGGGTCGACGGCGCCCAGGTCAGGGCCGGCTCACCGGTGGCCAGTTCGGCGATCTCGCCGGTCCGCAGCTGCGGGGTGTGGCCGAACTCGGCACAGTGCTGCTCGGCGATCTCGGCGCAGATCTCGGCCACCTGCTCGCAGATCGGGTCACCCAGATCGGCGGCGTTCAACGCCATGATCATCTTGAATCGGAGATCCCGCATCTCGCCCCCAACCGCCGTCGTCCCACCACCTTCGGACCCTACCCGCCACCCTTGAGCAGGACCCCGAAACGAGCGCACCACCCCCACCTCGGCAGCAGGGGGATGCGACGGCGCCGCCCGCACGGGGTGCGGGCGGC
>NZ_JBEXIM010000065.1:0-21866 GCF_040608575.1 Micromonospora sp. NPDC005171 | reverse complement strand
GCTGTGACGACGCATGCCGGCTCACCGGTGATCCCCGCCGTTGCCTTGCCGGGCCAATTGACCGCTGCTCACGGCGCTCCTGCTTCCTCCGCGAAGCCATTGAAGCGATCCCCGTTGCCGTTGCCGGCCCTGGCCGCGATTCGCAGCAGCATGGCCGTCTATGGCGTGGCGACGCTCGACTCGCATGGCCGAATCGCCGACCGAACGGCGATGAAGGCCCTGCGGTGGGTGCCCACACTCCGATTGGACATCAGGGAACGCCGTGGGCTGATCGTCGTGGCTGCCGATCAGCAGGGTGTCTTCCAGGTGACCAAGGAAGGACACGTTCGGCTGCCGGTGGTGGTCCGTGCATGGTGCGGCCTCGCCGTCGGCGACCGAGTGTTCATCGTGGCTGAACCAGACCGCGGCCGGCTGGTGGTACACCCGCCGGCAAAGCTCGACGAAATGATCACGCAGGCTCACGGCGCAGCGTTCGGGGATGACCATGAGTGATTCCATGGCGAATCGCGCCGAACTGGACGCCGCTCGGCTGCTCCTCGCCCGGACGGGCATCTCGCCAGCTGATCTTCTTGAGGCTGCCGTCACTCGTCCTCTGTCGCCCACCTTCGCCGAGTACGTTCCGGTCGTTGCCGCTGCGGTCACCACGGGTACGCGACGCGCCTATGGCTCCTATTGGAACCGGGTGGTGGATCACTGGGGGCAGCGAAGACTGGACGATCCCACGCCGTCCGAAATAGAAAGACTGGCCGAGCACGTCAAGACACACGTCGTGGCTCGCCGTAATGCTCGTGGTGGCCGGAGCGCGGCAGAACACCTGATTGCCGCCTTGCGCTGCCTCTATAAACGAGCGGTTGCCGACGGTTTCATCGCGGCGGCAGACAACCCCGCCATGAAAGTGGCCAAGCCGCGTCGCTTACCGAGTACGCGGCGCGCGGTGGCCGACACCCGGATCGCAGAGATCAACGCCATTGCTGCCAGCACAGGTGACGATCCAGCACTCGACAGTCTGCTCCTGAAGCTACACACCGAGACAGCCTGTCGCCGCGGGGGAGCTCTAGCGCTTCGCCCAGTCGACCTAGATCCGGATCAATGCCTCATTCTGCTTCGCGAGAAGGGCGACACGGTCCGGTGGCAGCCAGTCTCCCCAACGCTAATGAGATATCTGCAACGGCATGCCGAGGAACGGGGCGCGACGGACACGGGACAACTTCTGCGATACCGCAACGGGCAGCCCATCACCTACCGGCGTTACGACCACCTGTGAGTACGCATCGGCGAGCACCTGCCTTGGGTTCACGTGCAGCAGATCAGCACCCACTGGCTGCGACACACGACGCTCACGTGGGTAGAACGAGATCCAGACGATCGTCGACCCGAACCGTGGCGCATACCTTGAGTTCCTCCTCACCGTGCTCAAGGCGCGCAGGCCCGAAGGCGTAGCGCCGCAGGTCGTCGCGCTGTCCGCGGCGCGCCGGCCTCGCCGTGATCACGGAGAGAAGACGCCACCGCGGGCCGCGCACAGCAGCGTGCCGGCTACTGCTCTTCCGGGTCGTCGAGCATCGTGGAGTAGTTGCGTGACCAGGCGACCCGTCCATCGCGGATTCCCGCGACCATCACGACCGGCGCGGTGAACCGCTTGCCGGTGGCGAGGATCCTGCCGTGGATGCGGTACTCGGCCACAGCGACCGCAGGGTCGCCCGTCTCGTGGATACGCACGTCGCTGACTCGGTCGAAGTGCTGAACCGTGGCACCCTCCCGGAGATGGGCGCGGAACGCCTCGCGGCCGGGTTCCTGCCCGGGCAGGCCAGGCGGAAGCAGCGGCATGTCGAAGGTGGCGTCCTCCGTGAACATGTCGGCCAGTTCGATGGCCGGCCCATCGCCGGTGAGCCGGACGATCTGGTCGAGGACGTTGCGTGCGCTGATGACTGACAAGGGGAGCTCCTTCATCCGAGACACCTACCGACCGTTCGGTAAGGAACGCTATCGCCTTACCGAACGGTCGGCAAGTATGCTGATCGTCACAACGATGGTCTTGAGGAGCAACATGCCGAAGGTGGCCGGCCCTGACGACACGCGCAGCCGCATCCTGGAGGTCGCGCTGCGCCTGTTCATCAGGAAGGGTTACGCCGGAACCTCGATTGCCGACATCACCAGCCAGCTCGGGATCAGCAAGGCGGCGCTGTACCACCATTTCGGCGCCAAAACTGAGATCCTCGAAGAACTGATCGCCGGCCCGCTGGCCGAGTTCGCGCACCTCGCTGAATGCGCGGTCGCGCAACGACAGACCCCCGAGCAGGTGCTCGCCGCACTCATCGACACGACCGCGGCCACCCGCTTGATCGCCGCCATGATCGGCAGCGATCCATCCGTCCAGGAAATCCTCAATGAGCGGGCCGGGCTCCGGCACGCCCACGACATCAACGACTCTCTGACGGCCATGCTCGCAGGGTCGAACCCCACCGTCGCCGCGACTGTCCGCGCTCACGCCGCGCTCGCGGTCGCCAAGCAAGGCACGCTCGCCATCATGGCGACCACCGACGGTTCCCTCGACCCAGCGAGGCGCGGCGAACTGCTCGCCGCCGCCCTACGCGCATTACACGGTTAGCCCGCTGTGCCGATTCCCGGCCAGCCAAGTCGCCCAACGCCGAAGAACCAAGGCGAGTCGCGTCTATCGACAGGAGGAGTCACAGTCGCCACCGCCGCGCGGTGACTACAACCGCTGAAAAGTGCCAACTATGCCTGACAGTCACAGCGGATCCGGTGCCCAGAGTCGATGCCAGTGGCCCGCACGTTGTTCGTTGGGCACGTCGGCTACATCTATCGGGGCGGCGGATCGAGGAGGCCGTCGCGCTCCAGGGGCCGCTGGCTGCGATGTTGCCAGCCCTGTACACGGCCGAGCGTGACGGTGCACG
Organism: Micromonospora sp. NPDC005171; assembly: GCF_040608575.1. Taxonomy (NCBI): domain Bacteria; kingdom Bacillati; phylum Actinomycetota; class Actinomycetes; order Micromonosporales; family Micromonosporaceae; genus Micromonospora; species Micromonospora sp. NPDC005171. Next base: position 18,954 of record NZ_JBEXIM010000065.1, on the reverse strand, counting down.
TGACATGCTCGCACATGTACCCGCGGAGCTCGCGGCGGTCCAGCACGGCGACGGCACCTCTTGACCCGCAGGCCCAAACGCGGTCACGCCCCATGCGCGTCAGTCTTCTTTCGGAGTACTGGGTGACGAACTGACGGAACCGTGTGTGGTCGGTGTCATTGGGGTGGCTGTCCAGGCCGTCAGTATGCGAAGTGCCGTAAGACCCTGGCCAGCGCTGCCCGCTGCCGCGCCCGCCGCTTCAGCGCCGTCCACCACGCCGCCCAGTGCCTTCGGTTCTACGACACCCTCATCAGACGCTGAGAACGGGACCAGCGACCATGACACTTCCCGCTGAACTGATCATCGCCCGCCACGGCGAGGCCCACTGCAACCGCGAACAGATCGTCGGAGGCCTGCAAGGGTGTCGCGGACTGACCGACCGAGGCCGACGCCAGATCGAACGACTAGCCCAACGACTCGGTCAAGAGCACCACGAGCGCCCGATTCACGCCATCTACACCACGCCGCTGCGCCGAGCCCAGGAAAGCGCCGCGATCATCGGGGCGTACCTCAGCTTGGACGCTGAGACCGTCGCCGACCTCACCGAGCAGGACTACGGTACCGCCGACGGCCGGCCGTGGACCGACGTCGTCGCTGAGTACGGGGACATCCCTGCCCTCGATGCGGACCGTCCGCTCGCAGCCGGCGGCGAAACCTGGCGGGACTACCTGCATCGGTCCAGCGTCGCGATCGGCGAGATCGCGACCCGGCATGTAGGTGAGCGCGTCCTCGTCGTCGGCCACGGCGAAACCATCGATGCCGCCTTCCACCACTTCCTGGCCGTGCCTATCGCCCGTCGGGCCACCGCGGCTGTCGCGGCGTACCACGCAAGCGTCACGACCTGGGTACAGCAGCCGCTGTCGTGGACCCGACCCTCCGTTGGTTGGCGATGGACCCTGACCAGCCACAACGACACCCGGCATCTGTCGGCAAATGCAGAGATGACCGAAAGCTAGCGGGTCTGTCTGCAGTGCCGGCCGCCTCGCCGGTGTCTGGTGACCTCGCGAGGAGCCCGGTAGGTTCAGCTATCCAGCACTCTCACTTTCATCGATTGGGGATGCCGGCCACGTGTCGCAGATCGAGAAGATCACCGGTGAACTCCGCGCATTGATGACCGGGGTCGAACGCGCGCAGGGGTTGGCAGCCGCCGCCGACAGTCAGGCGCAGGAGGTCGCGTTACGGGCGGCGGGTGCGGGCTTCGTCGCGGTGGCGGCGGGTGTGGCGCGGGTGCGTAACGCGATCACGGGCATCCAGGGCGGCCTGGGAATTCTTGCCGGGTCGATCGGTGAGGCGACGAAGGCCACTGCGGGGGTGCCGAACGAGGCCAGTCCGCAGGAGACGATCGCCGGGCTGGCGCCTGCCCGGCCGTGGCTGACCGTGATCCGGTTACCCGCCTACGCCCCGGACCTCAACCCCACCGAAGGCGTCTGGCGCTGGATGAAACGCGGCCTGACCAACACCGCCGCCCGCGGTGTCGACCACCTCGCCCAACTGGTCAAACGTCGACTACGCGCGTGTCAGCAACAGACAGATCTCCTCGCCGGCTTCCTCGCCAGCACCGGCATGACCCTCGACCCCGAACCACCGAGATAGCTCGAACCTCGGCCTTTCAACCTCTGTAGTGTGATTGAGGGGCTAGGTCCCAGACCCGGACCGTCCGGTCGTCACCTGCGCTCACGGCCACAGGCCGGCCGCCCAGGGTGCTGGTTACCACCTTGCGTACCGAATCACGATGACCGGTCAGCGGAGCGCAGACCGCCCGCCCGTCTGCTAGGTCCCAGACACGTACGGTGCCGCCGGTGACGGCGACCGGGCGGTCATCGACAACCGCGATAGCCAATGTGGATATGGCGCCCTCGTGCCCGATGAACGGGTCCCGGATCGGCTCGATTTCCTCGTCCGGCTCGTCAACGTCCGGCAGGCCCGCACGGGCTCGTTTCAGTCGCTCGATGGCGAGCTCACGATCCGTCCGAACCGGGCGGGGCGACGGGAGCACCCAGACCCGGACGCTCCCGGAATCCGTCAACGCCAGGATCGCCAAGCCCATACCTTGCTGGGCGATGGCGACGGCGTGGATCCGCTCGTCTCCAGTATCCTCGCCGTCGTCCTCGGTGTACAACGAGGCCAATCGCTCCCCCGTATCCACGTCCCACACGGTGACGCATTCACGGGTACCCGCCACGACCAGCGAACGACCGCCGAAACGGCCGGTGCCGAGCGTATCCACCGTGGACTCGGGCAACTCGACCGGAGACGACCCCACGACCGGTTCCCACACCATGACGCCGTCCCAGTGCACCCCGCTACACGTCACGAACCGCGCCGAACCGTCCCCACCGTCCAAGGCCGCCACGGCCGCGATGTACAGGCCGTCGAAGGTCGTTCCGCTGATCAACTCGCCCGTGGTGAAATCCCAGAAGGCAACGCCCTGCTCATCGCCGCCGGCCGCCAACACCACCCGCCCGCCAGAAGCAGGCTCCCCTCTGTGTCAAGACAACGCTGGGAGTGGAGTTCTAAGCTGGGTCTTGGCGGGTCCGGGAAGTGACTTCTCCGAAGAGCCGGCTTGGGGATGCGAGTTGGTCACGCTGGAGTCAGTGGTCGTTCCCCGTTGTCCTCCCGGGCCCGCTGCCGTAGCGGCCACGGCGTCGTTGATCATGCATCGGTAGACGATGTCGGACAGGCGTCGTTTCAGCGCGCGCATGGCTTCCATTGACGTCTTGCCGGAGGTCTTCTTCCGGTCAAAGTAGGCGCGGCCTTCGGTGGGGTTGCGGAGCTGGACGGTGGCCATGATGTGCAGCACCCGGTTGATCTGCCTGTTCCCGGCGCGGGAGAGCCGGTGTCGGACCTGCTCGCCGGAGGATGCGTCGATGGGGGCGGTGCCGTTCCAGGAGGCGAAGTGGGCCCGGTTCGGGAATCGGGTGATGTCGCCGACCTCGACCAGGAGCCGGGCGGCGCCGGAGGGTCCGATGCCGTGCAGGTCCATGAGGGTGGTGCCGGTGGAGGTGACCAGTTCTTTCAGTTCCTTGTCGGCGTCCTTGGTGCGTTGGTAGACGCGTTCGAGGTCGCTGATCAGCTCCGCGGCGACCCGGCGTCGGGCTTTGCCGACCGTGTCGCGGGGTCTGACCTTGGCCAGCAGTGCCTTGGCCTGGGCGGCGGACAGACTCTTCTTCGCCCCACCGGGAATCAGTTCCAGCAGCAGTTGGTGCAGCTGGGAGACCATTCGAGTGTGATCGACACCGAGGGAACGGCGCCTGTCAATCAGGATCCGCAGCAGGGCGAGCTGTTCGTCGTTGACGACCGGGCGCAGCCCAGCCATGCGGGTGCCGACCAGCGCGATGGAGTGGGCGTCGGTGGCGTCGGTCTTGCGGCCTTGGCCGGTGGCGAACACCCGCGCCCTGGCGGACAACTTCGGCGGGACATCCACGACCTGCTCGCCATCGGCCAGTAGCCGGTTGGCGATGTGCCGGCCGATGCCCTGGCAGCCCTCGATCGCCCACACCCGGTTCGGCCATTGCCTGGCGTACTTCCTCATCGCCGCGTAGCCGTCAATGCCGGTGTCGAACCTGCCACCACCGACGATGGTCTCGTCGCCGGTCATGACCTCGATCGTGGCGGAGCGCTTGTGCGGGTCCATCCCGATGACCACACGATCTGACGTGCCAGTCACGGCGTCCTCCGATACTCGATCAGCAGTTGTCGAGCCGGGAGGGCAACGCTACTTCGAGCCGAGCAAACCCCTCTTGAGCCTCTCCCCGCCCTGGGGCGACGCCCGGACCGCGCAGGCCAAATGAGAGCCACACGACCAGCGTGGGCAGCCGCAATGAGAGCGACAGCCCGGGCGCCTCGACCGAAGCCTGGCCGGGCCACGGTCGCAGGTCAATGAAACAAGTAGCCGCGTTCCGGGCGCGTATGCGTCTGCGATGGGGTAACCGAGCGTAGCCGGACGGATTGCTCCGTCTGAGTGACGAGGGGGCACTCGGGTCGGCCATCCTGGGCTCCGTCGTCATGTGGATCTTTGTACGTAACGGCGCACCTACCTATGCACTCCGACCTGCACGCCGACAGCGGGCAGCCGCACATCAATTTGGATGATGTGCTCGGTGTGTGCTCTCCAGCGGATGCCAACCAGGGTCAACCGGTGCCAACGCGGGTCACTCTGGCCGACCGCCGGTCGCAAACCGGGGTTCGTGTGCTCCGGGTGTGCTCCTGGGCTGGGACAACGGCGGTCCGGGGAACGTGGGTGAACTTGGGCCACTCCCTGCCACCCCAGGTGAACCCCCAGGTCGCTAGACTAGGCCCTCGCGCCCCCGTAGCTCAGGGGATAGAGCATCGGTTTCCTAAACCGTGTATATCTTTCAACCGCACTCTGCTGACCTGCGGTTTCCTGCTTCTGAAGATCAATAATTGGTCGCAGGGCGGTACCGCTGTGATCGCTTGCTGAAGATTTGCGGGTGCGGCGTCTAGCCTGCTCAGAGTGTCGATGGCGCGATGAACTATGTCGGCGCCGAGGATTCCCAGCTCCCGGCATTACGCTGCTGACAGTCCAAAAGGGCTCCGGTGAAATCCGCCGGCTCCTGGCGCCGCTTACGCCATCACTGTCGTGACCTAGGCCGTTCACCCGGTGTCACGGGCGTGTTCCGTCGGGCAGTCAGCGCATCCGTCCTGTGGGAGGTGAATCATGATCATACGTCGGACGGCCAAGCCGCCGACGAGACGAGCGGTAGATCCCGCTGACATCGTGCCCGTCGTCGCGGGCGGGTCGATTGCGGGTCCGGCCGCTGACGGCCGGATGGTGCCGTTGGTCATCATCGACACCACCAGCCGGCCTGACCTCGACGAACCAGCTGTACCAGGCTGACCGCGGCTCGGGCATAGCTATGCCGTTGTCGCCGGTTCCGGCTCGGCGTCGAGGCGGAAGTCGCGCAGCGCGCGCCATAGCTCATCCAGGGCCGCCCGGGCGTTCATCACCGCCGCGCGGAGGTCGGTGTCCGCGCTTGGCTGGCCGCGGCTGTCCGCACTGATCCGGTACGCCCCGGCGGTCAGCTCCGCAGCCCGGTGGGCGGCGCGGTAGACGGCCGAACCCGTGCCGAACACGTCGCGCAGCTGCCGCAGGGCCAGCTCCACCGCGACCAGCTCCTGCTCGAACGGCTGCCGGTGCGGAAGATCCGCGACTCGGGCATAGAACGAGCCGGGGCGAAACGGCTGCGCGGGCGACGCCGCGCCTGGCTCGTCGTGCGGCAGGTTCGCCTCGAGCTGCGAAATCACCGCGTCGAGCCGGTCGGTCACCTCGCGCGCAAGCGCAGTCGCGGGCGTGGCCGTCTCCGGCGGGCTGAGCGTCAGCCGGGCCCACAGCACGACAGTCCTGATCAGGGGCAGGGCCGCGAACGCGACCACGCCCGTGACCGCGAGCACGATGACGAGGCCGGCCCAGCGTCCGGTCAGGTCAGTCGTGAGGCGCCACTCGAGCACGCCCGGGACGCTCGGCCCCGGCAGTGAGTCGAGCACATGCCAGACGGCGACCACCAGCGAGCTGCTGCTAGACGTGAGGCCATCGCCCGGACCGCGGGCCGCCGCCAGGCCCCCGGCCCGCAACAGCGTCAGCGCGGTCGCGGCGCCGAGCACGATGTGCACGCCGATGAGAACGTAGGCGCGCAGGTCGGAGCGCAGCCCGAACCAAACCTCAGCGAGTTGGGCGTCGCCTAGGGCGGGCTGCCGATGCGGCGCCTGGAGGATCAGCCACGCGCCGAACGCCACGGCGTACCAGGCGCACGCGGTTGCGAGCACAGCGCCGATGGGCAGGTTCGCCAGCTGCCACGACACGTGTTGCGCCAGCCACCGGCCGGCCGGGGCGTCGGCGCCGACGAAGCCGACCAGCGTCGCGAACGCCACGAGGGCCTGGGGAAGCTCCGGGGTCTCCCAGAACGGCAGCACCACGAACCACAGGGCGAACCAGGCGACGATCGTCAGCCCGACCTTCGCCCAGAACCCCACGTCCGCAAACCACGGGCTGAACCACACGGTCGCGACGGCCGCGAGCAGGAGCGGTATCAGGACCAGTTCCGCCAGGAGATTCAGCAGAGCGAAGACCAGTATCGTCGTCACGAGGGCGGCGACCGCCACGGCGACGACCGCGAGGCTTGTCAGCGACCACAGCGGGGCGCGTCCCCAGCCGGCCCAGATCACCCCGGCGGCCGGCGCCAGCAGGAATAGTCCGAGCGACGAGGTCAGGCTGCTGTTCGCGGTGCCGCGTACGTGGGTTGCGATCGCCTGGTGGTGCGCCCGTTCGACCCGACGGTTCTCAATGAACCCGTACATCGTCAGGCCCACCCGGGCGAGCGGGGGGATGACAAGGAGCTTGAAGCCCAGCACCAAAGCGCGGCCGTCGACGCCGTGCAGCAGCGGTGGCTCGGTCCACTGCAGGCGATCAGTCAGTCGGAGCAGCGGGATGGAGTCGACCAACTGCCACAGGTAGAACCGCTCGGCGCTCCAGAGGCTGCGGGAGGGCGCACCGATCGCGAGCGTGACCGCCGAGAACGCCTCCACGCTGAGCGCCAGCGCCGCCGACGACGCGAGGAACGCGATCAGCAGAAGGCGCCGGTGGGCCGGTTCGATCAGCGAAATGATTGTGTTCCGGGTGACCACCGCGAGCAACGGCAATGCGAGCAGCGCGGCGACAGCGGCGCCGAGCCACCGCACCAGGCTGTTCCCGTGTGCGGTGGACGTCAGCAGGAGCCGGGTCAGCCCGACCAGGGCCACGGTCGCGATCAAGGCCTGGCCGAGCGGCGCCAGCCAGGACCGCAGCGGCTCCCCGGCGGTCGCGTCGATTCGCTGTTGCGCCCGGTCCCACAGCCGGTCAAGGGTCGCGAGCCAGTGGCGGGCCACGGAGCCGATCCGCGTCACCATACGCAGTCATATACCACGCCAAGGTCGCGCAGCGATAGGACCTATGTGGACGCGATTTATCTGGTGTTGCTGTATCGCCTCCGCAGGTCAACGCGCAATGATCTCTTCTGGTACGTAAGGCACGTGTGGCGGGCACTCGACTACACGTTTAGGCCGTGTCCTGTCGATCATGGGAGCCAGATGATGGCGGCGATGAGGACGAGGCTGGCCCGGTAGAGGGATGCGCGTTTGGCGTAGCGGGTGGCCAGGTCACGCCACTGTTTGAGGCGGTCGAAGCAGCGTTCCACCACGTTGCGCTTGCGGTAGATCGCCTTGTCGAAGGTGGGCGGCCTGCCGCCTGCGCTGCCTCTGGCGGCTCGGCGGGCGACCTGGTCGGACCGTTCCGGGATGACGTGCCGGATTCCTCGTTGGCGCAGTGTTCGACGGGTGGAGTCGTGGGCGTAGCCCTAATGAGCATGTAAGGGCCGGTCTTGCTGGACTCGTTCGGAGGTCTCGGGTAGTAGCCCGCGCGGTGAGCGCTTCGACAAGACCGATCCCGTCACGGCGGGTCGCGGCGGGGCCGGCCCTTGTGCAGTGGTAGTCCCTTGTTCGAGCCGCTCGTGTGGGCCACCTCTGGACTGGCCTGGATCATCGGATCCTTCGACAACGGTGGAGGTCCGCGTGGGCGTCCACGGTCACACAGAACGCTGGTGGGATGGTGGACCGAAGAGTCCTTTCATTAGGTCGCGGCGTGATCAGAGCGTGTTTGAGATGGTGTGATCAGGTCCAGTTGAAGGTGCGGCGGGCTTGGCGTCGGGCAGGTCGACCGCGGGTGATGCGGCGGGTCATGCCGGCGATGGCGGCCCAGCGGATGTTGGCTTCGGAGACCTCGGGGTGGCGTTCGTAGTCGCGGGCGAGTCGGCGATAGGCGGTGAGCCAGGCCAGGGTCCGTTCCACCACCCACCGCCGCGGATGCACGGCGAAGCCGCGCTGGTCAGCGGGCTTGCGAACGATCTCGAGGGTGATGCGCAGGATGTCGCGGGTCCAGTCGACGAGTCGTCCGGTAAAGCCTTGATCGGCGAAGACGTGTCGGATCGGGGTGGCCATGTAGGCGCCCAGCAGGGCGGCCTTGGCGCCATCTCGGTCCTGCCAGCTCGCGGCGAGGACAGTCACGGTGACCAGGAAACCCAGGGTGTCAGTGACGATGAACCGTTTCCGGCCGTTGATTTTCTTGCCCGCGTCGTAGCCGCGGCTGTCCCGGCCGACGGTGTCGGCGCCCTTCACGCTCTGCGAGTCGATGATCCCGGCCGACGGTTCGGGGTCTCGGCCCTGCTGCACTCGGGCCTTGATCCGCAGGGTGGCCAGGAGCTTCTCGGTGACGCGGGCTTCTTCCCACCGGGTGAAGTACCAGTACACCGTCTGCCACGGCGGAAGATCCGCCGGTAGATACCGCCACGGGCACCCGGACCGCACCACGTACAGGATCGCGTTGACGATTTCCCGCCGCGGGTGCTTCTCCCGCCGGCCGTCCGTGTTCGGCTCCGGCAGCAAAGCCTCGATCAGCGCCCACTGGGCGTCGGTCAGGTCGGAGGGGTAGCCACGACGCGTAGACACCACGCAACCCTGCCCGGCCCGCCGCCGAAGGTCACGCCGCCACGCCGTCCACAACAGACCTTCTCAAACACGCTCTCAGCCGCTGGGGTGATCGAGTAGGGGGCTGCGGCTCGCGCGGCATCGGGGGCTATTACACCTGACCATGACCGCGCCAGCCATCCACTCGCGATCCCACGCCTAAATACCTACGACGCTGAAGACATCACTTGGTCACCGCTCGCGAGACGCGGCGTCCAACGAGCCGAGCCGACCTACCGACCGTGCAACCAGGGCGAAGCTCACCGCGACCGGTGCCTGAGTGCGGCCCATGAGACGCCGGCCTGACATGTGGTGCGAACGACCGACACGACGCGTGGCCGCTTCGGCTTATCATACGGATGATCTTGTCCGACCACCCCTTTGGGAGAAACCCTCGTGCGACTCCGAACCCGATTTGCGACCGCTGCCGCGACCCTGCTCTTGACCATGACCGGCACGCTCGCCGTGGCGAGCCCGGCGTCGGCCGCGACCTACGGCTACATCACGTACTACAACAACTGCGGTGGTGTCAGGACACTGTGGATCGTCTCCCAAGCCACCGGCAATCTCGTCGTGCACATTGCGTCCGCGCCGGCTGGCTGGAAGGGCACCTACAAGGTGACGTCGGCCCGGAAGTACACGGTCAGGGCGTTCCCCACCGATAAGGTCGTGACGGTCTCCAACATTGCGGGCCGGGTCCAGACCGTGAGTGTGAAGGCGTGCTGACGCACCGTCACGCCACTGTGCGCAGCGGTACGACCGGATAGCTCGGCGCCACGCCGATCGTGGTCGGGCTGCGAACTCAGGACCGTCGACCTGACGCCCTCCCGGATTCGCAGCTCGACCGCCAATCACAGGTCGTCGAGGCGGACCAAACCGTCCTGGATCGCGCGCGCCACCAAGGCGGCCTTGGTCGGCGCCTCCCGACCGCCCAGGGCGTACTTGACCCGGATCCGCTCCAGGTGGGAGTTGACCGTGCTCAGTGAGATCCCTAGGCGCTGGGCCACGAAGTCCTTGGACTCCGACTGGAACCACTCGACCAGTACCTCGGTCTCCCGCGCCGACAACACCGGCCGGTGGGCGGAGCAGTCGCCGGCGAGCGCGCCCGCCAGGGTCGGCGGGGTGTACGCCCGGCCCGCCGCCGCGGCCCTCGTGGCCTGCAACAGGTGCTCGGCGCCCTCCGCTTTCGTCAGATAGCTCAACGCCCCCGCCTCCAGGCATTGCAGTGCGATGTCGTCGTCCACACGCATCGAGTAGACGACGACCCGCCTGCCCGCCTGGGCCAGTCTCCGCAGGTCGCCCAGTGCCGGGGTCGGGCCACCCAGGTGCAGGTCGAGGATGACCACGTCGGCCCCGGCGCCTTCATCGAGCCAGGCGACGCGGACGTCGTCGCCCGCGGCGGCCACCCGGATCGGCGGCGTACCGGACGACAGCCAGTGGGCTACACCGGCCCGCACCGCCGGGTGGTCGTCCACGACCACCGCACTCAACTGCTCGTCCGCCGCCATCTCGCCTCCACCCGTACGTGCTCACCATAGGCGCCCGAGTCCACCTCGACCTGCGGCGAGGAGGCGATGACCACACGTACGTCGGCGTCCGCGACCACGGCGACCCGCACCTGATCGTCGGTGCGCAACACGCTCACCCGCGCACGTGTCCGTGCCGCCGACAGCGCGGCGACCACCGGACCGGTGAGTTCACGACGCACGTAGGCCGGCACCGGCACGGCCGTGCCGCTGACCGCCAGCGAGACCTCGACACCCCGCCGCACGGCCACGTCGACGCACGCGGTGACCTCGTGCACCAACGGGTCGGGGACGTCGTCGCTCTCGGCGAACAGCCTGCGCAGCTGGGTCGCCGCGAGGGCGCACCGCCGCCTGGTGTCGTCGTCGCGCGGGTCCAGCACGCCGTCGGCCAGGTCCGCCAACAACGACAGCGTCACGCCCAACTGTCCGGCGAAGCCGATCCGCTGCCCCTGCTCCCATTGCTCGGCCAACGCCACCCTGGTCACCATCCGATCCCGCTCGGCGGCCACCTCGGTCGCCTGATGGGCGCTGCGGGCCAGCATCCGCGTGATCACCACGAACGCGAGCTGAACGCTGGTGGTAGCGAGCACGACCGCTCCCACCGCACCCACCTCGACACGCTCCGGCACTCCCATGAGCAGAAATTGGGCGACGTTCGCCGCCACGTGCACGGCCGATGCCGTGAGCAGCACGGGGACCCGGTCGAGGAGTAGCAGCAACAGGTGCCACCCCGCCAGGCCGAACGACCAGTCCGGCTCCCGGAAGTGCCCGTCCAACGGCAGGGCGGCGCTCGCGGCTGTCGATGCGATCAGCACGATCACGGTGCCGACCACCACGACGCTGGGCGGCAACGGCTGCCTGCGCACCACCCAGATCCCGCACGTGGCGGTGACGAGCGCCAGGGCGGTGAACGCGGCGACGGCGACCCACGCCGGCCGGTACTCGTGCCTGGCCAGCGTCGCCAGACACAGCCCGAACTGCACCGCGCCGGTGACGCCCAGCAGTGCGATCCGCATCGTGGCGTACACGTGGTCGGCCACGGCGCGGTCTTCACCTATCAGGCCACACCAGCCGCACGGAAGTGCCCGCACCGGGACGCGAGGTGACCACGGCGCCGCCGCCGACCGCGGTCATGCGTTCGACGACCGAGCCGCGAATGCCGCGGTGGGAGTGCGGCACTTCGTCGAGGCGGAACCCCAGGCCGGTGTCGGCGACTTCCACCACGACGCCGTCGCCCTCGCGACGCGCGCTCAGCGCCGCGTTGTCCACACCCGCGTGTCGCTCGATGTTGGCCAGCGCCTCACGCACCGCGCGCACCAGCGCGAGTGCCACGGACGCGGGCACCAGCGGCCCGTCCCGCCACTCGGCTTCGACGGTCAACGGGCTGCGCTGCACGACGGCGTGCAACGAGGCGTTCAGGTCCACCGGGCTGTCCCGCGCCGTCGGCCCGCCCGCCGACCCGGTGAGCGCGGTCAGGTCGTGCCGCGCGTACCCGGCCACCTGCGCCCGATCGGTGTCGCGACCATGCACCGCCACCAGGAGGAATGTCGCCGAGGCCGTATCGTGCAGCAACGCCAGGTACTCGCGTTCGCGCCGGTGGCGCTCCAGTGCCAGTGCCTCCGCGCGCTCCAGGGCCGCCCGGCGGTCCCGCAACACGTCCACGCGCCTGCTCGACCGCCGCAACAGTACGAACGTCAGACGAGTCACAACGCACTCGACCAGCAGCCGGAGCACGGTCGTGCCCCCTTCGCCGAAACCGACCACGGCTAGGTCGACGGCGAGCAACCCAGCGGTGGCGGGTATCGCGACCTTTGGCGGCCACTCCCACTGCAGCGTGATCGCGGTCGTGGTCAGAGCGTTGAGCGCCCACTGGTTCGGTTGTCCACCGGTCCACTCCTGGGTCGCGCATATCGCCACCACACGCGCTATGGCGAACCCGAGTGCCAGTGGAGCCGCGCGCCCCGAGATCGCGGTCACAATATCTACCACGGCGCCGACGACCACCAGCCCCAGCAGCGCGAACCCCAGCGACATGGTGTCGTCGGGCACCGCCAAGAGCCCGAACGCGCTGATGAACAGCAGTCCGACTCCGCGTACGGGTGCGGCGAACCGGCGAGCGGTGGTCAGGAACTCCGCCTCGACGCTGCCCAGCGGGGAACCCGACGACATCGCGATCCTTGAGGGCTTGGCATGGGAGCGCGATTGCCGCAGTTCGGTTGTAGCTCGGGCAAGCACCTCGGGACCCTAACAAACGATTCCGGGCTTCCCGCCGTCTCCGGCCCCGCATCCCACCGCACCATGCCGCCCGGCCGCGGGCACCTCACCTCAGGGCTCCGCTCTGGACAGATGACCTGCGGCCGTTGAGGCCACGCCTTCGCGGACAGAACAGGCGGCGTAACGTTCGGTGCATGTTCACCGAGGACTTTGCTCGCAACGTCTGGGCTGATCTTCCAGTCCGACCGCGGCTGCCAATACACCAGCTCCCAGCACGCTCGCCGCTACGCACGGCATCCGCCTGTCCAACAGCCGGCGCGGGCAACGCTGGGACAACGCGGTAGCCGAGTCCTTCTTCGCCACGATTAAGACCGAACTGCTACACCGGCAGCCGTGGCCCACCCACGTCGCCGCCCGCCAGGCCATATTCGAGTGCCATTAAGGCTGGTACAACACCCGCCGCCGGCACTCCTCGCTCGGCTACCTCAGCCCAGCCGCCTACGAAGCCACCCACCACACCACTCAACCGGTGCACCACGCCGCCTAGATAAGATCAACACATCGACCCCGTCCGTCGAAACGGGTCAAGCCCAGATCGGAGCCCCTCACCTGACGGGAGCGACCTGCGAAGAGAGCGGGGTCAGTCTGCTGTCGGGGCGGCGACCTGCCACAAGGCACTGACTGGCAGGGCGCGGAGCCTGTCGCCGAACGGCAGCGTGGAGGTTCCGGTGTAGAGGACGATGCCGGCGATGAAGTCGTCGCCGAGGCGGTCGGCGAGTCGGCGTAGCCCGCGGAAGTCGTCGGGTCCGACGGTTGTGGCTGCTTTGACTTCGATCCCGACGACGTGGCCGGATCTGTCCTCGAGCACCGCGTCGACTTCGTACCTACTTTGGTCGCGGTAGTGGGACAGGTCGGCAAACTGCTCGGACCACGTGAGCTGGCGGGACAGCTCGGACAGGACGAAGGATTCGAGCAGCGGGCCGAACGGTGCTCCCGGCCGGAGCAGCGCCCGGGCGTCGGTCGCGATCTCGTTGGCGGCGATGCCCGAGTCGACAAAGATCAGCTTCGAAGCGGCGGTGGCGCGGGTGCCCAGGTTGCGGGACCAACCGGGGATCCGCTTGACCAGGAAGATCTCTTCCAGGGCCTGGAGGTAACGTGCGATTGTTGGCCGGCTCAGTCCGAGTGCGGATTCGAGGGAGTTGGCGGCGATGATGGTCGCGGATCTGGCCGCGAGCAGGCGTACCAACTTGCGTAGCTCACCCTTGTGCTGGATGTCGGACAGCTGCCGGACATCGCGATCGATGAGCGCTTGGACGTACGCGTCGAGGAACCGTTGGCGGCGCCGCGAGTCGGCGCGGGCCGTGGCCTCGGGTAGGCCGCCTCGCACGATTCTGGCCGCGTAGTCGGCGCGGGTCACTTCCGACTCGTGTCGCAGTTCGGGGCCGAGGGCGAAGATGGCGTCGACGAATCCGTCCGGTTCTCCGTCGAGTTCGCCTTGGGAGAACGGCCAGAGCTCGACGGTTTCCATCCGGCCGGGCAGCGCGTCTGGGGCAGCCACCATGCCGAACAGCCGAGATGATCCGGTGAGCAGATACCGGCCGGGACGAGGGTCCTCGTCGACGGCTGCCTTGATGGCCAGCAGCAGCTCCGGAGCGCGCTGGATCTCGTCAACGACCAGTAGTTCGGAGGAGTCCACGAAGCCCACCGGGTCGGCGATCGCGGCGGCCCGGTCCTGTGCCCGGTCGAGATCGCGGCGCTCGGCGAGACGATCGCCGGCGACGATGCGAACCAGGGTGCTCTTGCCTGCTTGGCGTGCTCCGCTGATCAGCACGACGCGGGTGTCGGCCAGGGCCGCGTTGACCTGCGCGGCGGCGCGGCGTGGGATCAGGTGCGGTGTGGGCACGTGGCATGATAACCGGCGCGGTTTCGATCTGCGGGGAGAATCGCTTTCGATTTGCGGCAGATCCACGTTCGTTTTGCGGGGCCTTGGTGTTCGCTCTGCGGCCGTCGAGACCTCGGTGGGCTGGACCACCTGCCGTGGGTAGTCACCGCCTACATGCTCGCCGGCGCGGCGACCACCCCGATCTGGGGCAAACTCGGTGACCTGTACGGCCGCAAGGCCACCTTCCTCACCGCGATCGCGCTCTTCCTCGCCGGCTCCGTCCTCGCCGGCGTGTCCCGGGACATGAGTCAGCTCATCGCCTTCCGCGCCGTACAGGGCCTCGGTGCGGGCGGACTGATGGTCGGTGCGCTGGCCATCATCGGCGTACTCGTACCACCGCGTGAGAGCGGCCGCCTGCAGTCCATGATCGGCGTCATCATGCCGATCGCCTACATCGGCGGCCCGCTCGTCGGCGGCCTGCTCACCGGCTACCTGAGCTGGCGCGGGACCTTCTACGTCAACTTGCCTCTGCGCGCCATCGCCCTCCTGCTCATCGCAACCCGCGTCCACCTGCCACCCACGGAACGCGTCCAAGCCTGCATCGACTACGGCGGGGCGGCCCTGCTCACCGCAATACCGGGGGCGCGTGATTGTGCGACGGGCCGCAGACCGGACGTCTGCGTTGCTCAGAGCAGGTTGATGCCGAGGAGTAGCGCACCGGCGCTCACGCTGACGCCGCCGGCAACGGTCAGCCAGATCAGCTTGTTGGGCCGGGTATCTTGCGGCCGGGCCACTGAGAGGAAGAAGCCGAGTGGCATCAGGATCGGTGCCGCGACCAGCAGCGACCGGATCAGGGTGCGGGTGTCGTTTGACGCGTCAGCTTGGTCCACGTAGGGGAGCACGGCCAGCGCGAAGAGCACCAGCACCCCCGCGTGCGCGTGGCCGGCGGTCCAGAGGCCGCGGCGCACCGGATTGTCGAGGTAACCGGCCTTACGGCGGGCGAGGTGGGCAAGCAAGGTCAGACCGCCGAAGGCGACGGCAACCACGGTGATCAGCAGGATGCCGGCGGTGGTGAGAGTTGCCGAGGACATGGGGTCTCCAATCTTGTCAACGTCAAGATCGGCTCATGCGACACAACTTGTCAACGGCTAGATTGAGTGACCCCGGCGAACTTTGGAGGTGGTTGAGGTCGAACCTGGACCGGGCTGTCCGCCAGCGGCGGTCCCCGATCGGGATCTCCGGCCAGGGCAGGGTCTTGAGCTGCTTGAACAGGGTGGGTTGGTTGCCTTTCGTCGGGATCATCAGGTGGGCGCCGCGGGCGGCGATCTCCTCGGCGTGAGCGGTCTGGGTGTGCAGGGCGTCGGCGATGAACAGTGGGCCGGTCAGGGTGCCCAACACTTGCTCGACCGCGTCGAGCAGCGGTGTGAACGCGGGGATTTCGTTGCTCGTCGCGCTGACGGTGACCTGGGCCAGGACGATGCGGGTGCTGGTGTCCAGCGCGGAGAGCAGGTGAACTTGGCCGCCGTCGGCACGGCGGGCTTCCCGCAGCGTTTCCCGTCCACGGCGTTCACCGTCCGATACCGGTGCGGCCGAGGTGTGACCGGCCGAGCGCGGACCTTCAGCCAGCCCGCGAGGACGGTGGACAACAACTGATCGTCGAGGCGGGTCAACAGGTGCCATACCGTCGTACTCGCCGGCACCCCATGGCCGAAGCCGAGCCGGTCGCGGGCCTGCTCATCCAGATCGTGTAACCAATCGGATGCCAACCCGGGTCAACCGGTGCCAACGCGGGCCACCGTGGCCGACCGCCGGTCGCAATCCGGGGCTCGTTTGCTGCGGGTGTGGTCCTGGGCTGGGGAACAGGGGTCCGGGTGGGTCCACGCCCCCTGACCAGCACAAGCGAAAGGGTGGTGTCCGAGAAGATCCCCAACGATCAACACGCCATCTCCGGCATCGCCGCGCGACTCGGCAAACGCCGCAAGCCGATCCGCTGGGCCGTCGACCTCCGCAGCGGACAGCGTCACTTCTGCTGGCGGTCCTGTTCGACCGCGATGCGGACGTGCGATACGTCAGCGGCACCGTCACGTCACGGATGGCGGGGGCGTTCCACGGCGAACGCAAGACCGACGCCCACGACGCCTACGTCATCGCCCAGACCCTGCGCATGCGCGCCGACCTGCCGACCCTCACCGTGGCCGACGGCGTGCAGCGGCCAGGGTGCCAGGCCCAGGTCGCGGAGCATGAACACGCGCTGGACCCGGTCCGGCGCGGTCGCGGTGGACGCGGCCTTGCGGCGCGGTTCACCGCGCCGCCGGCGGTGGGCGCCCTCGATGCCGGCCAGGCGCATGAGTCTCGCGACCGCCTTGCGGTTCCAGTGGTGGCCGCGTTCGTGCAGCTCGGCGGCGAGCCGCCTGGCGCCGTAGACGCCGCGGTGCTCTGACCACGCCTGCTGGGTGATCTCGACGCGCTGCTGGTCGTGGCGTTCCCGCTCGGCAGCGCGGTGGCGTCCCTGCCGAAGCCAGTCGTAGAAGGCGCTGTAGCCGACGCCGAGGAGGCGGCAGAGCAGACGGACCAGGTAGGTGGTCTTCTCCGCGTCGATGAACCGGTACACGTCGATCCGGTTCACCGCTCCGGCTCGCGTGCGAAGAAGACCGCGGCTTTTTTCAGAATCTCTTTCTCCAGTTCCAGCTGGGCAACCTGACGCCGCAAGCGGATCAGCTCGGCCCGCTCGTCAGCGGCCAGGTCGCTGGGCCGGCCGCCGTCGCGTTCCTGCCGCAGTCGGTCGACCCAGTTGCGCAGCGTCTCGTGGTTGACGCCCAACTCCCGGCCCACGTCCCGCAGCGTGCGACCGGAGTCGAGCACCAACGCCGCCGCCTGGCGCCGGAACTTCTCGGGGCACTTGCTCTGTCGAGCCACAGCGTTTTCCTCCTCCTCGGCAGGATGCCAAGTCAGGAGGTGTCCGGTCCCAGGGGGTCACTTCAGCCGACAGGGGGGCGCTGCCCACGGACGCGCCCATCGGCGATTGGCGGTTCAAGACCACTTGATCTCACCGGCACGGTCGACGAAACGACCGGAGCGGTGTCCCGGCCCTTCGGTGGCAAGGCCGACGATGGCGTCGGTGCCTTCGGTGACGGTTTGCGGGCCGGTGTTGTCGTTGAGATCGGTCGCTGTGTAACCCGGGTCGGCCGCGTTGATGCGGACGTCGGTCAGCGCCTTGGCGTACTGGGTCGTCAGCATGGTGAGCGCCGCTTTGGAGGACGTGTAGGCGGGGGCGATCACCTTGGACTCGGCTCGCGACAGATCATGCGTGGCGGCGAGAGATCCCATCGAGCTGCTGACGTTGATGATGACCGGGTCGGCCGAGCGTCGCAGGAGCGGGAGGAACGCCGTGGTGGTTCGCACCACGCCGACGAGATTGACGTCTAGAACGTTCAGGATGTCGGCGCCTGTCAAGCCGCTCGGGTCACCGTGCGGGCCGTGAACGCCGGCGTTGTTGATCAACACGTCGATGACACTTTCGTGCTGCTCGACGTCGGCTGCCGCCGCCACGACCGACTCGTCGTCGGTGACGTCGATCTGGACGAAGCGGGCACCGAGTTCCGCGGCCGCCGCGGTGCCGGCCTTCGCATCGCGAGCGCCGAGTAGCACGGTGTGGCCGTGTTCGATGAGGCGACGGGCGGTCTCGTGGCCGAGGCCCTTGTTGGCCCCGGTGATGAAGGTGATCGTCATGCGTCCATCGTTTGCCCGCGCCGCGAAGTGCGCCAGGGAAGGCACGACGGTAGGAAAACGACTACCACCCCGGGCGCCTGGCAGCGAGAGACAATCAGTTTCATGACCACTCATGGGACGCAGTTCGGGGCCACTCTGCGCGCCTGGCGCGACCGGCTTACGCCGACAGCAGTTGGGCTGCCGAGTGGCCGCTCGCGCCGCGCGAGAGGGCTGCGCCGGGAGGAGCTTGCCGAGCTCGCCGGGATCTCGGTCGACTACGTCGTCCGTCTGGAGCAGGGACGGTTCACCACACCATCGGCGCAGGTGGTCGCCGCGCTCGCTAGGGCCTTGCAACTCGGCAACGCGGAACGAGATCATTTGTATCGGCTGGCGGGGCTGGTCCCTCCCGCCGACGGGGAGATCTCCGACCACATCCCGCCGGGCATCCACCGCGTACTGAACCGCCTTGGCGACGCGGCCGTCGCGGTCTTCGCCGCTGATTGGCAGCTGATCTGGTGGAACCGCGGCTGGTCGGCGCTTCTCGGCGATCCGTCATCAACACCGCGGGAGCATCGCAACTTCGCTCGCGACAGCTTCCCGATCAATGGCGACCGGCCACGCTTATCGCAGTGGCCCGTGACCTCGCTCGCTCGCGACACGGTTGACGCCGCCATTGTGTCCGACCTGCGCCGCGCGACCGGACGCTTCCCGAACAACGGCCGGTTGACCAACCTGATCCGGGTACTTACCGCGGGCAATCAACGCTTCGCCGAGTTATGGGCCTGCGGCGCGGTCGGTGCACACCGCGAAGACCACAAGATCGTCGAGCACCCGACGGTCGGGCCGATCGAGGTGGATTGTGACGTCATGACCGACGGCGACGCCGAAGTCAAGATCGTGATCCTCACCGCAGCCCCCGATACCGAGGACGAGACCAAACTGCGGCTGGCCTTCCTGTCCGGTGTCCCTGACCCGCCGCGCAGGTCACGCGAACACGCCAACCGTTCCGCGTAGCGCCGGAGTTCGAGCGGACCCGGAATCAAGGACTTCACAGAAGCCCGATACAACACA
>NZ_JBEXIM010000064.1:0-21874 GCF_040608575.1 Micromonospora sp. NPDC005171 | reverse complement strand
CGCAAGACCGCGGCCGCGGCACCGGCGCGGAAGACCGCGGCCGCGGCACCGGCGCGGAAGACCGCGACCGCGGCACCGGCGCGGAAGACCGCGACCAAGGCGTCCGCCGTCAAGAAGACAGCGGCGCAGAAGACGGCCGCGACGAAGAAGGCCACCGCCAAGAAGGCCCCGGCCAAGAAGACCGCGTCCACCCGCCCCAGCGGCGGCGCGCGCAAGGCTCCGGCCAAGAAGGCCCCGGCCGCGAAGGCGACGGGCACCTCGTCGACCACCGCCCGCAAGGCGGCGGCGAAGAAGGCCCCGGCGAAGAAGACCGTCGCGGCCAAGGCGCCGGCCCGCAAGGTGACCGCCCGCAAGTCACCGGCCCGCCCGGTCGCCGCCCCGAGGGGGGCCCGCAGCGCGGCCCGGAAAGCGACCGGCTGAACGCGGAACACCCCCGCGCTGGGCGGATTTCCGGCCGGTCACCGGAAGCGGATCACCCGTGGCGCTGTCAGGATTGACCCGTGGTCATCCGACGCGTACTCGCGCCCCGCATCGACTTCGGCGCGTTGCGCCGCGAGCTCGGCCTGCCCGAGGAGTTCCCTGCCGACGCCCAGCGTGAAGCCGACGAGGCGGCTGCGGCACCGCCGCAGCCGCCCGTCGACCGCACCGACATACCGTTCGTCACCGTCGACCCCGCCACCTCGCGGGACCTGGACCAGGCGATGCACCTCACCCGCCGCCCGGGTGGGGGCTACCGGGTGCGGTACGCGATCGCCGACGTCGCCGCGCACGTCACCCCCGGTGGCGCCTTGGAGGCGGAGACCTGGCGGCGGGGGCAGACCATCTACCTGCCCGACGGGAACGTGCCGCTGCACCCGCGCACCCTCAGCGAGGGTGCCGCCAGCCTGCTGCCCGACGACGACCGGGCCGCTGTGGTCTGGACCATCGACCTGGACGCCGACGGCGGCACCGTGGCCGTCGAGTTGGAACGCGCCCTGGTCCGCAGTCGCGCCAAACTCGACTACACGGGGGTGCAGGCGGCAGCCGAGGCCGGGCGGCTACCCGACCCGATCACCCTGCTGCCGGAGATAGGTGAGCTGCTGACCGCGCGTGGGCTGCGGCGGGGCGCCATCAACCTGCCGCTGCCCGAGCAGGATCTGGAGCCCGACGGTGAGGGCTGGCGGCTGGTGCTGCGCGCACCGGTGCCCATGGAGGAGCACAACGCGCAGATCTCCCTGCTGACCGGAATGGCCGCCGCCGACATCATGCTGGCCGGGCGGGTGGGCCTGCTGCGTACGATGCCGGCGCCCAAGCCGGAGGCGGTGCAGCGGCTCCGAGCCGCCGCCGCGCCCCTGGGCGTGCACTGGCCGGACGACGTAGGCCCGGGGCAGGTCATCGCCGGCCTGGACGCCGCCCAGCCGCGCGCCGCAGCGTTCATCGACCAGGCGGCCGAGCTGATGCGCGGTGCCGCGTACACCGCCTTCGACGGGGAGCTGCCGGAGCAGCCGGAACATGGCGGCGTGGCAGCCGCGTACGCCCACGTGACGGCGCCGTTGCGGCGGCTCGCCGACCGGTACGCCACCGAGGTCTGCCTGGCCCTGCACACCGGCCAGCCGGTGCCCGACTGGGCCCGCGCCGCGCTGCCCCGACTGCCCGAGGTCATGGCGAGCACCGACCGGACCGCCTCGGCGGCCGCTCGTGGCGCCGTCGAGTTGGCCGAGGCGGCGGTGTTGGAGCACCGGGTGGGCGAGACCTTCGACGCGGCAGTCCTCGATGTCGACGCCCCGCCCAACGGCAAGTCCCGGCCCCGACCGCCCGGCGGCACCGTCGCGCTGGACGCCCCGCCGGTACGCGCCCGCTGCCTCGGCCAACTGCCGCTCGGCGAACGGGTCCGGGTCCGCCTGGTCACCGCCGACCCGGCGGCGCGGACCGTCCTGTTCGAGCTGGCCTGACCGGGGGCTGTCGGCCCAGGCCCGGTCCTCGCCGGCCCGGGTGCGAGCCTCGTCGGCGCGCTTGCCGGCCCGGGCCCGGTCCTCGCCGGCCCTGGTGCGAGCCTCGCCGACGCGGTCGCTCGCCCGCCCGGGGCCACTCCTCTTCGGCGCGGTCGGTGACGGCAGCGGGGATTCTCACAACGCTCGGCGCTGCTGACCTACCTGGCGGTTTGCGAGGATGAGGCCATGGCATACGACGCGAGCACGCTGCCCGACGTGTCCGGGCTGACGGTCGGCATCATCGGCGGCACCGGCGACCAGGGGCGGGGCCTCGCCTAC
The DNA here is from genome assembly GCF_040608575.1 of Micromonospora sp. NPDC005171. NCBI lineage: Bacteria > Bacillati > Actinomycetota > Actinomycetes > Micromonosporales > Micromonosporaceae > Micromonospora > Micromonospora sp. NPDC005171. Next base: position 19,625 of record NZ_JBEXIM010000064.1, on the reverse strand, counting down.
CGGTTCGCGCGGGCCGGCCACACGGTGTTGATCGGGTCCCGGTCGGCTGAGCGGGCCGCCGAGTCCGCGGCGGAGATCGCCGCCCTGCCCGGGGTGCCGGCCGGCGGCAGCGTCACCGGCGCGGCCAACGACGAGGTGGCCCGACGCAGCGACGTGGTGATCATCGCGGTGCCGTGGGACGGGCACGCCGCCACCGTCGCCGCCCTCGCCGAGCCGCTCGCCGGCCGGATCGTCGTCGACTGCGTCAACCCGCTCGGCTTCGACAAGCAGGGCCCGTACGCGCTGACCGTCGCCGAGGGCAGCGCCGTGCAGCAGGCCGCCGCGTTGCTGCCCGACTCCCGGGTCTGCGCGGCGTTCAACCACGTCAGCGCTCCGCTGCTGGCCGACCCCGAGGTCGACCGGATCGATCTGGACGTGCTGATCTGCACCGAGGACCGTGAGCTGGTGGACATCGTCGGCGCGCTCGCCGCCCGGATCCCCGGCATGCGGGGCATCTACGCCGGCCGGTTGCGCAACGCCCACCAGATCGAGGCGTTCACCGCCAACCTGATCGCCATCAACAAGCGCTACAAGGCGCACGCCGGCATCCGCGTCACCGACCTCTGACCCGAGCGGCCTGATCCACTCCGGTTCCGTGACATCGCGGTGTCCCGGTGCCCGGGACACCGCGATGTCGGCAAACCCGAGTGGATCACGCCGTGCTCGGTACTAGAAGGTGTGTTCGGCGGCAGGGAACTCGCCGCCGCGGACCTCGTCGGCGAACCGGCGGGTGGCGTCGGTGAGCGCGCCGGCCAGGTCCGCGTACCGCTTGACGAAGCGGGGGGCCTTGCCGGTCCGCAGCCCGGCCATGTCCTGCCAGACCAGCACCTGCGCGTCGGTGTCCGGGCCCGCGCCGATGCCCACGGTGGGAATCGGCAGCTCGTGGGTGATCCGCTTGGCCACCTCGCCGGGCACCATCTCCAGCACCACCGCGAACGCGCCCGCCTCCGCCACCGCCCGTGCGTCGGCCAGCACCTCGTCGGCGGCGTCGCCGCGACCCTGCACGCGGTAGCCGCCCAGTGTGTGTTCGCTCTGCGGCGTGAAACCGATGTGCGCCATCACCGGGATGCCGGCGCCGACGATCGCGGCGATCTGCGCGGCGTTGCGGCGGCCACCCTCCAGCTTCACCGCGTGACAGCCACCCTCCTTCATGAACCGGACGGCGGTGCGCAGCGCCTGGGCCGGACCCTCCTCGTACGAGCCGAACGGCAGGTCACCGACGACCAGCGCCTGCCGGGTCGCCCGCACCACGGCCCGGACCAGCGGAAGCAACTCGTCGGCGGTGATCGGCAGGGTGGTCTCGTAGCCGAACACGTTGTTGGCGGCCGAGTCGCCGACCAGCAGCACCGGAACACCGGCCTGGTCGAAGATCGACGCCGTGTACTGGTCGTACGAGGTGAGCATCGGCCACCGCTCGCCGCGCTCCTTTGCGGCCATCAGATCGCGGGTGCGGACCCGTCGGGTGGCCGGGCCGCCGTACAACGCGGTCACCTCGTGCGGAGTGGACTCCACCATCTCTGTCTCCCTTCCTCGAGGCCGCCTGCGCGGTCCCCGGGTTCCGTCGCGATCGTCGCACCGCAAGACGGGGTGACGGCAGGGCCCAGTGCAAGATGTCACTCCACCAGCGCGAGGCCGCCCCGCCCAGCGCCGCGAGGCGGCGCCGGGCCGCACCATCGACCCGGCACCCCCAGGGGTACGGCTCAGCCGTGCTCGCGCCACCGGTTGGTGATCGGCAGACGGCGGTCCCGACCGAACGCCTTCATGGAGATCTTCGTGCCCGGTGCCGACTGCCGTCGCTTGTACTCGGCGGTATCCACCAGCCGCAGCACCTTGTCCACGATCGCCGGGTCGTGACCCGACTCGACCAGCCCGTCGCGGCCGAGGTCGCCGTCGACGTAGCCGATCAGGATCGGGTCCAGGACGTCGTAGTCGGGCAGGCTGTCGCTGTCGAGCTGGCCCGGGCTCAGCTCGGCGCTCGGCGGCTTGCCGATCGAGTTCTCCGGGATCGGGGCGGTCTCACCGCGCCGAGCCGCGTCCCTGTTACGCCACTTCGCGAGCCGCCAGATCAGCGTCTTCCAGACGTCCTTGACCGGGTTGAAACCGCCCACCGAGTCGCCGTACAGGGTGGAGTAGCCGACCGCCAGCTCGCTCTTGTTGCCGGTGGTCAGCACCAGGTGGCCCTCCTGGTTCGACAGCGCCATCAGGATCACGCCACGGACCCGGGCCTGCAGGTTCTCCACGGCCACACCGGACAGCGACAGGTTGGCCAGGAAACCGTCGACCATCGGCTGGATCGGCTCGACGCGGTAGTCCAGGCCGGTGCGCTTGGCCAGGTCGGCGGCGTCCTCCCGGGAGTGCTCCGAGGAGTGCTGGCTGGGCAGCGACACCCCGACCACCCGGTCCGGCCCGAGAGCGTCGACGGCGAGCGCGGCCACCACCGCCGAGTCGATGCCGCCCGAGAGACCGAGCACCACCGACGGGAACCGGTTCTTGTTGACGTAGTCGCGCAGACCCAGCACCAACGCCTGCCACACCTCGGCCTCGTCGGCCACCGGCTCGATCAGCCCGCCGGTGGCGGCCGGGCCGGACGGCGTGGGTGGAATGCCGTCCAGGGTGCTGTGCGCGATCCGCATGCCGTCGGCCAGCGTTTCGGTGGTCGGCTCGGTGGTGGCGGCCGGCAGTTCGACGTCGTGCACGAGCAGGTGCTCGACGAACTGCGGGGCGCGGGTGAGCAGCTCACCGTCAGCGCTCACGATCATCGAGTCGCCCTCGAAGACCAGCTCGTCCTGGCCGCCGGTCATGTTGACGTACGCGATGGCGGCGCCCGCCTCGGCGGCCCGGCGGCGGACCAGCGGCAGCCGGATGTCGTCCTTGTTCAGCTCGTACGGCGACCCGTTGATGTTGACGACCAGGCCGACGCCGGCGCTGCGGGCGGCGGCGAACGGACCGCCGGCCTGCCACAGGTCCTCGCAGATGGTCAGCGCGACGTCCACGCCGCCGATCCGCACCACTGTCAGCTCGTCACCGGAGACGAAGTACCGGTCCTCGTCGAAGACCCCGTAGTTGGGCAGGTGATGCTTGAAGTAGCGGGCGGCCACCACGCCCCGGTGCAGCAGCGCGGCGGCGTTGCGCGCACCCCGGCCCGGCTCGGCGTCCCCGCTGACCTGCGGCGGACCGTCGGCGTCCAGGTAGCCGACCACGACCGGCAGCTCGCCCAGACCGTCGGCGGCCAGGTCGGCGGCGAGCCGCTGCACGGCGGCCCGGGACGCGGCGACGAAGGAACGCCGGAAGACCAGGTCCTCGACCGGGTACCCGGTCAGCATCATCTCCGGGAAGAGCACCAGTTGGGCACCGGCATCGGCGGCCTGGCGAGTCCAACTGCGGACCAGGTCGGCGTTCCCGGCGAGGTCGCCGACGCTCGGGTTGACCTGGGACAGGGCGAGACGCAGGGTGGGCATGCCTTCATCTTGCCCCAGCCTCGTCGTGACAATCCGTACCCTCGGACGAGATTGCCACCACCCGCCCGCGACGGGCGCCCGCGAGGCCGCGGCGGCAGGAGCTCGGCCGTCATGGCGGCGGACGCGGGCGGCACGGCCGGGGCCCACGCTCGCCCGGCGGGACACGAGGGGACGGCCGGCGGTAGTTCGCGTAACGTCTGCGTAACCAGGCCCGGGAACACTGGGCGATCAGGTCGGGTGCAGCCCGGCCAAGGCGGACAAAAGAGTGTCGCGAGGGGTTGGGGAAGTGGACCGTCAGCAGGAGTTCGTCCTCCGCACGCTGGAAGAGCGGGACATCCGGTTCGTCCGGCTGTGGTTCACCGACGTGCTGGGCACGCTCAAGAGCGTTTCGGTGGCACCCGCCGAGCTCGAGGCGGCCTTCGAGGAAGGCATCGGCTTCGACGGCTCGGCCATCGAGGGCTTCGCCCGGGTCTTCGAATCGGACATGGTGGCCATGCCCGACCCGACCACCTTCCAGGTCTTCCCCTTCGAAGGTGGGGTCAGCGGCGAGAGCGCCCGGATGTTCTGCGACATCCTGCTGCCCGACGGAAGCCCGTCCTGGGCCGACCCCCGACACGTGCTGCGCCGCGCGCTGTCCAAGGCAGCCGAGAAGGGCTTCACCTTCTACACCCACCCCGAGATCGAGTTCTTCCTGCTGGAAAACGGTCCGCAGGACGGCTCCGTGCCCACCCCGGTCGACACCGGCGGCTACTTCGAGCACACCACCCACGCCGTGGCCCGGGACTTCCGCCGCCAGGGCGTACTGGCGCTGGAACGGATCGGCATCTCGGTGGAGTTCAGCCACCACGAGGTCGCGCCCGGTCAGCAGGAGATCGACCTGCGCTACGCCGACGCACTGACCACCGCCGACAACATCATGACCTTCCGGCACGTGGTCAAGGAGGTCGCGCTCTCCACCGGTGTGCAGGCCAGCTTCATGCCGAAGCCGTTCACCGACCAGCCGGGCAGCGGCATGCACACCCACCTGTCGCTGTTCGAGGGGGAACGCAACGCCTTCCACGACAGCGGCGACCCGATGAAGCTGTCCAAGGTGGCGAAGTCGTTCATCGCCGGTCTGCTGGTGCACGCCCGGGAGTACACGGCGGTCACCAACCAGTGGGTCAACTCGTACAAGCGGCTCTTCCCGCAGCACCTGCCGGACCGGATCACCGAGAGCCCCGCGTACGTCTGCTGGGGTCACCTCAACCGGTCCGCACTGGTCCGGGTGCCCGCGTACGGCAAGCCCAACTCGGCCCGGGTCGAGGTCCGCTCGCTGGACTCGGCGGCCAACCCATACCTCGCCTTCGCGGTGCTGCTCGGCGCCGGCTTGAAGGGCATCGAGGAGGGGTACGAGCTGCCGCCCGGCGCCGAGGACGACGTCTGGTCGCTGACCAGCGCGGAGCGGCGCGCCATGGGCTACGAGGCGCTGCCGGAGAACCTCGCCGAGGCGATCGACGTCATGGCCGGCTCCGAACTGGTCGCCGAGGTGCTCGGCGAGCACGTCTTCGACTTCTTCCTGCGCAACAAGCGGGCCGAGTGGGAGCAGTACCGCCGCGAGGTCACCCCGTACGAGCGGCAGCGCTACCTGGCGCTGTAGAAGCCGGGGCTGACGCGGTTGCGCGCTGCCGCTATGGTCTCGATCACCGCCCCGGTCCCCCTCCGGGCGGAGAGTCGGGAGGCAGTCGGTGCTGGAGGATCTGCTCAGCGGTGCCTGGCAGAGCGTCGTGTTCGGGATCGTCGGCGTCGGGCTCATGGCCGCCGGCTTCGGGCTCGTCGACCTGCTCACCCCGGGCCGGCTACGCGACCTGATCTGGGTCGACCGCAACGCCAACGCGGGGTTGCTGCTCGCCGCCAACCAGCTCGGCATCGCCGGGATCGTCTTCACCGCCATCCTGACCAGCTACAGCGACTTCGGTAAGGGGCTCGCCTCCACCGTGGTCTTCGGGCTGGTCGGCTTGGCGATCATGGCGTTGGCGTTCGTGGTGCTGGACCTGCTCACCCCCGGCAAGCTCGGCGAGGTCATCTGCTCGCCCGAACCGCACCCGGCCGCCCGGGTCAGCGCCGCCACCCACTTCGGGGCCGCGCTGATCGTCTGCGCCTGCATCGCCTGACGGTCGCCCCTCCGCGTCGCCGGGCGGGCGGTCCGCCTGCTCTGTGGGCCGGTCGTTTGTGGGCTGGTCGTTTGTGGGCCGCCGTCTGTGGGCTGGTCGTCTGCGGGCGGTCGTCTGCGGGCCGCCGTCTCCGGCCGGCCGTCCGCGGTTGGTCGGCTGCGGGCGTGCAGATCTTGGACAGTTTCCGTTAGGTAGGCGGGCCGTAGTGACGGAAACTGTCCAAGATCTCTGACCGGAGGGGCGCTCGCGTCTGTGGGCGGTCGCCGCGGGCGTCGTACCCCGGTCGTAGCGTGCCGGGCATGAACCGCACGGACCGCCTCTACGCGCTTGTCGAGGAGCTGCGGGCGGTGTCACCACGGCCGCGCAGCGCTCGCTGGCTGGCCGCGCGCTTCGAGGTGAGCAGCCGGACCATTGAACGAGACCTCGGCGCGTTGCAGGAGGCCGGGGTGCCGATCTGGGCCGAGCCGGGGCGCACCGGCGGCTACGTCCTGGACCGCGCCCGCACCCTGCCGCCGGTCAACCTGACCGCCGCCGAGGCGGTGGCGATGGCCGTGGCCCTGCACCGGCTCGCCGGCTCACCCTTCGCCGGACCGGCCGCCACCGCGCTGCGAAAGCTGGTGGCGGTGCTGCCGGCCGCCGACGCCGCCGAGGCGCACCGACTCGCCGGCCGGGTGCAGCTGATCGGCGACGGGCCGGCCACGCCCGTCCCGGCCACCGTCGCCGACGCGGTCGCCGCGCGGCGGGTGCTGCGCATCCGGTACGCCGACCGCGCCGGCGCCGACTCGACCCGTGACGTCGAGCCGCTCGGCTACCTCGGCAACTCCCGACACTGGTACCTGGTGGCCTGGTGCCGTCTGCGTGACGAACTGCGGTGCTTCCGTACCGACCGGATCCGGAGCGTCTGGGCGCTGCCCGACGTGGTCCTCCGGGAGTTCCGCCCGACGGATCTCGACATCCCGCACGAACGGGTTCGCCCGCTGAGCCTGGTCTGAAGCGGCTCCGGCGCGTGGTCTGAAGCGATGCCTGCGGGTGGTTTGGAGCGGCTCCGGCGGGTGGTCTGAAGTTGCTCGGGGCGTGGCTTGATGCGGCTCGGCGCGTGGTTTGAAGCGGCTCGGCGTGCGGTCTGCAGCGGCTCGGCGCGCGGGCCCGGGTCGGTCTCGCCGCTGGAACTCCGCCGGGTGACCCGGAAACACCGACAGGACGCTGTCGCTAACGACCCCGAGACTGCTCCAGACGACGGCCGAACGGCCGGCTCGGAAATTTCTGGAGGCAGTAGATGTCCAGGTCCACCACGCCCATCACCTGGTTCGAGATCGGCACCGACCGGCCCGAGGACGCGGAGCGGTTCTACGGAGAGTTGTTCGGCTGGACCTTCGAGGAGCAGGGCTCCACCAACGGCGGGTCCTACCGGGTGACCGAGGCTGGCGGCGACACCGGGATCGGCGGGGCGATCCGGGCGACCGACGGTACGTCCCCGAACTACGCGGTGTTCTACGCCGAAGTCGCCGACGTCGCGGAAACCTGCCGACAGGCCGAAGCGGCCGGCGGCCAGGTGCTGGTGCCGGCGCGTACCGCACCGAGCGGTCTCACGTTGGCCCACCTCCTCGACCCGGCCGGCAACCATCTGGGCGTGTTCGCGCCTCCGCCCGCCCAGCCCTGACCCCGTCCAGCGCTGGGCCTGGGCTGATGAACCGGGGCAGGGGCTGAGGCCAGGGCTGGCCTGGTCCTGGGCTGGCCTGGTCCTGGGCTGGCCTGGTCCTGGGCTGGCGTTGCGTCGGGTTGGCTTGGCGTCCGGGTTGGCTTGGCCGTGGGTCGGGTTGGCTTGGCCGTGGGTTGCTTGGCCCTGATTTGGCCTGGCGCTGGGCCAGCTTGGCCTCGGGTTGGGCTGGCCTCGCCTGGTCGGCCCCGGGGCCAACGCCCCGGGTATGTGTGTACGCCGCACCAGCCTGGCCGCATGTCCCCGGGTCGGCTTGATCGACTCGGGTTTCATGATGTCGCGGTGTCCGAGCGCGTCGGATACCGCGACTTCACGGAAACCCGAGTCGATCAAGCTGCCGGGGCAGGCCCGGGGCCCGGGACCGGCCCTCGGCCCGACGCGGCGGCCGGGCCTGACAGAACGGGCCAGGGCAGGCCGTGCCTGCCAAGGCGGGTCCGGCCGCCGAGGTGTACCGAGGCGGCCCTGGCCCGACGCGGTCGCCCGGCCTGACGAAACGGACCAGGACAGGCCGTGGCTACCAAGGCGGCCCGGCCGGCCGGGCTGTACCGATTTTGGTCCCGGCCGGCCGGGCTGTACCGATTTTGGTCCCGGCCGGCCGGGCTGTACCGATTTTGGTCCCGGCCGGAGCCGGATTCGCTGGACTACTTGCCGGGCGTACCTTCGCCGTGGTGGGCGCCGGGGCCGCGGTGGCCGCCAGGGCCGGGGAAGACGCCGGCCTCGACGGCCTTGGTGATCGCGTCGGCCTGCTCCTGGGTGAGCTTGCCGTCCTTGACCGCCTGGTCCAGACGCTGCTTGAGCGCGGCCTGCCGGTCCTCGGCGGACGGGCGCTGCGGGCGGTCGGTCGGGCGGTGCTGCTCGCGGATCTTCTCCAGTGCGGCGGTCACCTTGTCGGTGGGCACGCCCAACTCCTTGGCGAGCGCCTCGGCGAACTCGCCCTGCCGGTCGGCCTTCGCGCCGGGAGCCTTGCCCGGAGCCGTGTCGGGAGCCGGGGCGGTGCTGGCGCTCGGCGTCGGCGTGGGAGTGTCGGCGGCGAACGCGATCGTCGGGGCCGCGATCCCGACGCCGAGGACGCCGGCGGTGGCCAGGCCGGCCAGCAGGTGCTTCCTACGGATGGTGCGGGACATGCTCTCCTCCAGAGGTTTGGTCGTCCTGCGCTGTCATCACCGACAGTGACCGGGCTGTCTGGGCGGAAGCCGTGGCGACCCTGTCAGCGAGCTGACAATCCTCGGCGGGTGGCTGAAATCGGTTGTGTCGTCGTTGGCCGAGTGGCCAGGGTGGATCATCACCGACGGAAAGGACACCTCGAAATGACCGTCGAGATTCGGGAGATTCCACTCTTCGAGGCGGAGGCCGGGCCGTACGGCATCACGCCTGGCCCGGACGGCGCGCTGTGGCTGACGCTGGCCCAGGCCGGCGGCATCGCCCGGTTGGCGCCCGACGGAGCGGTCCGGACCTACCCGCTGGAGCCGGCCGGTGGTCGCCCGCTGATCATCACGACCGGGCCGGACGGGGCGCTCTGGTTCACCCGCTCCGGAGACGACCGGATCGGTCGGATCACCGTCGACGGCGAGCAGCGCACCGTCGCCCTGCCGGCCGGCACCGGGCCGTGCGGCATCGCGGCCGGGCCGGATGGCGCTCTCTGGTACGCCGGGATGAACTCCGACACGATCGGCCGGGTGGAGACCGACGGCAGCCACACTGCGTTCCCGCTGCCGGTGAACGGCGGATTCGCCTCGATGATCACTGCTGGCGCGGACCAGGCTCTCTGGTTCACCCTCAACCAGGCGAACGCCATCGGCCGGATCGACCTCGACGGCAGGGTCACTCTGCATCCGTTGCCCACCGGGAAGGCGGGCCCGGTCGGCATCACCCTCGGCGACGACGGCGCCATCTGGTTCGTGGAGATCGCCGCCGGTCAGCTCGGCCGGATCGACCCGGATGGCGAGATCGTCGAGTTTCCGTTGCCGGACCGGGCGGCCCGTCCGCACGCGATCGTGACCGACCCGGACGGCGGCGTGTGGTTCACCGAGTGGGGTGCCAACCGGATCGGTCACCTCGATCCCACTGGACGGATCGAGGGCTACGCCCTCCGCACCCCCAACGCCGAACCGCACGGCCTCACCCGCACCCCCACCGGCATCTGGGCCGCCCTGGAAATCGGCGCCATAGCCCACCTAACCCCCTGACCCCACCCCTCGGCCCGGGTCAGGGGGCCGGGTCAGGGTGGGCCGGGGGCCGGGGGCCGGGGCTGGGGTCGGGTCAGAGGCTGGGCCTGGGGCCGGGGGCGGGGGTAGGGGAGGGGTAGGGGGTTACTGGACTGCGGGGGTTGTGGTGAGGGTGGCGGTGGTGGTGTCGAGGGTGGCCTCTGTGCCCACCGGCACGGTCAGTTGGTCGGGGCCGTGGCCGATGGGGAGGCCGCCGAGCACCGGTACGCCCAGGTCGCCGAGGCGTTCGGTGAGTACGTCGACGATCGTGGTGTCCCAGCCGTCGCCGCAGTCGGTGAACTGCCCGACGGCCACCCCGGCCAGCCCGTCCAACGCGCCGGCGCGACGCAGGTGGGTGAGCATCCGGTCGACCTTGTACGGGGGCTCCTGCACGTCCTCGATCAACAGCACCGCACCGGTCAGGTCGGGCAGGTCCGGGGTGCCGATCGACGCGGCGATCATGCACAGGTTGCCGCCGAGCAGGGTGCCGGTGGCGCGACCCGGGACGCGTACGCCGAAGGTTTCCTCGGTGGGGACCGCGGTGATCGACACCGGTTCGGTCGTCATCAACGCGGCGTGCAGGGACTCGGCGGAACGCAGCGGCGTCCGCTCGTCGCGCCAGGCCGCCCCGGGGCCGTGCACCCCGGCCAGGCGGGCGCCGCGCCACAGCGCGAACTGCAACGCGGTGATGTCCGAGAAGCCGGCCACCACCTTCGGATCGCGGCGCACGGCGGCCATGTCGATGGCGTCCACGATCCGTTGTGCGCCGTACCCGCCCCGAGTGCAGATCACCCCGCGCACGTCAGGATCGGCGAAGGCCGCGTTCAGGTCGGCGGCGCGCAGGTCGTCGGTGCCGGCGAGGTAGCCGTGGCGGGCGTACGCGTTCGGTGCCGGCACCGGGCGCAGACCCCAGCCGGTGAGCAGCTCCACGCCCCGGGCCACCCGCTCCGGCGAGGTCGGCCCGGAGGGCGACACCAGCAGCACCGTGTCACCCGGGCGTAGCACGGGCGGGCGTACGACGGTGGTGTCCTCGCTGATCACAACCGCAGAGCCTAACCACCCCGCCGTGGCCGGGACCCGCGCACGGGCGGCGAAAGGCCGCGCGGCCCGTGCCGGGGCGTGGTGCCGTGCGGCGTACCGGCTAGCCTCGACGGGTGGCAACCGCGCTGGTGATCGAGAACGACCCGACGGACGACGCGCGCCGGCTGGGTGAGTGGCTGACTGAGGCTGGGCTGGAGCTGTGGGTGGTTCGCCCGCACGCCGGCGACGAACTCCCCGCCGACCTGGAGGGTTACGCGGCGCTTGTGGTGCTCGGCGGCGACCAACAGGCATACCCGTTGCCGGACGGCTCGCCGGGCGCGCCCTGGTTTCCGGCGGTGGAGGGCCTGCTGCGCAAGGCGGTCCGGTACCGGGTGCCGACCCTGGCGGTCTGCCTGGGCGCGCAACTGCTCGCCACCGCGCACGCCGGGCTGGTGGAGCGCAGCCCGTCCGGGCCGGAGATCGGCCCCGGCGTGGTCGGCCGGCGCGACGCCGCCGAGAACGACCCGTTGTTCCGGTACGTGCCGTTGATCCCGGACGTGCTCCAGTGGCACTCCGACGAGATCACCGAGCTGCCTCGGGGCGCGACCCTGTTGGCCGCCTCCACCCGCTATCCGCATCAGGCGTTCCGCCTGGGTGACCGGGCGTGGGGTTTGCAGTTCCACATCGAGTGTGACGCCGCGATGATCGCCGACTGGGCCACCGACTCGACCCAACTCGCCGAGCTGGGCTACGACCCCGATCTGGTGGTCGCGGCCTGCGCCTCGGTGCTGGCCGACGTCGAGGAGGTCTGGCAGCCGTTCGCCGCCCGGTTCGCCGCGCTGGCCCTCGGCGAGTTGGACGACAGCACGACGCGGCGCGGTCTGCCGCTGCTCGGGCACTGATGAGCCGGCCGACCAGGGCACCGGGCCGGCTCGCCCGGTACGGCTTCGGCACCGCCGAAGGCGACGGCGGGGCGCGCGCCGCGGACCTGCTCGGCCCGGAGGGGCTGCGGCTGTGGCGGCCGGTCGAGCAGGAGCCGGTCGACGAGGCCGCCGCAGAGTTGCTCGCCGCGCTGTCCCGCGCCGCCGACCCCGACCTGGCGCTGCGTCAACTGCACCGCATCGTGGAGGCCGAGAGCCGCACCACGGACGCCAGCGCCGGAAGTCGCGCCACCGAAGGCAGCGCCGAATCGCCGCTGCTCACGGACCTGCACAACGACCCCGGGCTGCGGCGGCGGCTGATCGCGGTGCTCGGGGCGTCGGCGGCGCTCGGCGACCACCTGGTGGCCCACCCGGAGCACTACCAGGCGCTGTGGACCGCCCCGGACGGGCTCGCGCCGACCGCGGAGGGGCGGCTGGAGCCGACCGACGGCGGCAACCCGGTGGCGGCGCTGCGGACCGCGTACCGCCTGGCGTTGTTGCGGATCGCGGCGGCCGACCTGACCGGCGGTCGCGGCCTGGAGCAGACGATGGCCGCGCTCTCCGCGCTGGCCGACGCGACGCTCTCCGCGGCGTACGAGATCGCGGTCGCGGAGTTGGCGGAGGGGACCGAGCGGCCCCGGCTCGCGGTCGTGGCGATGGGCAAGTGTGGCGGCGGCGAGCTGAACTACGTCTCCGACGTGGACGTCATCTTCGTCGCCGCCGAGGACGCCGACCTGTCCGCCGCGACCCTGGTGGCGACCCGACTGATCTACATCTGCGGGTTGGTCGCGTGGCCGGTGGACGCCGCGCTGCGCCCCGAGGGCAGCCGGGGTCCGTTGGTCCGGACCCTCGCCAGCCACCTGGCCTACTACCGGCGGTGGGCGCGCACCTGGGAGTTCCAGGCGCTGCTCAAGGCCCGCCCGGCCGCCGGGGACCTGCCGCTGGCCCAGGAGTGGATCGACCAGCTCGCGCCGCTGGTCTGGCGGGCGGCCGAACGGCCCGAGGCGGTCGAGGACGTCCGCGCCATGCGCCGCCGGATCATCGACCACATCCCGCCGAAGGAGCTGGAGCGCGAGATCAAGCGCGGGCCCGGCGGGCTGCGCGACATCGAGTTCGCCGTCCAGTTGCTGCAACTGGTGCACGGTCGCGGCGACGAGACGCTGCGCGCGCCCGGCACCATCCCGGCGCTGCGGGCGCTCGTCGCCGGCGGCTACGTCGGGCGGGCCGACGGCGAGGCACTGCTGCGCGGCTACCGCTTCCTGCGCAGCGTCGAGCACCGGCTGCAACTCCAGGGCCTGCGTCGTACGCACACGGTGCCCGCCGAGCCGGGCGCCCTGCGCTGGCTCGCCGCCGCGCTGGGTTTCACGGCCGCGCCGGGGCGCAGCGCCGTGGAGAGCTTCCGGGCCGAGTGGGTCACCCACGCCACCGAGGTACGCCGACTGCACGCCAAACTGCTCTACCGGCCGCTGCTGGAGTCGGTGGCCCGGGTGCCGGCCGACGGGTTGCGGCTCACCCCGGAGGCGGCCAGGACCCGCCTGGAGATCCTCGGCTTCGCCGACCCGGCCGGGGCGTTGCGTCACCTCCAGGCGCTCACCGGCGGGGTGAGTCGCACGGCGGCCATCCAGCGCACGTTGCTGCCGGTGCTGCTCAGCGAGTTCGCCGACGCGCCGGAGCCGGACCGGGGGCTGCTCAACTACCGCAAGGTCTCCGACAAGCTGGGCAGCACCCCCTGGTATCTGCGGTTGCTGCGCGACGGCGGCCCGGTCGCCCGCCGGCTGGCCCGGGTCCTCGCCCTGTCCCGGTACGTCGCCGACCTGCTCGCCCGCGACCCGGAGGCGCTGCGGCTGCTGGCCGAGGAGAACGAGCTGGCGCCACGCCCGCCCGAGGTGCTGCGGGAGGGTTTCCTGGCGGCGGCGGCCCGGCACACCGACCCGGTCGAGGCGACAAGCGCGGTGCGGGCGCTGCGACGTCGGGAGCTGGTCCGGGTGGCCTGCGCCGACGTGCTCTGCCGCGCTGGCGCGCTCGCGCCCAGCCCCACCCGGCCGGACGGCGCGAACCGGTCGGCCGCCGGGCTGTCCGACATCACCGAGGTCGGCACGGCGCTCGCCGACGTCACCGACGCCACCCTGGCCGCCGCGCTGCGTGCCGCTCAGGCCAGCCAACGGGCACCGGAAGGGCTGCGGTTCGCGGTGATCGGCATGGGCCGGCTCGGCGGGTACGAGTCGAACTACCTGTCCGACGCCGACGTGCTCTTCGTCTACGACCCGCCGCCGGGCACCAGCGAGAGCGCCGCCAGCGCCGCCGCGCACGCCGTCGCCGAGGAGCTACGCCGCCTGCTCGGCGTGCCCGCCCCCGACCCGCCGCTGGGTGTCGACGCCGACCTGCGGCCGGAGGGCCGCCAGGGTCCGCTGGTCCGCAGTCTCGCCGCGTACGCGCAGTACTACGCCCGCTGGTCGCGGGTGTGGGAGGCGCAGGCGCTGCTGCGTGCCCGGTTCGTCTGCGGTGACGCCGACCTGGGCGCCGAGTTCGAGGCGATGATCGAGCCGGTGCGCTACCCGGCCGAGGGGCTGACCCGCGAGCAGGTCGTCGAGATCCGGCGGATCAAGGCCCGGGTGGAGACCGAGCGGCTGCCCCGGGGCGCCGACCCGGCCACCCACACCAAGCTGGGTCGCGGTGGGCTCGCCGACGTGGAGTGGGCGGTGCAACTCGTCCAGCTGCGGCACGCCGGCGCGATCCCGGAGCTGCGCGGCACGCGTACCCTCGATGCCCTCGCGGCGGCCGAGCGGGCCGGCCTGATCGACCCGGCGGACGCTGCGGAGATGGCCGCCGGTTGGGCCCTGGCCGCGCAGGTCCGCAACGCGTTGATGCTGGTCCGGGGCCGGGCCGGCGACCAGTTGCCCCGGCACGGGGTGGAGTTGGCCGGGGTGGCCCGGCTGCTCGGCCGCGACGACCCGGGGGAGTTCCTCGACGAGTACCTGCGCACCGGCCGCCGCTCCCGTGCCGCGGCCGAACGGGTCCTCGATGCCTGACGCGTCGCCGCGCCCGACCGGGCGGCGCGTCGTGGGCACCGGCTGGGCGGCGGGCGCCGCGGTAGCGGTGGTGCTCGCCGTCGCGTTCCTCCTCGCGCCGCCGATGGGCACCGACCTCGCCGCGCAGGTGGCCCGTGCCGGGTTCACCGAGCGGTACGGTGCCGCGCCTGTCGACTTCGGCTGGTACGGCGGCGTCAACCAGTACGGCTACAGCCTCTTCACCGCCCGGTTGGGCGCGCTGATCGGGGTGCGTCCGCTGGGCGCGGTCGCCGCAGTCGTCGGGGCTGCCGCGCTGGGTTGGCTGTTCACCCGCAACCGGGCCCGCCGGCCGCTGCTGGCCGGCGTCCTCGGCGCTGTGGTGCTGGTCGGCAACCTGGCGAGCGGTCGGATCACCTTCGCTGTCGGGTTGGCGTTCGGGTTGCTGGCGCTCTGCGCGGTCAGCGCGGAACGCCCACCGCGCTGGCTCCGGTTGACGCTCGCCGCCGGCTGCGCCGCACTGGCGACGGCGGCGAGCCCGGTTGCCGGCCTGTTCACCGGGCTGGCCGGCGCGGCGTTGCTGCTGGCCGCCCTGCGGACCGGCGACGGGCCGGGCCGCCGGCTGCCCGGAGGCTGGCGAGCCGAGCGACCAGTGGCCGAGGGGTTCGTCCTGGCCGTGGCGCCCGCCGTCACCCTCGCCCCGATCGCGTTCCTCTTCGGCAACGGCGGCATCCAGCCGTACTCGGCCGAGTCGATGCGCATCAACGTCGCGCTCGCGGTGCTGGTGGCGGTCGTGCTGCCGCGTCGCCGCCGGGTGTTGCGGGTCGGCGCGGCGCTCACGGTGCTGCTGCTGGTCGGGGCGTACTACCTGCCCAGCCCGATCGGGTCCAACGCGCTACGCCTGCCGATGCTGTTCGCCCTGCCCGTGCTGGCCGGGTACGCCGCGCTGCCGGGGCCGTGGCTGGCCGGGCTGCTCGCCGCGACCGTGTGGTGGCAGTCCCCGGTGATGGTGAGCGACGTGACCCGGGCCGGCTCCCCGGAGACCGCCGCAAGCTTCTACCAACCGCTCGTCGCCGAACTCGACAGGCGGCAACCGGCCGGGCGGGTCGAGGTGGTGCCGCTGCGGGACCACTGGGAGTCCGCGTACCTGCCGCCGACAGTGCCACTGGCCAGGGGCTGGGAACGTCAGGTCGACAGCGACCGCAACGCGCTGTTCTACGACGGCAACCTGAGCGCGCAGACGTACGAGCAGTGGTTACGGCACGAGGCGGTGACCTACGTGGTGCTCGCCCCGGACGCACCCGCCGACCGGTGGGGCCGCGACGAGGCCGCGCTGATCCGCGCCGGCCTGCCGTACCTGCGGGAGGTCTGGAGAGACCCGACCTGGCGGATGTACGCGGTGGTCGACCCCACCCCGCTTGTCGGTGCCCCGGGTGAACTCGTCGCCGCCGAACGCGGCGCGGTCCGGCTGACCGCCACGCCAGGGGACGTGCCGGTCCGGGTGCGCTGGTCGCGCTGGCTCACGTTGAGCGGCCCGGACGGCTGCCTGCGACCGGGCGCGGACGGGTGGACCGAGGTGCGGGTCCGTGTCGCCGGCGACTACTCGGTCTCCAGCGGGCTGGCGCCGGCGCGCCACTGCTGACCGTCCGGGTGCCTGCCGTCGGCACCCCGCCGTGATGCTGGCAGCATGTCCGGCGTGCCTTCCCACCTCGCGCGCTGGACCGGCCTGGCGGGCTCGCTGCTGCTCGCGTTCTCCGCCTTCCTCGGCGGCGCGTTCCCCAGCGGCCCCCTGCGCAGCACCCCGGTCAGCATCTGGCAGGGGCCCAACGGCCCGCTGATCCTCGCCGCCTGGGTGGTCGGCACCGGCCTGATGGCGTACGCCTGGTGGGCGTTGCGCGACGGGGGACCCTCGACGCGGTGGGCCCTGGTCACCGTCGGGCTCTGGCTGCTGCCGTTGCTGATCGCACCGCCATTCGGCAGTCGGGACGTGTACGCGTACGCCTGCCAGGGCGCCAGCTTCGTCGGCGGCATCAGCCCGTACGAGCAGGGCGTCTCCGCGCTGCCCTGCCCCTGGCTGGACACGGTCTCGGTCATCTGGCGCGACACCCCGGCGCCGTACGGGCCGCTGTTCGTGCTCATCGCGGGCGCCGTGGTGAAGGCGACCGGTTCGCTGACCGCAAGCATCGTGCTGTTCCGTGCGCTGTCGCTGGTCGGCGTGCTCCTCACCGCGTGGGCCCTGCCGGCGCTGGCCCGCCGCGCCGGCGTGCCGCCGAAACGGGCGGTGTGGCTGGCGTTGGGTTCCCCGCTGGTCGCCGCGCACCTGATCGGCGGTCCTCACAACGACGTGCTGATGCTCGCCGCGCTGGTCGGTGGGCTGGCCGTGGTGGCCGCGCACCCGGGCCGGCGCGGAATGCTGCTGGTCGGCGGGCTGCTCCTCGGAGTCGCGGTGGCGATCAAGGTGACCGCCGTGGTGGTGGTGCCGTTCGCCGCGCTGGCGGCCACCGCCGGGCCGTGCCGGATCCGGACGCTGATCCGCGACGGCGGCTGGGTGGTCGGCGGCGCGGTCGCCACAGTGGTCGGCGTGACCATCGCCGGTGGGCTGGACTTCGGTTGGGTCGGCGGGCTGTCCCAGGGCGGCGCCGCCATCGCCTGGACCTCCCCGCCGACCGCCGTCGGGCAGACGGTCGGTTACGTCGCGTCGCTGTTCGGCGGTCACATCGACGCGCTCCCGGTCACGCGCGGGATCGCCGTGGTCCTGCTGGCCGTGCTGCTCGTCTGGCTCTGGTGGCGGGCCCGCAACCGCGACCCGCTGTACCACGCCGGCCTCGCCCTCGCCCTCACCGTCGCGCTCGCCCCCGTCGTGCACCCCTGGTACTGGACGTGGCCGCTGTTCGTGCTGGCGGCCACCGCCCAGCGGATCAGATGGTTCACGGTGGTCGCCCTCGTCGCGTCCTTCCTGGTGCTGCCCGACGGCACCGGGCTGCCCCGCTACACCAAGACGGTCGGGGCGCCGCTGATGACGCTGTTGGTGATCGTGCTGGTCATCCGGTTGGTACGGTCGGCTCGGGCGGCCCGTCAGCCGGTCGCCGCCGACTGAGGGAAGGTGCGCCGGTGACCGCTCCCGGTGCCTCTCTGTCCCGGTACGCCGGCCTGCTCGGCGCCGTTCTGCTCGCCGTGGCCGGATACCTCGGCGGGGCACTGCCCGACGCCCCGCTGGGCGTGACACCCGCGTCGATCTGGCGAACCCCGGACGGGCCGGCGACGCTGACCTGCTGGCTGATCGGCACCGTGCTGCTGGTCGGGGCGTGGTGGTCACTGCGCGAGGGTGCGCCGTCGACCCGGTGGGCGTACGTCACCGCCGGGCTGTGGGCACTACCGCTGCTGGTCGCGCCGCCGCTGGGCAGCCGGGACGTCTACTCGTACGCCTGCCAGGGCTGGACGTACGCGCACGGCGTCGACCCGTACACAGTGGGGGTGGCCGCGGCGGGCTGCCCCTGGCTAGACACGGTGGCCCCGATCTGGCGGGACACCCCGGCGCCGTACGGGCCGGTGTTCGTCCTGCTCGCGGCGCTCGCCGTCGGCCTCGGAGGCGGGCTCACCGGCACGCTCGTGTCGCTGCGGATCATCGCCGTGGCGGGGCTGCTGCTGGCCGCGCTCTGCGTGCCCGGGCTGGCGCGGGCCGCCGGGCTGCCGACCCGTCGGGCGGTCTGGCTGCTGCTGGCCTGCCCGCTGGTGGGCGTGCACCTGGTGGGCGGGGCGCACAACGACGCCGTGATGCTGGGCCTGCTGCTGTGCGGGCTGCTGATCGTGGTCCGTCGACCGGGTCGGCCGGCGGCGCTGCTGCTGGCCGGGGCGCTGCTTGGGCTCGCGGTCACGGTGAAGGCCACCGCCGTGGTGGTGGTCCCGTTCGCCGCGTTGGCGGCGGTGCACGGCCGGCACACCGTACGGGCGCTGCTGCGCGACGGCGGCTGGCTGGCCGGCGGGCTGCTGGCCGCGCTGCTGGTCACCTCGGCGCTGTCCGGTCTCGGGTTCGGCTGGGTGGGCGGCCTGACCCGCAGCGGAGACTCCGAACAGTGGACGTCACCGCCCACCGCCGTCGGCCTGGTGGTGGACTACGCCGGCGCGTTTGCCGGGCGGGACCCGCAGGCCGTGCCGGTGGTCCGGGCGGTGGCGCTGCTGCTGCTCGCGATCGTGCTGGTGGTCCTGTGGCTGAGGGCCTGGCGGGACCGGCGGGCCTGGGATGGCCCGGCCCCGGCTCGCGCCCGGGTCGCGCTGCACGGCGCCGGCCCGGCCCTGGCCGCCACTGTGGTCCTGTCCCCGGTCTTCCACCCCTGGTACGCGACCTGGCCGCTGGCGCTGCTCGCGCTCACCGCCGCCCGGACCGCCTGGTTCGTGCTGCCGGCCGGGGCGGCGACCTTCCTGGCCCTGCCCGACGGCACCAACCTGGCCCGCTTCACGAAGGCCCCCGGCGCGGTGGCGATGACCGCCCTGCTCCTGTTCCTGCTCCTTCGGGTTTGGCAGAACGGACTGAACCGCTCGTCACATCGACGGTTCGATGCTCAAGATCGTGCCCGAACATGGTTGTAGTGGCATCGCCGAACCGCCGACGCCACTACATCGTGAATCGAGCACGATCTTGGGGGCAGGTCAGGGGCAGGGGACGTGCAGGGGCGTGGGCGGTCAGCGGTGCGTGTTCCACGTCGGGCCGAGGGTGGAGGGCCGGGCCAGCCGTATCCCGGGGGGCGTTACGAAACGGGCCGGGCCGGCTCCGCGATCGCGGAGCCTGCCCGGCCGGTGTTCGAGCGACTGCTCAGCAGTCGCCGTGCATCGGACTGCTCAGCAGTCGTAGTACATGGCGAACTCGTGCGGGGTCGGGCGCAGGCGCACCGGGTCGACCTCGTTGGCGCGCTTCCAGTCGACCCAGGTGGAGATCAGGTCGGGGGTGAAGACGCCGCCGTCGAGCAGGTAGTCGTGGTCGGCCTCCAGCGAGTCGAGCACTGCCGACAGCGAGCCCGGCACCTGCTTGACGTCGCCCCACTCCTCTGGCGGGAGGTCGTAGAGGTCCTTGTCGATCGGCGTGGGTGGTTCGATCTTGCTCTTGATGCCGTCGAG
>NZ_JBEXIM010000063.1:0-21972 GCF_040608575.1 Micromonospora sp. NPDC005171 | reverse complement strand
CTCAACGACCGCCCCCGCATGACCCTGAACTGGGCCACCCCCGGTGAGAAAATGACCCAGCTCCTCGGTGTTGCAACCACCGGTTGAGCCCGCCGCGCTGACGGAAAGTGTCCAAGATCTCGAAGCTTGGGTGGGCGGCGGTCAGTCCTTGTCGATGGTGACCTTGCTGGGCTTGGCGCTGCGCTCGTCGGTGGTCGGCTTGCTCGGTCGCTTGCCGTTCTCACCGGTGCTGGTGATCTTGGTGGGCTTGGCGCCCCGGCCACCCTCGCCCGGAACGGCGGCCACTGTCGGCTCCCCGTCCACCCCGGCGCTCGCCGTGCCACCGTCCACTGTGGTCACCGGCTCGGCCACCGGCCGCGTCGTGGGCTGCCCGGACTCCTCCGCATCCGCGTTCACCGGCTGCCTGGTGTCGGCGGGCTCCGTCTTCAGCCCGGTGCCCGTGCCCGACCCGGTGCCCGTGCCCGACCCGGTGCCCGTGCCCGACCCGGTGCCCGTGCCCGACCCGGTGCCCGTGCCCGACTCGGTGCCCGTATCCGGCCCGGAGGCCGCGCCGGCGGTAACGCTCACGCCGTCGTCCCCACCACCGGGCTCGCCCGCGCTCGCGCCGTCCGCCGCGGCCGGCGCGGTCGGGCCGTCGATCGGGCCCGCGACACTCTGCAACCGCAGCTCGGACATCTGACGCTGGAGCTCGTCGGACTCCTGCCGGGCCTTCCAGGTCTCCTGCCGCAGATCCGCCAGCTGCTGCTGGGCCTGGGCGATCTCCAGCATCACCTGGGCCAACTGCTGCCGGCCCGCCGCCGACTCCTGCTGGGTCGCCGCCAGGTGCTGCTGGGTGGTGGCCAGGTGCTGCTGGGTGGTGGCCGCGTACTCCTCGAACTGCCGCCGGGACGCCGCCACATGCTCGTCGGCCTTGCGGCGCTTGTCGCCGGCCTCGGTCTCAGCCCGGCTCAGCAGCTCGGCAGCCTCCGCCTCGGACCGCTGGCGCAGCGCCGCCGCGTCCTGCTCAGCCGCCTGACGGATGCCGGCCGCGCCCTGCTCGATCTCGTTCTTGCGAGCGGTGTACTCGGTCTCCAGCTCGTTCTTGCGAGCGGAGTATTCGGTCTCCAGCTCGTCCCGGCGGGTCGTGAACCCGCTCTCCAGCTCCTGCTGACGGCTGGCGAACCCGGCCTCCAGC
Organism: Micromonospora sp. NPDC005171; assembly: GCF_040608575.1. Classification (NCBI taxonomy): domain Bacteria; kingdom Bacillati; phylum Actinomycetota; class Actinomycetes; order Micromonosporales; family Micromonosporaceae; genus Micromonospora; species Micromonospora sp. NPDC005171. The sequence goes on along the minus strand of NZ_JBEXIM010000063.1, from coordinate 20,798 downwards.
TCGTGCTGGCGCGCCGCGTGCTGCTTGTCCAACTCGTCGCGGCGCCTGGCGAACTCCTGCTCGGCCGCGGACCGTCGCTGCGCCAACTCCCGGTCGGCCGCCTCCCGACGGGAGTTGACCTCCTGCTCCACCCCGGCCCGCCACGCGCCCAGCTCCTGCTGGGTCTGCGCCCGGGTGTGCTGGACGTACGCCTCGGTCTCGGTGCGCATCCGCTGCACGTACGCCTCGGTGTCGGCACGGCTGCGCTTCGCCGACTCGGTGGCCTGCGTCGTCAGCCGCTCGGCCTCCTGCTGCGCCTTGGCGCGGGTGGCTCGTCCGGCCATCGACGCGTCGTCGATGATCTGCTTGGCCTCCTGCTGCGCCTTGGCGTGGGTGGCCCGCCCGGCCTCGGTCGCCGTGTCGGTGAGCCGCTTGGCCTCCTGAAGGGCCTTGGCATGCACCTCCTTGGCGGCGTCGCGCAGGTCGCTGGCCTCCTGCTGGGCCTTGGCCAGCGTCTCGCGGGCCGTCTCGCGCAGCTTGGTGGCCTCCTGCTGGGCCCGGGTGTGGATCTCCTTGGCGGTATCCCGCAGCTGGGTGGCCTCCTGCTGGGCCTTCGCCAGCGCGTCCTGCGCCGCCTTGCGCAACTGCGCCGACTCGTCCTTGGCCGACCGCAGGGTCGCGTCCGCCTCGGCCCGCTGGGCGGCGCTGTGCCGCTCCTCCTCCGCGCGTCGGGCGGCGAGGGCGATCTCAAAGTCCTTCAGTGCCCGCGCGGCCTGCTCGCGGGCCTCCTCGATGATGTGCTCGGCCGCGGCACGACGGGCCTCGATCTCCCCGTTCGCGTCGGAGAGGATCTGCTCGGCCTGCTCCTCAGCCAGCGTGAGGATCGACTCGACCCGTGGGCCGAGATGCCGGAACGACGCCCGGTCGACCACGTTCATCTGCTTGCGCACCTGGGTCAGGTCGCGCTGGAGAACCTCGACCTGGCCGGCGAGCTTGTGGATCTGTGTGTAGGCCTGTTCCCGTTCCGAAGCGAGGGTCGCGATCTCGTGCTCAGCACGCGCGACATAGCGGTCGACCTGCTTCTTCTCGTACCCCCGCAGAGCGGACTCGAAGCTGGGCTCCGTCGTCACGTCCCCGCCGAGAGCGAACAGTTCCTCGCCGTGCGACATGCCCCCATCCTCACACGCAACGGGCCCTGCTGGGGCGATACGGACGGGCCTTGTGGGAGCTACTTCACTCGATTACGGCCATCGGATACCAGGGGCTGGGAAACGCATACGGCGCGAGGTGGCACCGGTTACCCGGTGTCACCTCGCGCCGTCGATGCCCCGACCTGACGCCTCGCGTCAGCCGGCGGTCTCCGCGGGCACCCGCTCCTGACCGCCATCGGTCTTCTTGGCTTCCGGCTTGGCAGCCGGAGCGGCCTGCGCCGGCATTCCCGGCACGATGCCAGCGAGCCCGGAGAGCATCTGACCCAGCTGCGAGGTGACCGCGTCCTTCTGCCGGGTGAGGTCCTCGACCTCGCGGCGGGCGGCCTGCGTGGTCAGCTCCGCCTCGGTGCGCGCCTCGGTGAGCAGGCGCTGCGACTCGGCCTTCGCCTCGTTGAGGGTCTTTTCCGAGTGCGCCTTGGCCTTGTCGACAGTCTCGGCGGCGTTGCGCTCCGACTCGACCCGCCGCGCCTCGGCGCGCTGCTCGATCTCCTTGGCCCGCTCCTGCGCGGCCCGGGCACGCTGCTCGGCCTCGCTGACCATCTTCTGGGTCTGCGCGACCTGGGCGGCGTGGCGCTCGGACTCCTCGCGCTCGGCCTTCTCCCGCCGCTCGGCCAGCTGGAGCTCCAGGGCCTGCAGGTCCTTGTCGCGCTTGTCCCGCGCGTCGGTGAGCAGCTTGGTCGCCTCGGCGCGCTTCTCCTCAGCCTCACGGGCGGCCTTCGCCCGCTGCTGGGTGATCTCCCGCTCGGCGGTGGCCCGCAGGGTGGCGACCTCCCGCTCGACTGTCGACTTCAGCTCGGCCACCTCGTGCGCGGTGACCGTGCGCAGCTGCTTGGTCTCACGGTCGGCGTCGGCGCGCAGCGTGTCAGCCTCGCGGCGGGCCTGCACCCGGACCTCGGCGGCCTCGCGCTCGGCGGCCGTGCGCAGGTTGCCCGCCTCGCGCTCGGCGCTCGCCTTCATGGCCGCGGCCTCGGCGCGGGCCTTGTCGGTGATCTCACGGGCCTCGAGGCGGGCGGCGGAGAGGATGCCCTCCGACTCGCGCTTGGCCTCGTTGCGGTGGTCGTTGGCCTGCTCCTCGGCGAGCCGGAGGATCTGCTCGACGCGGGTGCCGAGCCCGGAGAGGGTGGGCCGGCTGTTCTCTTCGAGCTGCTTGTTCGTGTCGGTGAGCTTCTGCTCCAGCGCACTCATGCGCTGCTCGGCCTGGCGGAGCCGACGCTGGGCGTCGTTCATCCGCTGCTCGGCCTCGGCACGGGCCTGCTCGGACTGGGTCAGCGCGGCGGTCATCCGGCCGAGGAAGTCGTCGACCTGATGGGTGTTGTATCCGCGCAGGCCAACGGTGAAATCTGGCTGCGAGTTCGCGTTATCGAAGAACGCGAGAGGGGAGGACTGCTGCTGGGGCATTGGGACATACTGGCAGACGCCCCAGGGTGCTTCGCAAGAGCGGTGCGAAGCTTTCGTGCCCTCTTTACATGGTCAACTCCTGCGATCGGTGAGGTTGGACCAATCGGCGATCTTGGCAGGTCCCGGCCTGTCGAACGCCACGCAGCGTGACGCGGAAAAGGGGCCCCGGGGTTACCCCGAGGCCCTTTGTTCGATCCGGGTGGGTTATCCGCTAATGGCGGCGGAAGAACAATGAGCGATCAGCGCAATGGTCATCCGGCGTTCCGCCGTCCGGCCGGGGCGCCGCAACCGGCCGTGCCGGTCAGCCACCGAGGATCGGCGGTGCCGGTCAGCGGCCGGGGACCGGCGGTGCCGGTCAGTGACCCCGGAACCGGTTGATCGCGTCCTCGTGCCGGGCCCGCAACTCCCCGTCGCGTACGCCCAGCCCGTCGGTGGGTGCGAGGCAGCGCACGCCGACCTTGCCCTGGTGGGCGTTGCGGTGCACCTCGTACGCGGCCTGGCCGGTCTGCTCCAACGGATAGGTACGGGACACCGTCGGGTGCACCTTGCCGAGCGCGACCAGGCGGTTGGCCTGCCACGCCTCGTGGTAGTTGGCGAAGTGGCTGCCCACGATCCGCTTGAGGTGCATCCACAGGTAGCGGTTGTCGTACTGGTGCTGGAAGCCGCTCGTGGAGGCGCAGGTGACGATGGTTCCGCCGCGCCGGGCCACGTAGACGCTGGCGCCGAACGTCTCCCGCCCCGGGTGCTCGAACACGATGTCCGGGTCCTCACCGCTGGTCAGCTCGCGGATCCGTTCGCCGAAGCGCCGCCACTCGTCCTGGTCCTGGGTCTGCTCGTCCTTCCAGAAGCGGAAGCCCTCGGCGGCCCGGTCGATGACCAGCTCCGCGCCCATCCTGCGGCACAGTTCGGCCTTCTCCGGTGAGGAGACGACGCAGACCGGGATCGCGCCGCCGTTGAGCGCCATCTGGGTGGCGTACCCGCCGAGGCCGCCGGACGCGCCCCAGATCAGCACCACGTCACCCTGCTTCATGTTGGCGCCGTGGTGCGAGACGAGCTGCCGGTACGCGGTGGAGTTGACCAGCCCGGGGCTGGCCGCCTCCTCCCAGCTCAGGTGCCGCGGCTTGGGCATCAGCTGGTTGGCCTTGACCACGGCCAGTTCGGCCAGCCCGCCGAAGTTGGTCTCGAAGCCCCAGATCCGCTGCTGCGGGTCGAGCATCGTGTCGTCGTGACCTGCCGCGTCCTCCAACTCCACGGAGAGGCAGTGCGCGACCACCTCGTCGCCGGGCGCCCAGCGGGTCACCCCGGGGCCGGTGCGCAGCACCACGCCTGCAGCGTCCGAGCCGACCACGTGGTACGGCAGGTCGTGCCGGCGGGTCAGCTCGGACACCCGGCCGTAGCGCTCCAGGAACTTGAAGGTGGACACCGGCTCGAAGATGCTGGTCCACACCGTGTTGTAGTTGATGGCGCTGGCCATCACCGCGATCAGCGCCTCGCCCGGCGCCAGCTCCGGTGTCGGCACCTCCTGCACGTGCAGTGCCTTGCGGGGGTCCTTGTCCCGGGTGGCCATGCCGTCGAACATCCGGGACTCCTCGGCGCGGACCACCACGCCCCGGTAGCTCTCCGGTACGGGCAGCCCGGCGACGCCGGCGAGTTCGCGGTCCGGATCGTTCGATTCCTCCGCCGCCATGATCGCTTCGAGGATGTCCTGCACGGTGACCTCCGGTTCGTCCGCACCCGCACGGGCCCGGGTGCTGCCATCGTCGGCGCCGGTGGGCACGACCGCCATGTCGGCATTCGACACATCCGGCGCCGGTCGCGCTCCTGTGGGGCCGGACGTTACTGAACGGTAGCTAGGCCGGGAAGTCCTCTGTGAAAAACTGCATCCGCCGATGCGTGAAGCTGTCCGACCACCCCGCCAACCGCGCACTGACGGGCGCGCCCGCCCGGCCCGAAGGGTCGCCGCCCTCGTTGATCAAGAGCTTCCGGTCGCCGTCGCGGCCGAGGACGACGCGGACCTCCTGATCAACAAGGCGGGCGCGTGGTCAGTGGGAGCTGGGGGCGGGTTGGACCAGTTCGACGAGGACGCCACCGGCGTCCTTGGGGTGGACGAAGTTGATCCGGCTGTCCGCGGTGCCACGCCTCGGGGCGTCGTAGAGCAGGCGCATGCCGCGCTCGCGGAGCGCCGCGCAGGCGGCGTCGATGTCCACCACCGTGTACGCGACCTGCTGCACGCCCGGCCCGTTGCGGTCCAGGAACTTGGCGATCGTCGACTCCGGGGTGAGCGGGGCGAGCAACTGCACGCAGCCGCCCTCGGTGGTCGGTCCGACGGCCAGCATCGCTTCCCGGACGCCCTGCTCGGTGTTGGTCTCCACGTGGACGCAGCGCATCCCGAACGTCCGCTGGTAGAAGTCGATCGCGGCGTCCAGGTCGGCCACGGCGATCCCGACGTGGTCAATCTTGCGAAGCCCGATGTCTGTGACGTAGTCCGCACCGGGCTCGACGGGGGAGTTCTCTGCCATGGCGCTAGTCTGGCCGAACAATCGTTAAGGCGTACAGCTCGGCACCCCCTCGGAGGCAGGCATGGCTTCGGTGATCGTCAGCGGCGCGCGGACCCCGATGGGCCGGCTACTGGGCAACCTCAAGGACCTCCCGGCCACCAAGCTCGGCGGGATCGCCATCAAGGCGGCGCTGGAGCGTGCCGGCGTCAGCCCGGACCAGGTCCAGTACGTGATCATGGGGCAGGTGTTGCAGGCCGGCGCCGGTCAGATCCCTGCTCGGCAGGCGGCGGTCGAAGCCGGCGTACCGATGTCCGTGCCGGCGCTGACCATCAACAAGGTCTGCCTCTCCGGCCTGGACGCGATCGCGCTGGCCGACCAGCTGATCCGGGCCGGCGAGTTCGACATCGTGGTGGCCGGCGGCATGGAGTCGATGACCAACGCCCCGCACCTGCTGATGGGTCAGCGCACCGGCTACAAGTACGGCGACGTGGTGGTCAAGGACCACATGGCACACGACGGGCTCAGCGACGCCTGGGACTGCTGCTCGATGGGCGAGTCGACCGAGCGGCTCGGCGCCAAGCACGGCATCTCGCGCGAGGAGCAGGACGCCTTCGCCGCCGCCAGTCACCAGCGGGCCGCCGCCGCGCAGAAGAACGGCCACTTCGCCGACGAGATCGCACCGGTGGTCATCCCGCAGCGCAAGGGTGACCCGCTGGTGATCAGCGAGGACGAGGGCATCCGCCCGGACACCACTGTCGAGTCGCTGGCCAAGCTGCGCCCCGCCTTCGCCAAGGACGGCACCATCACCGCCGGCAGCTCGTCGCCGATCTCCGACGGCGCCGCCGCGGTGCTCGTGATGAGCAAGGCCAAGGCGAAGGAGCTGGGGCTGACCTGGCTGGCCGAGATCGGTGCGCACGGCAACGTGGCGGGCCCGGACAACTCCCTGCACTCACAGCCGTCCAACGCCATCAACCACGCCCTGAAGAAGGGCGGCCTGAGCGTGGCGGACCTGGACCTCATCGAGATCAACGAGGCGTTCGCGCAGGTCGGTGTCCAGTCCACCCGGGACCTCGGGGTCAGCCCGAACAAGGTCAACGTCAACGGCGGCGCGATCGCGCTGGGGCACCCGATCGGCATGTCCGGCGCGCGCCTCGTCCTCACCCTCGCCCTGGAGCTGAAGCGGCGCGGTGGTGGCACCGGCGCGGCGGCGCTCTGTGGCGGCGGTGGCCAGGGCGACGCGCTGATCATCCACGTGCCGGGACAGGCCGCGGCCAGCCAGTGAGCGCGAGGAGTGAGCCGGTTTTGCGAGCCCCGCAGTCGCGAACAAAGATGGCACAGTGAGCGAGGCGGCTGAGCACGTCCCGGCAGCGGGCACCACGTCGGTGCGCCGCAGCCGGGACGTACCGCTGCTGGTCGAGCGGGCCCGTGCGGGCGACCCGCGCGCGGTGGCCCGCCTGATCACGTTGGTGGAGAACGGTGACGCACTGTTGCCGGCGATCGCCGCGGCGCTGGCGCCGTACGCCGGGCAGGCCCAGGTGGTCGGGCTGACCGGTTCGCCAGGGGTGGGCAAGTCGACCACCACGAACGAGCTGGTCCGTGCGCTGCGGGCGCGCCGGCACCGGGTGGGCGTGCTGGCGGTCGACCCGTCCAGCCCGTTCACCGGCGGAGCGATCCTGGGCGACCGGGTGCGGATGCAGGACCACGCCACCGATCCGGGCGTCTACATCCGGTCGATGTCCAGCCGGGGGCACCTCGGCGGGCTGGCCGCGGCGACGCCGCAGGCGGTCCGGGTGCTGGAGGGCGCAGGCTGCGACGTGGTGCTTGTGGAGACGGTCGGCGTCGGGCAGGCCGAGGTGGAGGTCGCCTCGCTGGCCGACACGACGCTGGTCCTGCTCGCGCCCGGGATGGGCGACGCCATTCAGGCGGTCAAGGCCGGCATCCTGGAGATCGCCGACGTGTTCGTGGTCAACAAGGCGGACCGGGACGGCGTCGACGCCACCGTCCGCGACATCCAGGGCATGATCGCTCTCGGTGAGCGCGGGCCGGGGCAGTGGCGGCCGCAGGTGGTCCGGTCGGTAGCCGCGCGCGGCGAGGGCATCGACGACATCGCCGCCGCCATCGACAAGCACCGGGGCTGGCTGGTCGAGCACGGCGAGCTGCGCCGCCGCCAGGAGGCGCGGGCCGCCGCCGAGATCGAGGCGATCGCGCTCGGCACCCTCCGCGCCCGGATCGGCTCACTGCGCGACGGTACGGAGTTGGCCACGTTCGCCACCAGGGTTGCCGAGGGTGTGATCGACCCGTACACGGCGGCGGACGAGTTGCTCGCCCAGCTGGCCCGCTGATCCGAGGTCCCGCCGGGCCGGCGCGTCCACAGTGGACGTGCTGGATCGGTGGAGTCCGGCGCGGACCGACGTCGTCGCTCGTGTGGCCGGTCGGAGCACGCGTCTCGCCCGCAAGCGAAGGTAGCTCTGGTTTTAGTAGGCTCGCGGCGCGTGGCCGGGAGCGAGGCTGCCGCGAAGCGGGCTGACGAACCGGTCGGTCCACAATGCACCGGGACCAGGGGAGATGTGATCATGACGGACGCGGTGGAGAACGCCGGTGCAGTGCAGCCCGCGACGGGCGTGGCCCGGGGTGTCACGTCGGTTTCCGACGAGGTCGTGGAGAAGATCGCCGGTACGGCCGCTCGTGCCGTGCCCGGTGTGGCCGATCTCGGCGGTGACGTCTCCCGGTTCTTCAACAGCGTGCTGGACAAGATCGGCCTGGACGAGGTGGGCGACGCCCGGCGGGGTGTCTCGGCCGACGTCAAGGGCAGTTCGGCCGTCATCAACGTGGTCCTGGTGATCGACGCCGGTCACGTCGTGGCCGACGTGACCGAGGCGGTGCGGGCCGCGGTGATCGAGGCGGTGGAGAAGTACGGCCTGACTGTCACCCAGGTCAACATCATCGTGGACGACATCGAGCTGAACCAGCCGGGGGCGGCAGCCGGAGTCTGAGGGCGTAGCCGCCCGACGGTCTGACGGCTGCCGGGCCCGTCGACCATCCACCGGGAGCATCCCGGGACCGCATCGTCCTAGTAGGCTCGCACCGCCCCACCTTCGCTGGGGGGCCGGGCGCGCCCAGACGCGGTGGCGCGAGGAGCAGGGAGCGACTGTGGACCTGGAAGCAACGCAGGAGCTGACCAGGGCGTCGGTGCCGGCTGGTGGGACGACGCAGGTCGCCGACGAGGTGGTCGAGAAGATCGCCGTCGCGGCGGCCCGCGCGGTGCCCGGCGTGGCCGACCTGGGCGGGGACGTCGCCCGGTTCTTCAACGCGGTTCTCGACCGGGTCGGGCTGGACCAGGTGGGCGATGCCCGACGGGGTTGCTCGGCCCACCTGACCGGGGACGCCGCCGTCATCAACCTGGTGTTGGTGGTTGACGCAGGCCGGCCGGTGCCGGAGATCACCGGTCAGGTACGCGCCCGGGTGACAGAGGCGGTCGAGGCGTACGGGCTGCGGGTAGACGAGGTCAACATCCGGGTCGACGACGTGGCGATGGGTGGGCCGGCCACCACGGCATCGGCCTGAGAGGTGCAGGGGCGAGCTGCCGTTACTCGCCAGTACGGCGTGACTTAGCGATCGTTCAGGTGGGGGCCTTACACTCGACGTGCAGTCGAGGACCCGAGGAGGAGCCCTGCTCATGGACGCCGACGAGATCGACGCCGGACGGGCGCGCTGGCAGGCCCGGTACGACGCCGCGCGCAAGCGGGACGCGGACTTCACCACGCTCTCCGGAATGCCGGTGGAGCCCGTCTACGGGCCGCCGGAAGGCGCCACCTATCCGGGCTTCGAACGGATCGGCTGGCCGGGCGAGTATCCGTACACCCGGGGTCTGTATCCGACCGGCTACCGCGGGCGGACCTGGACGATCCGGCAGTTCGCCGGCTTTGGCAACGCGCAGCAGACCAACGAGCGCTACAAGATGATCCTCGGCGCCGGTGGCGGCGGGCTGTCGGTGGCGTTCGACATGCCGACGCTGATGGGCCGCGACTCGGACGACCCGCAGGCGCTCGGCGAGGTCGGCCACTGCGGCGTGGCCATCGACACCGCCACCGACATGCAGGCGCTCTTCGACGGCATCGACCTGGCCGGCGTGACCACCTCGATGACCATCTCCGGCCCGGCCGTGCCGGTGTTCTGCATGTACCTGGTCGCCGCCGAGCGGCAGGGCGCCGACCTGTCCAAGCTGGACGGCACCCTGCAGACCGACATCTTCAAGGAGTACATCGCGCAGAAGGAGTGGCTCTTCGACCCGGAGCCGCACCTGCGCCTGATCGGCGACCTGATGGAGTACTGCGCCCGGGAGATCCCGCGCTACAAGCCGCTGTCGGTCTCCGGCTACCACATCCGCGAGGCCGGCTCGACCGCCGCTCAGGAGCTGGCGTACACCCTGGCGGACGGCTTCGGCTACGTCGAGCTGGGCCTCTCGCGCGGGCTGGACGTGAACGTCTTCGCGCCGGGGCTGAGCTTCTTCTTCGACTCGCACCTCGACTTCTTCGAGGAGATCGCCAAGTTCCGTGCCGCCCGCCGGATCTGGGCCCGTTGGCTGCGCGACGTCTACGGGGCGACCAGCGAGAAGGCCCTGTGGCTGCGGTTCCACACGCAGACCGCCGGGGTGTCGCTGACCGCGCAGCAGCCGGTCAACAACGTCGTCCGCACCGCCGTCGAGGCTCTCGCGGCGGTGCTCGGCGGCACGAACTCGCTGCACACCAACGCGCTGGACGAGACCCTGGCGCTGCCCACCGACGAGTCGGCCGAGATCGCCCTGCGTACCCAGCAGGTGCTGATGGAGGAGACCGGCGTGGTCAACGTGGCCGACCCGCTCGGCGGCTCCTGGTACGTGGAGGCGCTGACCGACAAGATCGAGGCCGAGGCGGAGGAGATCTTCGCCCGGATCCGGCAGCTCGGCGGGGACGGGCCGCACCAGATCGGCCCGATGACCTCAGGCATCCTGCGCGGGATCGAGGACGGCTGGTTCACCGGGCACATCGCCGAGTCGGCCTTCGTCTACCAGCAGGCCCTCGAAAAGGGCGACAAGAAGATCGTCGGCGTCAACTGCCACACCGGCACGGTCGCCAAGGAGCTGGAGATCCTGCGCATCTCGCACGAGGTGGAGCTGGAGCAGCGCCGGGTGCTCGCCGAGCGCAAGAGCGCGCGGGACGAGTCAGCGGTCCGCGCGGCGGTGACCCGGATGATCGAGGCGAGCCGTACCGACGAGAACATGATCCCCGCCATGCTCGACGCGGTCCGCGCCGAGGCGACCCTGGGCGAGATCTGCGACGCCCTGCGCGCCGAGTGGGGCACCTACCGGGAGCCGGCCCGCTTCTGACCCCCTGTCCGCCCCCCACCCCGTCGATCTTGCGGATTCTGCGCCGACATAAGGCATGAATGCGGCGTACTGGCGACAGAATGTGCAAGATCGCGGGGGTGCGGGCGGAGGCGTGAGAGTTGCAACGTCGGGGTTGCGGGTGAGCTGAGATCGGGGGCTCACGTGCGAGACTAGGTAACCATGAGCGACCCACGGATCACCTCGTCGATCTTCACCCGCGGCGCGGTCGACCTCAGCACGCTGCGTGGCCCCGCACCAGCAAATACCCGCCCCGGCACGCCCCCGCAGGGCGGCCCGTCCAACGGCGCACCCGGCGCGCCCACCGCCGGCGGTGACACCGCCATCGTGGACGTCACCGAGGCGACCATCCAGTCCGACGTACTCGAACGCTCGATGGCCACGCCCGTCGTCGTGTTCTTCGGCGCGGCCGGCTTCCCGGAGAGCGACGAGTTCGCCCCGGTCCTGGAGCGGCTGAACGCCGAGGGCGGCGGCGCCTGGGTGCTGGCCCGGGTCGACGTGCAGGAAAATCCCCGAATCGCCCAGATGTTCCGGGTGCAGGGCATCCCCATGGTCTACGCGGTCGTCGGCGGCCAGCCGGTCGACGCCTTCTCCGGGGTGGTGCCCGAGGCGCAGCTGCGGCAGTGGATCCAGGCCATCCTCAAGGCCGGTGGCGTGACCGTCGCCGAGCCGGAGGACCCCCGCCTCGACGAGGCGGACGACGCGCTGATGAGCGGTGATCTGGACGCCGCCGAGCAGGCGTACCGGAAGATCCTCGCCGACGCCCCGGCGGACGCCGCGGCCACGGCGGGGCTGGCCCAGGTCGGGGTGGCCCGCCGGGTGGCCGGCGCCGACCCGTCCGCCGCGCTCGCCGCCGCCGAGAGCGCCCCCGACGATGTCGACGCCCAACTGCTGGCCGCCGACATCGAGGTGCTCAGCGGCCTGGCCGAGCAGGCGTACGCGCGGCTCGTCGGTCTGGTCCGGCGCACCGCCGGTGAGGACCGTGAGACGGTTCGCCAACACCTGGTCTCGCTCTTCTCCATCGCCGGCCCGGACGACCCGGCGGTCGCCTCGGCGCGTCGGGCCCTGGCCAGCGCCCTGTTCTGAGTTCCTAGCACGCCAGCGCGGGCCGGCGTTCCGGCCGGCCCGCCCGACCACCGAGGACGGGAGCTCATGATGCGCCGGATCGCCGTCCTCGACGCGCCGACAAATCTCGGCCTACGGCCGCCGACGCCCACGTCGGTCCCGGGTTGCGCCAAAGCGCCCGGGGCGCTGCGCGACCACGACCTGCTGGCCCGGCTCCGCGCCCGCGACGCCGGCTGCGTCACCCCGGCCCGGTACGACCCGGGCGACTGGCGGCCCGGTGACGGGGTGTGCCACGCCCGGGAGATCGCCGACTACTCGCTGGCCCTCGCCGAACGCATCGGCTCGATCATCGACCGGGGCGAGTTCCCGGTGGTGCTGGGCGGCGACTGCTCCGTGCTGCTCGGCTCGGCCCTGGCCATGCACCGCCTCGGCGAGGCCGTCGGCGGGCGGATCGGGCTGGTCTTCGTCGACGGGCACTCCGACTTTCGGCACCCCGGCAACGCCTCCTACGTCGGCGCGGCAGCCGGTGAGGACCTGGCCCTGGTCACCGGGCGCGGGCAGGCCGACCTGGCCGCGTTGGAGGGCCGCCGGCCCTACTTCCGCGACATCGACGTGGTGGTGCTGGGCATCCGCGCCCAGGACGAATACCGGCTCGACCTCCAGGCCGCCGGGATCACCACCCGACCGGTGCCGGCGCTGCGCGCCGAAGGCGCCGCCCGGACGGCCCAGTGGGCGCACGAGCAACTCGCCGACTGCGCGGGCTACTGGGTGCACATCGACGTGGACGTCCTCGACCCGGCGGTGATGCCCGCCGTGGACGCCCCCGACCCGGGTGGAATCGCCTTCGCCGAGTTGGAGATCCTGCTCTCCGGCCTGGTCGACACCCCGCACTGCCTCGGCGTGGAGCTGACCGTCTTCGACCCCGACTACGACCCGGACGGCTCGTACGCGGCCGAGATCGTCAACACGGTGGTCGCCGGTCTGGCGCCGGTGACCGCCCCGGAAGCCGTGCCGCCCCGACTACTGTCGGCGCGGCCGACACCCTCACCGCGGCGCGGCAACGGCCGGCCCTCGACCGCCACCGAGCGCTCCGATCGTGCCGGGCGGCTCGACGGGCTCGCTGGAGGGCTTGCCGGGCTTGATCGCGTTGAGCGGGTTGCGGGGCTTGATCATGCCGAATCGTTCGACGGGTCACGAAGTGCGGTCGAGGGCGAGGCGTCACTGATCGGCGCTGAGGTGGCTGATGGCGGCCCGTCGGGCGGGGAGCGGGCCGGTGGCGGCCCCAACGGCCCCGGGTCCTCCCTCGGCCGGTCTCCTGGCGTCGGATCTACCAGCGTCGGGTCTGCTGATGGCGGTATTCCTGCCGGCGGCCCTTCGGCGGGCCCGGTGCCTCATGACGTCGTGGCTGAGGCGCAGTCGCCCGGCACGCTCGGGCAGGCGCATTCCGAGCCATCGGGCGTCGCCGCCCGTATCGCACCCCTGGTCGAGCGTGAACCTGTCGGCCCGCCCGCATCGGCCGGCCCGGGTCTTCTCCGACGCCCCTCCCCGCCGGCCGAGAACCCGGCCGAAAGGCATAAAGCCGACACTGCCTGACCCGATCCTCGGCGATCCGGGCATGATCCACTCGGTATCGAAGAAACTGCGGTGTCCGGGTTGCGTGGACACCGCAGTTTCAAGGAAACCGAGTGGATCATGCCCCGCACGGAACGCGGGGCGAGCGCCGGACCCGCGGGGCGCCGGGCGAGCGCCGGACCCGCGGGGCGCCGGGCGAGCGCCGGGCGCGGGGCGCCGGGCGAGCGCCGGGCGCGGGGCGAGCGCCGGGGCGCGGGGCGCCGGGTCAGCGGGCCGGGAGGGCGCGGAGGAAGCGCTCGGCGATCGGGACGGCCGAGGCGGTGCTGGCCCCGCCCTTCTCCACGAAGACGGCGAACGCCACGTCGCCACGCCAGCCGACGAACCAGGCGTGGGTGTGGGCCGGGTTGTTGTCGTACTCGGCGGTGCCGGTCTTGCCGTACACCTCGCCCGGCACATCCTTGAGCGCGCTGCCGGTGCCGGCGGTGACCACCTCCCGCATCATCGTGCGCAGCGCCGCGACGGATGCCGGCTTCAGTTGCTCGCCAGCCGGGGCCGGCTTGGCCGGCGCCGGGTCGATCAGCAGCTTCGGCTGTTCGAATCGGCCACGGGCGACGGCGGCGGTGGCACCGGCCATGGCGAGCGGGCTGACCAGCGTGGTGCCCTGCCCGAACGACGCGGCGGCCTGCTCGGCCAGGCTGCCGCCCGTCGAGACCTTGCCGGTGAAGGCGTCCGTGCCGAGGTCCCATTGACCCTCCAGGCCCAGCGAGCGGCCGGCGGCGGCCAGCCCGTCGCCGCCGAGCTTCGGGGCCAGCGCGGCGAACGCCGTGTTGCAGGACTTGGCGAAGTCGGTACGGAACGGCACCGAGCCCAGCTCGAAGTTGTCCGAGTTCTTGAAGGAGCGACCGTCCACGGTGAAGGTCTTCGGGCAGGCCACCGGCCCGTCCAGGGTGACCGCGCCCCGGTCCAGCAGGCCCAGCGTGCTCACCATCTTGAAGGTGGAGCCCGGAGGCACCTGGGCGTCGAAGGCCAGATTCTCCCCGGCCGGCCCGGGGCCGTTCGCCGCGGCGAGCACGGCGCCATCGCTGATCCGGAGCGCCACCAGGGCGGACCGGCGCGGCTCGGCGCGCAGTGCCCCGTCGGCCGCGTTCTGGACGGCGACGTCCAGCGTGGTCTTCAGCGCCTGCCCAGGCTGCGGCTCCCGACGGAACAGCTCGGCGCCGGTGGGTTCGAGTTTGCCGCCCTCGGCCGGACGCTCGACCACCACCGTCAGCCCGGGACCGCCGCGCAGCCGTTCGTCGTAACGGCCCTGCAGCCCGCCGTGCCCGACCAGGTCGCCGACGACGTACCGGTCGGGGTGTGCGGCGAGGTCGTCGGCCTGCGCCGGGTCGACCGTGCCGAGCAGCGCGCGGGCGAACTCGCGGGTGGGCGCCAGGTCGATCTTGTCGGAGATGAACTTGGTGCCGGGCAGGTCATAGATCCGGGGCTTGATCTGCCGGTACGCCTCCTCGCGCAGCGACACCACCTCGACGAAGGCACCCGGCTCGGCCTTGGCCACCCGCTCGGGCAGGTCGGCCAGGTCGACGCCCGGGACCAGCGCCGGGCGGATGGCCTTGAACGCCGCGTCGAGGTCCTTGACGAGCTTCTTGATGTCGGCGACCCCGTTGGGCTGCACACCCACCCGGACCACCGGGCGAGGGGTCACGATCGGCTTCCCGGCGTTGTCCAGCACCCCGGCGCGGGCACCGGTGTCGCGGCGCAGCGCCAACCGGTCGCCCTTGGTGAGCTGCTCGTGCACCACTGTCGGCTCCCAGATCACCTGCCACTGGTCGTCGTCGCCGTGGGCGATCCGCACCTCCCGGTCGTACGCCCAGCGGGTCTGACCGGGCAGGGCCCACTCCACCTGGACCGTTGTGGTCGCGATGTCCTTGGTGATCTTCGGCTCGCCGCGACGCGTCAGCGTGGGCGGGGTGGCCGCCAACTCACCGGAGAGCTCCTTGATCTCGCGCGCCACGTCGGCCGACGGCAGTTTCGCGCCGAGCGGGTCGATCAGACCGACCGCCTGGAGGTCACCGCTGCGCCAGCCCGCGAGGAAGGCGTCGACGGTGCGCTGCGGCCCGTCGTCACCCGAACAACCGACCAGGACACCCGCCGTGAGCAGCGCCGTGGTGACGGCGGCGGCCAGGCGGCGGGCAGGGTTCGGCCGGTGGGGCCGAGGGTACGACAAGGGCATGAAGCTGGTCCTTCCGATCTCGGACTGCCCTCGCACGGTAGTACGCGAACAGCGTCCCCAACGTCCCCCAGGTGCTCGGCCGCGCTCAAAGACGGGCCGCGCCCGTGTGATGAACATCGCGTGGCGGGGTATCCCGCAGCCGGCCAACCTCGGACCCGCAACGGGTGAAAGGACAAAGTCCCGATCCGGACGTCTGGCCGGTGGTCCGCCGACGAAGGCGCAGAACGGCAGGGCCTAGGCTGGGCGGCAGAGTGACCCACAACGCGGTGGGTCGAGGGGAGTGGCACCGATGGACCGGCGTCCGGCGATCAAACCGGAACCCGACCTCCGGCAGGATGACTCCGGCCGGGACGATGACAGCTTCGATTCGGCGACCGACGGGGACGGCTACGGCCGACTCGACACGGGAGTCACCGGGCTGACCGGGTCGAGCATCGACACCATCTACGATCTGGGTCTGCCAGCCGAGGCGCTGGCCGACGACGTGGAGGACGCCGAGCTCGACGAACCCGTTCCCAACGCGGAGCGCCTGGTGGCCCAGGCCGTCGCGCTCGCGGGGGACGACCACGACGCGGCGACACTTGTCGGCCGTTTCTGGCGGTTCGCCCCGGACGAGGAGCTGGTCGGCTTCACGGCGGAAGAGATGCTCGACGCGGCCCGGGCGCACCGGGACCTCGCCCAGCAGCGGGTGCCGGGCGAGTTGAAGCTGCGGATCCACGAACCGCACGCGGACCAGCACCACACGGTCGTCGAGATCGTCACGGACGACATGCCGTTCCTGGTCGACTCGGTGACGGCGCTGCTCAACTCGTACCACCTGGACGTGCACCTGCTGGTGCACCCGCTGGTGGTGGTGCGGCGGGAGCCGCTGGGCCGGCTCACCGAGGTCTCCGCCGATGTCGAGCCGGACGACGCGATCGCCGGCGACATCATCGAGAGCTGGATGCGGATCGAGATCGACCCGGTCCGGGACGCGGCCGAGCGGGACCGGTTGCGCCGCGAGTTGCAGCGGGTGCTCACCGATGTGCGGGAGGCGGTGGAGGACTGGCCGAAGATGCGTCAGCGTGCCCTCGCGCTCGCCGACGAGCTGGCCTCGGCCCGTACCTCCGACAACCGCCCACCGGTGCCGGAAAAGGACATCACTGACTCGGTGGAGCTGCTGCGGTGGCTCGCCCACGACCACTTCACCTTCCTCGGTTACCGCGAGTACCGGTTGGTGGACGCCGACGGTGGCGACGCCGCCGACGTGGTCGACGGCAAGGCGTTGGAGGCGGTGCTCGGCACCGGTCTGGGCATCCTGCGCTCCGACTCGCCGGAGGCCCGGTCGCTGTCCTCGATGACGCCAGAGGCGCACGAGAAGGTGCTGGAGAAGCGCCTACTCATCATCACCAAGGCCAATTCCCGGGCCACCGTGCACCGCTCGGCGTACCTGGACTACATCGGCTTCAAGATCTTCAACTCCGCTGGTGACGTGATCGGTGAACGGCGCTTCCTGGGCCTCTTCTCGACGGCCGCCTACCGGACCAGCGTCCGCGAGCTGCCGGTGGTGCGCCGTAAGGTGGCCGAGGTGCTGGACCGCTCCGGCCTGAGCCAGCGCAGCCACTCGGGCAAGGATCTGATCCAGATCCTGGAGACCTACCCGCGCGACGAGCTGTTCCAGATCAAGACCGACGACCTGTACCACGCGGTGATCGGCGTGCTGCGGATGGCCGGTCGCCGGCAGCTGCGGGTGTTCCTGCGTCGGGACGCGTACGGGCGGTTCATCTCCTGCCTGATCTACCTGCCCCGGGACCGGTTCACCACCCAGAACCGGCTGCGCATGCAGGACATCCTGCTGCGGGAGCTGAACGGCGTCGGGGTGGACTACACCACCCGGGTCACCGAGTCGATGCTGGCTCGGGTGCACTTCATCGTCCGTACCGACCCGACCCGGCCGCCCGGCGACATCGACGCCGACCTGCTGGCCGAGGAGCTGGCCGACGCCACCCGTCTCTGGGACGACGACTACCGGCTGGTGCTGGAGCGCAAGCTCGGCGACGAGCAGGCCAAGCACCTCTTCACCCGGTACGCCGACGCGTTCCCGGAGGGCTACAAGGACGGGCACACGCCGTACGAGGCGATGAAGGACCTGGCGAAGCTGGAGCTGCTGGAGGAGCCCGGCCAGCTGGAGATGCACCTGTTCCGTAAGCAGTTGGCCCCTCGGCCCGGCACCCGGATGCCGGGGGCCGACCTGGCCGAGGCGATGGACGTCCGGTTCAAGGTCTACCGGTACGGCGAGCCGATGATGCTCTCCGCCGTGTTGCCGGTGCTGCACTCGCTCGGCGTACGGGTGGTCGACGAGCACCCGTACGAGGTGGACCGGATCGACGGTCGGGTCTACCTGTACGACTTCGGCCTCATGCTGCCCGAGGGGCATCACGAGCTGGCCGAGGTGCGCCCGCACGTGGAGAACGCCTTCGCGGCGGCCTGGCGCGGCGAGGCCGAGGTGGACCGGTTCAACGAGCTGGTGCTGCGCGGCGGGTTGACCTGGCGGCAGGTGGTGGTGCTGCGGGCGTACGCGAAGTATCTGCGGCAGGCCGGCACTGTCTTCTCTCAGGACTACATGGAGCAGACCTTCATCGCGTACCCGAAGCTCGCCGCGTTGCTGGTGGAACTCTTCGAGACCCGGTTCGCGCCGGGCGAGTTGAGCACCGAGCAGCGGCAGCAGCGCAGCGGTGAGCTGGTGGAGACGATCCGGGGCGCGCTGGACGACGTGGCCAGCCTCGACCAGGATCGGATCCTGCGCTCGTACCTGACGCTGATCGAGGCGACCCTGCGGACCAGCTTCTACCAGAAGCGCGCCGACGGGCGGCCGAAGGCGTACGTCGCGTTCAAGCTCGACCCGCAGGCCATTCCGGACCTGCCGGCGCCGCGACCGAAGTTCGAGATCTTCGTCTACTCGCCCCGGTTCGAGGGTGTGCACCTGCGGTTCGGGCCGGTGGCCCGGGGCGGGTTGCGCTGGTCCGACCGCCGGGAGGACTTCCGTACCGAGGTGCTGGGCCTGGTCAAGGCGCAGATGGTGAAGAACACAGTGATCGTGCCGGTCGGCGCCAAGGGCGGCTTCGTGTTGAAGCAGAAGCCGGGTGACCGGGACGAGGCGGTCGCCTGCTACCAGGAGTTCGTCGGCGCGATGCTGGACGTCACCGACAACATCGTCAGCGGGCAGATCGTGCCGCCCGAGGACGTGGTCCGGCACGACGGCGACGACCCGTACCTGGTGGTGGCGGCCGACAAGGGCACCGCGACGTTCTCCGACATCGCCAACGAGATCTCCAAGGCGCACAACTTCTGGATGGGCGACGCGTTCGCGTCCGGCGGGTCCGCCGGCTACGACCACAAGAGGATGGGCATCACCGCCCGGGGCGCCTGGGAGTCGGTCAAGCGGCACTTCCGGGAGCTGGGCCTGGACACCCAGACCCAGGACTTCACTGTGGTCGGCGTCGGTGACATGTCCGGCGACGTGTTCGGCAACGGGATGCTGCTCTCCGAGCACATCCGGCTGGTGGCCGCCTTCGACCACCGGCACATCTTCCTGGACCCGGAGCCGGACGCCGCCACCTCCTACGCGGAGCGTCGACGGCTGTTCGAGCTGCCCCGTTCCTCCTGGGAGGACTACAACCCGGAGCTGATTTCGGCAGGTGGCGGCATCTTCC
Source organism: Micromonospora sp. NPDC005171 (assembly GCF_040608575.1). Taxonomy (NCBI): domain Bacteria; kingdom Bacillati; phylum Actinomycetota; class Actinomycetes; order Micromonosporales; family Micromonosporaceae; genus Micromonospora; species Micromonospora sp. NPDC005171. The sequence continues at coordinate 1,770 of NZ_JBEXIM010000063.1, read as the reverse complement.
CGCGTACCGCGAAGTCCATTCCGATCACCCCGCAGGTCCGGGCGGCGATCGGCCTGGACGACGACGTCACGCAACTGTCGCCGCAGGACCTGATGAAGGCGATCGTCACCGCCCCGGTGGACCTGTTCTGGAACGGCGGCATCGGCACCTACGTCAAGGCCTCCACCCAGACCAACGCCGAGGTGGGCGACAAGTCCAACGACACGATCCGGGTGGACGGGCGCAACCTGCGCTGCCGGGTGGCGGGCGAAGGCGGCAACCTGGGCTGGACCCAGCTCGGCCGGATCGAGTACGCGTTGACCGGTGGCCGGATCTACACGGACTTCATCGACAACGCGGCCGGGGTGGACACCTCCGACCACGAGGTGAACATCAAGATCCTGCTCAACACGGCGGTGGCCGACGGCGAGCTGACCACGGCCGAGCGGGACGAACTGCTGGCCGGGATGACCGACGAGGTCGCCGAGCTGGTGCTGCGGGACAACTACGACCAGGCTCGGGCGATCAACAACGCCCAGGCCCAGGCCGCCTCGCTGCTCCCGGTGCACCGCCGGATGATCAACGAGCTGGAGCGGTCGGGCGGGTTGGACCGCGCGTTGGAGGCGCTGCCGCCGGACGAGGAGCTGGCGGTCCGCAGCGAATCCGGCCTGACCGCGCCGGAGTTCGCGGTGCTGCTCGCGTACGTGAAGATCGTCCTGGAGCGGGAGATTCTCACCGATGGGCTGGCCGACGAGGAGTGGACGACCGACGTCCTGGTCAACTACTTCCCGACGCCGATGCGCGAGCGGTTCGCCGACCGGATGGGCCGGCACCGGCTGCGCCGGGACATCGTCACCACCGTCCTGGTCAACGAGGCGATCAACCGGGGTGGCATCTCGTTCATCTTCCGGGTGGTCGAGGAGACGGCGGCCAGCGCGGCAGACGTGATCCGGGCGTACGTGGTGGTCAGCGAGGTGTTCGGCCTGCGCGACCTGTGGGACGCGGTCGAGGCGCTGGACAACAAGGTGGCGCCGGAGCTGCAGACCAGCGTCTACCTGGACACCCGCCGGCTGCTCGACCGGGCGGTGCGGTGGCTGGTCTCCAACCGGCGCTCGCCGATCGACGTACCGGCCGAGATCGCCCGGCTGCGCGACGGGGTCACCCGGCTGCTGCCGGGGCTCGAGGAGCTGTTCTACGGCAACGAGCGCCAGGGCATCGCCGCGCACATGGACTCGATGACCGAGCGTGGGCTACCCCGTGAGCTGGCGGAGCGGGCCACCCGGCTGATGTACAGCTTCGGCCTGATGGACGTGGTGGAGACCGCGAACGCCAGCGGGCGGGACGTCAGCGAGGTGGCCTCGGTCTACTTCGTGCTGTCCGACCTGTTCCGGGTGGACTCGCTGCTGTCGAAGATCTCCCTGCTGCCTCGGGAGGACCGCTGGCAGACCCTCGCGCGGATGGCGCTGCGGTACGACCTGTACGCCGCGCTGGCCGCGCTCACCGCGGAGGTACTCGACTCCACCCCGGGCGACCTGCCGCCGCACGAGCGGGTGCAGCAGTGGGAGCAGTCGAACGCCACCTCCATCCACCGTGCCCGGCGGGCCATGGGGGAGTTCGACGAGTCGCGGGCGGATCTCGCCGCCCTGTCGGTGCTGCTGCGCCAGATCCGCACCCTGGTGCGAACCTCCGCAGCCGCCTGAGAGCGTGTTTCACATTCCTGTCAGTCGGGTGTGTTGAAGGTGAGGCGTTGTTGGCGGGTGGCGGGTTCGCCTCGGGCGAGGCGGCGGAGCA
>NZ_JBEXIM010000062.1:0-23230 GCF_040608575.1 Micromonospora sp. NPDC005171 | reverse complement strand
CCCCTGCCCCTCAGGGGGTCGGTTATCGACCCGGTTTGCCTGACACCCCGGAAGCGGCCGAGAACGTGGCTCTGGGGGTGTCCGACGACCGGGAGTAACCGGGAACGGGGTTCCGGGGGTGTCCGACGACCGGGAGAGACCGGGAATCGGGTTCACGGACGCCAAGGTCACGCTCGATCCTGGTTGTAGTGGTGTCAGCGCGTCAGTGAGGCCACTACAACCAGGGTCGAGCGCGATCACACCGTCCCGCGGAATAGGCCGCCAGTCCCGGCGCGACGGAACCGCTCCGGTAAGCGATATACCTCTGAGGTATGAATATGACTCCTTGGTATACGGCTCACCAGCGAGTCTTCCGGCCCCGGAAGTGCACGTGACGCCCCCCGCCGCGCCGAACGTGCCGCCCAGTTGTCGTCATGAGCGCGACGCTACTTCGGTCTGACAGGCGCAAGATGCCGGAGCGGGGACAGTCCGGCTTCGTCGATCAAGGAATTGTGGCGCCTGGTCCGGATGTCCGACCGGCGCTTTGTCACCCACCACAATTCCGCCATCGACGAGGCGGGTGGGGTGACGGCGCCGGGACGGGCGGCCTACACCGCGGACCGCCAAGGTCACGCTCGATCCTGGTTGTAGTGGCCTCACCGACGCGCTGACACCACTACAACCAGGATGGAGCGCGATCATGCCGCCCGCGGACCCCGTTTCCGGCCTCTCCCGATCGTCGGACACCCCCGGAACCACGTTCCCGGTCGCTCACCGGGTGGACCTGGCGTCCGCGGCTAGGCTCGGCCTGTGGCTAAGGTCCTGATATCTCTGGTGTTCGCCGGCTGCGTGGCGGCAGTCCTGGGAGCCCTCTGGTGGCTTGCGTCCCGGGTACGTCGTCGTGGCATCGGTGGCGAGGTCATGGGCCCGTTCGAGGAGATGTGGCACCCCGCCGCGCACCGCTTCCGGGCTGAGATCCGGGTGCAGGAGACTCGCACGGTGCCAATGCCACCGCAGGGCGACAAGCGAAACGGGGACGGCGGTAACGCGACCTCAGGACGATTGGGAGGTCAGGACGTCTTCGGCCCGCAGACGTAGCGGGGCTCCGCGTCGTAGCGCCAGGTGAACTTCTCCCGCTTGACCACCACGCCGCCCTTCTTGATGACCCGGAAGGCGTCCTGGGTGAAGCCGTTGATGCCGTTGGTCTCGATGCACGACGGGCCGGGAGTCAGATGGATCTGCTTCGGCGTCGTGATGTTGCGGCGCGGCCCGTACTCCGTCTTCACGCTGTCGTAGATCTTCGTGCTCCAGATCGACACGGTGATCGTGCTGGAGGTGTACGACGTGTCGATGAGCACGCCGTACTCGGTGTTGTTGCGGAACTTGAAGTCCAGACTCGGCCAGAAGATGGTCGACTCGATGACCGCCGGGTACCTGTCGAACCAGTACGAGTGCGGCTTGTGCTCGACGTCCTCCAAGCCGGCGTAGTAGGTCGCGTTGAACAGCGTGGTAGTGAACTGCGAGGTGCCGCCGCCGACCCCCGGCACCAGTTTGCCGTCGAGGATGACAGGTGCGTCCCGGTATCCCTGGGCGTAGCCGCGCTCGCCGGTGTGCCCGTTGAGCGAGAACGTCTTCCCAGGTAGCACGACAGTGCCGTCCACCTTTCTCGCGATGGTCGCGATGTTCTGGCTGCGCGACGAGGCCATGCCGCCGGTGAACCGGGTGGTGAAGGTCGACACCCGCTCCTTGATGCCCAGGCCGGCGAGTTTCTCCCCGGTCAGCTGCGGCGGCGTCGGCTTCAACTCGCCGGTCACCTCGCGGCCGTCCGGCTTCGGCAGCACGGCAAGCAGGTCTCGACTGAGGGCCGCCGTGTCCAGCTGCTGCCCGGATCGCCCCTCCTTCGCGGTGGGCCGGCCACCGGAAATCGTCATCGAGGCGTCCTTCGGCGCCACCTCGATGGTCGCCAGCTTGGCGCCGAGCGCCGCCCGCAGCCGCTTGACGTCCACCGACGGGGTGAGCTTGCCGGCCTTGTCGGCGCTGAACCGCAGGCTCTTCGCGATGGCGGCCGGCGGGATCGTCACCTGGCCCTTTGTGGTGCGCAGGGTGACCGGTGCGGCGACCGCAGGCTTCGCCAGCTCGCTGACCATCCGGTCCAACTCCTCCGGGGTGGTCGCCGGGTGGGTCTCCACCAGCGGCACTGTCACCGGGGCGCCGGCCAACCAGCCGGCACGGACCACCTCGGCGGAACGCTGCGGGTTCAGAGCCAGGCCGGGTTTGGGCTGTACGGCCTTCGGCGTGGTGCCCTGATAGGTGATCGCCGGCATCGTCATGCCCTGGGTCTTGTCGCCGAGCACCTTGCGGAGCGCGTTGTCCAACCGACCCTCGTCGACGGTCACCACAGGCTCCACGGTGCGGGAGCCGACCAACCGGCTGACCGGGTGCGCGTCGGCCTCAGCCGCTGCCGCGACCGTCGCCGGCACGTCGACGGCCAACCCCACCTCGGCCGGGTTGATCTCGGCGGTACGCCCGTCGACAGTGACCTTCAGCGGCGTGGCGAGCGTTGCCGCCCGCCGGTCCAGCTCCGCCCGCAACTCCCGGTCGGCGTCCGCACGGCTCCGGCCGCCCAGTTCGGTGCCGAGCACGCTGGTGCCACGGGGGACATCACCGGCGTACGCCCAGGCACCGGCACCCGCCACGGCGGCGAGGACGCCGCCGGTGATGCCGGCGGCGAGCAGCATCCGCACCCGCCGCGGACGGCGCGGGCCACCGCCCAGCTCGTCGGGAGCGGCTCTGGTGACCGGCTCAGATTCGTCGTCCGGCCAGGTGACCGCAGTGACCTGCACGGTGGGCCGGTCGTCGGCGGGTGGACTCTTTTCGCCGTACAGCGTCACTGCAACCTCGATCGCCAGGGTGCCGCGGGAGGTCCTCCCTCCCGGAGGCACCTACGGTAACGAATGCCCGGCCGTCCTCGTGGGCTGCGCCCACCAGGCGCTGCTACCGCGTGTCGTTCGGCGTGTCGCACCGACCCGGGGTCGCTGCCGACGGCCGATCACCGACGTGGCACGGTGGCCGGGTGAACACTGCGGAGCGGGTGTTGGCGTACGGGGGCGGTTGGCTGGACCGGGCGGGCCCGTTGCGCACCGATCCGACACGGTTGGACGCGCTGCTCACCGAGCCGGCCACCGTGCTGCTGCCGATGTGGCGGGACCGTTGTCTCGTCGACGGCCACGGGCCGGTTCGGCTCAGCGCGGAGCGCGCGGCGCTGGTCCGGTCCGCCGCCGGCGAGACCGTCTTCCTGGGGCTCGACGGGGAGACCGCAGTGTTCGCCGCGGATCTCTCCGCGCTCCCCGAGCGGTCCGCCGTCGAGATGGCCGGTGCGGTGCGGTCCGTCGACGTGCGGGCACTGGTCGGGCGGCTCGAACCCGGCGACGCGGCAGTCCAGGCGTACGCCAGGGGTTTGTTGCACTGGCACCGGCAGCAGCGATTCTGCGGGACGTGCGGCGCGGCGGCCGTTGCCGGCGGCGGCGGGCATCTGCGGACCTGCACCGGTGCGGAGTGTGGACGTCTGCTGTTTCCCCGGATCGAGCCGGCGATCATCGTGCTGGTCGAGGCACCCGATGGGTCGGGGCGCTGTCTGCTGGCCCGGCACGCGGGTGCGGCCGAGGACGCGTATTCAACGCTGGCCGGCTTCGTCGAGGTCGGCGAGAGCCTGGAGGACGCGGTCCGTCGGGAGATGGCCGAGGAGGCGGGCGTGACCGTCACCGACGTGACCTACCAGGGGTCGCAGGCGTGGCCGTTCCCCGCCGGCCTGATGGTGGGCTTCCGGGCCACCGCCACCTCCGACGAGGTACGCGTCGACGGCGAGGAGTTGCTGGAGGCGCGCTGGTTCACCCGGGCGGAGCTGCGGGAGCGCGCTGCCTCGGGTCGTCCGCTCGGGCGGGTGGACTCGATCGACCACCGCCTCCTGGCGGACTGGCTCGCGGAGAGCTAGCCGGGGTCGACCACCGGTGCCCGACCGGGGCGACGGGTCGCCACCGCCATCATCGCGGTGGTGACCACCGCCGTGCCCAGGGCCGCGAGGAGAAGACCACTGACAGTGTGGGGTCGGAGGATCGCGGTGCCGGCCACCAGGCCGGCCACGCCCACCCACAGCGGTGCCGCCGCCCACCGTGCGCCGGCCGCGAGGCGATCGTTGAGCAGCACGAACGTCACCGCGTAGAGCGCACCGACCGCCGCGAAGAGGGGCGCGTACCGGCCGAGGTGGTCGTAGTCGGGCCCACCGGCGAGGCGGAAGGCGAGCCCTCCGGCGAGCGTCGAGGCGAGGACCAGCACCACGCCACACCCGCCCGTCACCGCCAGCGCAACCGTTCGGCTGCGGCGGTCACCGCGGGCCAGCCGCGGTAGGGCGAGGACGGCGGCGACCTGCGGCGCCCAGAGCGCGCCCTTGCTCAGGACGGTGCCGACCGAGTACGCCCCGGAATCCGACGGGGACAGCAGTTGCCGGGCCAGCAGCAGATCGGCGTAGGAGACGACGAGCATCGCCAGGGTCGCCCCGCAACCGGCGACGACCTGAGCGGCGGTCAGCCGTGGTGCGGTGGACGGTCGTCCGGGCTCGCGGGCGAGTCGGGCCAGCACCGCCGGGGCGAGCGCCGCGGTCAACGCGCCGACGGCCAGCGCGCCCGTCGGTCCCGCGCCGAGCAGCAGCCCGGCGATCACGCCGCCATAGCGGCCGGCGGCGAGCAGCGCCATCCCGACGGCGAGTCGCACGAAACGCTGGCCGCCCTGCAACTCGCCGAGGGGCCGGGAGGAGAGCACGATCGCCGCAGCGGTGACCGCCAGCAGCGCGGGCATCTCGACCGGGAGATTCAGGACGGCGACCAGCAGTGGCGTCGCCGCTAGGAGGGTCCCGGCGCACACGGCGGCGGTGACCGCGGTGAGCCGCCGGGTGTCGGAGGATCCGTGCCGGGCGTGGTGCACGGCGACGGCCAGTTGCAGACCCAGGCCGGGCACACTGACGATGGCCACCAGGCCGAGGGCCGCGGCGAGCGCGCTGAGGTCCGCTGGGTCGAGCCGCCGGGCGGCCAGCACCGGCACCAGGTAGGCCAGGCCGTTGACGAGAACACCGGCCAGGGTGACGCTGACCCCGGCAGCGCCGAGGCCCGTACTCCATCCGCGTGTCAGCTCCGTCTGGGCCGTCCCCTCCCGACGGACGGGTCGTCGGAGGCTCACGTGATCTCGGAGAAGGTCGGAAGCTGCCCGTCGGCTGGCCCCGCCGCCTGGCCCGGCGTCGGCCCCTCAGCCGTCTCCGGCGGGGTCTGCTCGTCTGTGTCCGGCGGGGTCTGCTCGGCCGTGTCCGGCGTCGGTCCCGCCACGACCACCGGAACGGCTGGGGTCCCGGCGGTTGGCGTGGCGCGGCGTACCGGGCGTCGTCGGGCGGCGGTGGAGAGCCAGAGGGCGCCCAGGGCAACGACGATCGTGAGTTGCACGAGCGCGTCGGTGTTCCGTCGCGTCGAGTCGAGGTACAGCCAACCGGCGAGCACGACGAGCGCGCCCGGAAGCCAGGTCTCGACGGCCCGACTGATCGTCCTGGCCCGACGTGGGTCGGCCGGCCAGGGCAGGCGGCGTGGGCCGGGTACCGCCAGCATGAACCCCGCCGCGACCAGCAGACCGCCGAGGAGGCCACTCCACAACACCAGCGCTGCCGCCCCGACGGCCAGCAGCGGCAGCGAGCGGGCGACCCGGCGTCGGCCGCGCGGTACGGCGGTCGTCGGGGTGCGCCCGGTCGCGGGCTGTCGGGCGGGCAGCACCGCGAGCAGGACCACCACGGCGAGCAGGACCCCGCCGAGGAGAAGCCCAGCCCGGTACGGGGTGTCCGGGGCGAAACGCAGCAGCACCTCTCCGGAGGCGCCGGCGGGAAGGATCCAGCCCTGCTGCCATCCGTCCACCACGAGTGGTTTCAGCGTCTGCCCGCCGAGGGTGGCCTGCCAGCCGGTGTTGGTGTTCTCCCGCACGGCGAGCACCCGGTCGACCGGGTGACTGGCCACCCGTACCCGTCGTTCGGTGGCTGCCCACGTTTCGATCTCGGTGGCACTGGCGGTCGCCGAGGCCGGCGGGGTCGTCGAGGCAGGCGTCCGGGGCACCAGGGCGACCCGGGTGGGCGCGGCCAGCTGGCTCGGGGTGGCGACGACGCGGTGCTCCCCGCTGCCCAGGTCAAGCTGCCGGGGCGTGTTCCGCCCGCACAGCGTCACCGGCATCTCGCGCATCTCCAACAGGTCGCGGAGCGTGCCGCGCAGCGAGGTGGTCACCCGGGCCGCGCCGACCTGCAGCGTCGGCCCCGATCCGCAGGCCAGCGACAGCTGTGTGTCGAGGTTCGGCCCGACGGTGGGCGCTCCGGGTAGCACTGTCACCTCCCCGACCGCGATGGGCAACTTCTCCGGCAACCGCAGCTTGTACGGGTCGATGCTGGTGGCGGACGGTTTGTCGAGGAACTGGACGGTGATCTCGTCGGTCCGCATCGGCGGGTCCAGGCGGAGCAGCCCGTCGTCGCCCAGCAGGCTGCTGCGGAAACCGTCGTCGCCGACGACCCGGACACTGCCGAGACGGGTCGCGGCCATTTTGTCGTCGACCGAGAAGCGGAGTCCGGTGATGGTCTGCGGCTTGAGCCACTTGAGTCGCAGGATCGGTGCCTCGTCGTCGATCGCTGGTGACCAACTGGTGGCCGGGTTCCCGTCGAGCGCCGCGCCGGCCCGGCCGGTCGGGTCGGGCACGGCCGTCGAGGAGGCGCTGATCTGCGCCGCGAGGCGCAGCGGCTGCGCGTCGGTCACCAGCTTGTCGAGGGCGCTGTCCAGGCCAGGGCCGGCCGTCGGCCGTGCCCACAGCTTGGTGTCGTACGCGCCGGCAGCCGGCAGGGTCACGGTCCGGTCGATGGTGGACCCGTCCTCGGAACCACGGATGGCGTCGGTCGAGCAGCGGGGGTGCCCGTCGACGGAGAAGCAGGCCGGCGTGGTGGGTGCTGCGGACACGACGACGGTCGCCGGCCGGTCGGTGACCGGCGCGGCGGGAAGGACCAGAGTGCGGCTGGTCTGGATGCCCGGAATCTTGATCTCGGCGATGCCGACCGATCCGTTTCCGAACGGGCGCAGGTCGTACGCGCCGTCGACCGAGACCCGGACCTCGCGGGTGGCGTGGACGCCGGGCAGCTCGAACACCATGTGATCGCTGAACTGTTCGACTGTGCTGCTCTCGTACCCGGCGGTGACGGTCACCGTCGTGGGCAGGGCGTCGGCTTTCAGGTCGAACCACACCTCGACCCGGGTGACAGTCGTCGGGTTGGCGAGGCCCACCTCGATCCACTGTTGGTCGCTGGGCGAGTACGGCGCGGACTGCCAGGAGGTCGCCGGGTTGCCGTCCATCGCCGCGTACGGCTGGTGCTCGGGGCGGGCGCCTCCGGGGGAGTCCACCTGCGAGCGGGCGGTGGAGGTGCGGATCGCGGTGATGCCCTCGAAGCGGGCGACGGTGGAGTGCTGCGCCCCCCACTCGGGCAGGTAGTCGTGGGCGGGCGCGGTGACCTCGAAGGTGTCGTCGGCGGTGAGCGTCTGGGAGGTGTTGTCGCGCAGCCCGCCGAACGACACGTCACGCCTGCGCAGCCCATCGGTCATCGCCACCGGCCCGGCGACGCCGGCGGTCGACGCGTCGCCGGCCAGGACGGTGGGCGCCGAGCCGAGTTGCCCCGCCGCGGCGAGGTCGAGGAGGGATTCGGGGCCGCCCACCACTGTCGTCACGGCGGCTCTGTCGTAGGCGACCACCGGCTCGACCGGCCGATCGACCCGGTAGACCTCCAGCGCCCGGACGGGCACGTCGAGACCGTGGTCGCGGAACTCGTCGGGGGACGAGGGCCCGCCGCGCAGGGGGCCGAAGGACGTGACGCGGGTCAGCCCGGGTGAACGCTCCAGCGCCTGGCGGACCACCGCTGGGCGGGCCGTGTCGGACCGGCCGTGGTCGAGGTCGGCGCGGAACAGGACGTGGCTGATCCCGGATCGGGCCAGCAGGTCCGCCAGGCCGGTCGACCCGGAGCCGGTGGCGAGCGTGGACTCGATCACGTCCAGCAGCCGGATCGTGGTCGGTGGGGTGAAGGGGATGGCGTTGCGTACCGCCCACCGGCTGTTGAGCAGCGGTTGAATGATCTCGTCGGTGGTGTTGCCCCAGTCGTACGACGGGAAGCGCGCCCCGGGCACGACGAGCACCCGCCCGCGTCCCGTGTTCGCGTCGAGCCAGTCGGCGGCTTCGTGCCAGTAGCCGGGCACCTCCTTGACGCTGCCCGGGGTGGCGAGACCGCCCGCGAGGGCGGGCGTGGCGACCGCCGTGACGGCGACGATGGCGGCCCCGGCCGTCAGCCAGGCGCGGGCGACGGTTCGCGTACGGTGCCGCGCGGGCGCGCTGCGCGCCGCCCGGACGGCCAGCCCGATCAGGTGCGCCATGCCCAGGCACAGGGGGAGGCGGAGCAGGACGTCGAACTTGTGCACGTTGCGCAGGGGCGCGCCGACCCCGTCGAGGAACTCCTGCTGTGGCCCGGCGAGGATGTTCGGCAGGTCGCCGACGTGCCCCAGGCCGACGAGCGCGACGCCGAGCACCAGACCGGTGATCAGGAACCGGCGGTGCGGCATCCCGCGTCGGGACAGCCCGAGCACACCGAGGGCGGCGACCGCCAGGGTGGCGGCGACCAGCACCGCCTCGTTGGCGAGTCGCGCCCCGGACGGGATTGTCGAACCGAACGGGGAGGCCAGGTAGGCGACCCAGTAGGAGGCGCCGCGCAGCGTGGTCACCGCGTCGGTGACGCTCGTGGTGTTCCGGGCGGTCTCGATGTAGTCCAGGAAGGGCGGGCTGTAGCGCCCCAGGACCAGCAGCGGAACCAACCACCACGCGGTGGCCAGCGCCACCGCGCCACACCAGGCGGCGATGGCGGTGATCCGGCGGCGTACGGGCTGGACGGTGGCGAGCCAGAGCAGGGCCAGCGGCACCACCGCGAACACGGCGGTGGCGTTGACGCCGCCGGCGCAGGCGACGGCGAGGGCCGACGCGGCGACGGCGCGTCGCAGTCGCGTGCCGGCGGCGAGACCGACGAGCGGAATGAGCACCCAGGGGGCCACGGCGCTGGGCCAGGCCTCCACCGAGGACCAGCCGAGCTGGGTGAGGATGCGGGGTGACAGCGCGAAGGCGACGCCGGCGATCATGCGCCCGGCCGGCGTTCCGATGCCGAGCCGGCCCGCCAGGCGCACGGCGCCCAGGTAGGCGACGCAGAAGAGCAGTGCCCACCACAGCCGCTGCACCACCCACGGCGCGAGGCCGGCCTCCGACCCGAGCAGGAAGAACGGGCCCATCGGCCAGAGATAGCCGTACGCCTGGTTCTGTAGTTGGCCGAACGTGCCGGTGGGGTCCCACAGGTGCAGCGAGCGCAGCAGCCACCCGGCCGGGTTGACGTTCAGGTCGACCTTGGTGTCGGGGACGACCTGGCCCGGGGCCTGCTGGAAGGCGAGGGCGGTGAGCGCGATGCAGATGACCAGGTGCCGGAACCGCCGGGCCGTGTGCCGGCTCCGGCTGGACCCCGGAGCGGCGCCACTGGCCACCTCTGCACGCATTTCGGCTCCTGTCTTCACCGGCCGGACGCGCACCTGCAGCCGACGACTGTCGCGCGACGTTATCCGGACCGGGCACGGACGGGCGACCAGGGGCGCTGCGGTGGCGTTATCGGGAGAACGGCCGTCCCCACGGCGTGTAAGCGTGTGGCAGGCTGCCGACCATGTCAATGCCAGAAGCTGAGGCCGAGACGCATCCGGAACGCGTCGCGTCCGATGGCGACGGGCCGGGGCCGATCGGCCGATGGCTCCGCGCCGACCCCGTCCGCGCCGTGGCGATCGCCCTCATCGCCGTGTCCGTCGCCTGGCGCGCCGGCCTCGCCGCCCGCGGCTGGTTCTCGCAGGACGAGTTCGTCATCGCCGCCCAGGTTCTCGACGCCGGGCTGGACGCGGACTATCTGCTGCGTACGTTCAACAACCACCTCATGCCCGGCGGCCTGTTGGTGGCGTGGGCGATGGTGCGGGCGGCGGGCTTCGCCACCTGGCCGTGGGTGTTGCTGCTGGCCGTTGGACAGGCGGCGACCGGGATCGCCGTCTACCGGCTGCTGCGCGATCTGCTCCGGCCCGGTTGGGGCCTGCTCATCCCGCTGTGCCTGTTCGTGTTCAGCCCGCTGACGCTTGAGGTCTCCTCGCTGTGGTTGGTCGGGCTGCTCGTGCTGCCGATGCAGTTGGCCCTGGTCATGGCGGTGGCGGCCCAGGTCCGGTACGTGCGGAGTGGTCGCCTGCGGCACCTCGTGGCGGTCGCGCTGTGGGTGGTGTTCGGCCTGCTCTTCGACACCAAGTCCCTGCTGATCGTGCCGCTGCTGTTCCTGCTGACCGTCTTCCTCTTCACGTCCGGTGGCGTGTGGCGCAGTCTCGTGACGGCGGTCCGCCGGCACTGGCCGGCCTGGCTGATGCTCAGCGCGCTGTCGGGGGGATACCTGGCGTTCTACCTGACCCGTCCCTCCGGTGAACTGCGGGACCCGACCTCGGTCGGTCCGGTCCTCAACTTCCTCGGTGACCTGGTCGGCGAGACCATGGTGCCGGGTCTGCTCGGAGGTCCCTGGCGTTGGACCTACGCCGGCGACGGCCCTCCGCTCGTCGACCCGTACGACATCGCCAAGTGGTTGTCCTGGGCGGTGCTGGCGACGCTGGTCGTGGTGACCGTCCGGCGGCGTCCGTCGGCCGGCCGGGCCTGGCTGCTGCTCACCTCTTACCTCGGGTTGGTCGCCACGCTCTTCGCTGTCACCCGGCTCGGTGGCCCGCTCGGCCCACTGATCGGCGTCGTCCCCCGGTACGTCGCCGACGTGGTGCTGGTCGCCGCGATCTGTGTCGGTGCGGCCCTGTTGGGGATCAAGGACACCGACGAGGACGAGGTGTCGGCGTGGCCGGTGCCGACGGTGCTGCGGGAGCCGGGCGCCTTCGCGGTCGGCCTGGTCTCGATGATCGTCGTTCTGGCGACCATCGGGGTGGGCACCCTGTGGAGCACTGCCCGTTTCGGGGACAACTGGAGCACCAAGTACGGGCGGGACTATCTCGCGACGACGCAGGCGGAGTTGGCCGCCGCGCCGCCGGGCACCGTCTTCTTCGACACCGCCGTCCCGGATCGGGTCGTCGCCGGCTACTTCTGGCCGGACAATCTCCAGTCGCACTTCTTCCGCCCGGCGGAGCGTCGCCCCACCTTCGTGACGGAGGCCGCGCGACCGTCGACGTTCGACGACCTCGGCCGGATCCGTCCGGTAGTGGTCCAGGGGCGGAAGATCGTGCCCGGCCCGGTGGACGGCTGCGGGCACCTGGCGGAGGGCGGTCGACCCACTCGGATCCCGCTGGACGGTTACCTGGTGGAGTGGCCGTACGTGGTGCACTTCGGCTACCTCAGCTCGGGTGACTCGACAGCGCTGTTCCGGCTCGGGGACGCCACCCGCGAGATCACCCTGCGGCGCGGGCTGAACGATCTGTACTTCCTGCTGGAGGGTGCGGGGGACGCCGTCGAGGTCACCGTCCGGACGCCCGGGGTCGGGGTGTGCACCGAACTGATCACCGTCGGCCGGGCGGTGCCGGCATCGTGAATGGTTGACCCGACCGTGGAGGCCGCACCGGTTCGGCGGGGACGGGACACGCTGCCGCTGTACGCGGTCGCGGCGGCGGTCACGGTGCTGGTGCTGGCCCCGCTGGCGGCACCCGGCTACGCGTTGTTGTACGACATGGTGTTCGTACCCCGGCAGCCGTTGACCTGGGATCTAGTCGCCCCGGCGCAGAGCCTGCCCCGGGCGGTGCCGATGGACGCAGTGGTCTCGCTGGTCACCCAGCTCGTGCCGGGTTGGTTGGTGCAGCGACTGGCGCTCGCCGGGGCGGTCTTCCTCGCTGCGGTCGGCGCCGGCCGGTTGGTGCCGACCGAGCGGCGCGTGGTCCGGCTGTTCGCCGCTGTGGCGTACGCGTGGACGCCGTACCTCGCCGAGCGGTTGCTGATCGGGCAGTGGGGGCTGTTGCTCGCGTACGCCGCGTTGCCCTGGCTGGTGCGGGCGGCGCTGGACCTGCGGGCGGGGCGCGCCGGCGCGCTCCCCCGGGTGGTGCTCGCCGCCGCTCCCGCGGCCATCACGCCGACCGGCGGGTTGATCGCGCTGGGCACGGTGCTGGTTTTGACGTCGGACCGGATGCGCGCGCCCCGGTCGCTGCTGGTGTCGCAGCGGATGCATCCGTTCCGGTCCCGGCAGGCGTTGGCCGCGGTCGGGGTGCTCAATGCCCCCTGGGTGGTCGCGGCCCTGGTCACCGGTGCCGGGGGTTCCTCGGACCCGGCCGGGGTGGCGGCGTTCGCGGCGCGGTCGGAGAACTGGGCCGGCCCGCTGGTGGCGCTGGCCGGCACCGGCGGCATCTGGAGCGCGCAGGCCACCCCCGCCAGTCGCGCGGCGCCACTGGTGCCGGTGGCGACAGTGGTGCTGCTGATCCTGGCCGGTGTCGGTACGGGCCTGCTGCGGCGCCGGCTGCCCTCGGGTGGGGCGGCGCGGCTGGCGGTGCTCGCCGCGAGCGGGTTTCTGCTCGCCGCGCTCGGGGTGCTTCCCGGCGGGGATGCCGCGCTGCGCTGGGCGGTGGTGCACCTGCCGGGAGCGGGGCTGTTGCGAGATGGCCAGAAGTTCCTGGCCCCGTACGCCCTGCTGCTGGTGGTGTGCGCGGCGTTGGGGGCCGAGCGGCTGGTGGCGCGGGTCGACCGGGAGGTGGCCGGGGTGGTCCTGGTCGGGCTGCTGTTCCTGCCGGTGGCGGTCCTGCCGGACCTCGCGTTCGGTGGTGCCGGTCGGCTTCGTCCGGTGAGCTATCCGGCGGAGTGGCAGCGGGTGGCCGAGCACATCGACGAGGAGCCGGGCGAGGTCCTCGCGTTGCCGCTGAGCGCCTACCGCGCGTACCCGTGGAACCCCGGCCGGGTCGTCCTGGACCCGGCGCCCCGCTACCTGCCGGGGACGGTCCTGACCGACGACACGCTTCGGGTCGGCAACGTCGCAGTGGCCGGCGAGAATCCGCGCGTCCGGGAGATGCGCCGGGCGCTGGCCGAGCGGCGACCGGTCTCGACCACGGGGGTGCGCTGGGTCCTGGTGCAGCGCGAGGTCTCCGGCGAGGTGGACTCTGAGGTGCTCGGCGGCCTGGAGCGCGTCCACGACGGACCGTTCCTGACGCTGTACCACAACCCGGCGACCGTGCTGCCACCGCGCCCGTCGGGGCCGGCCCGACTGGCGGTGGTGGCGGCCCTCGCTGCTGCCCTTCTGGTGGTCATCGCTGCCGCCGTTTCGGCACTACACCGGCGACCTACCGCGTGGTAACGTCCGCTCGCACGTCTCGCCATTGGAGGATTGGCATGCGTAGAGCTCTGACCCTGGCCGTGTCTGGCCTGGTGGCGGCGTTGCTGGGGATCCTGGCTCTCGGCGGGATCTCGGCCGCCGCGACCGCCACCGACGAGGAGGCCGCCAAGGAGGCCAAGCAGGTCTCGGAGGCGGCCAAGCGGGCCGGAAAGAAGGACCCGTACGCCCCCGCGGTTTACGGCGACAGGTAGGACGGCTCGCCCCGCTGCTGCACTGGGCGGGGCGACTCCACACCTTTCAGGATCGCCTCGAAGCGTCCGCCCGCGGCCTGCCAGGTGAAGCTGGCCGCGTGCTCCCGGGCCTGGGCGCCCATCTCCCGCCGCAGCTCATCCCGGTGCAGAAGCGTGCGCACCTTCAGCAGGTAGTCGTCGATGTCGTCGGCCAGCAGGCCGGTACGCCCGTCGACGACCGCTTCGGCGACTCCGCCCGCTCCCCGGAACGCGACCGTCGGGGTGCCCGCCGAACCCGCCTCCACGATCGTCAGCCCCCAGCCCTCCTTGAGTGACGGGGTCAGGGCCACCCAGGCCGAGGCGAGCAGGGCCGCCTTCTCCTCCTCGGTCACGAAGCCTCGGAAGTCCACCCGCTCGGTGATGTCCAGTTCCGCGGCGAGTTCCCGCAGGTGCGACTCCCACCAGCCCTGGCCGGCGACGACCAGACGTAGTTGGGGTAGTTCGTCGGCGAGGGCCGCGACGGCCCGCAGCGCCACCTCCACCCGCTTGTGGGGCACCAGCCGGTTCAGCGTCACGAGCAGCGGGAACGTCGCCCGCTCAACGTCGGTGTGCGGCAGCGTCGGGGTGCCGTTGTGCACAACGGAGACCTGCTCCGGTGGCACGCCGAGCAGTGCCAACTCCCGGCGGGTCGCCTCGGAGACGGTGACGTACCGGCACCGCTGGTAGAGGCGTACGGCGAGCGACGACTCGATCCACCAGCCGAACCGGGCGGCCCACTGTGGAAGCACCACCGGCCACTGCTCGCGGTGCACGTGGTGGATCAGTTTGACCACCGGGCGTCGGGCCCACAGCGGGGCGAGGAACGGCAACCCGTTGCAGACGTCGACAAGGACATCGGGGCGGCCGCCTCGGCGGGCCGCGAGCGGGCCGATGCCCAGCGCACCCGCTACGTAACAGAAAGCCGCCCAGAGGTAGACGGTGTGTCGACCGCCGCGCCGCACCAGCCGTACGCCCGCCTCGTTGACCTCGTCGGCGGGGGCCTGGCTGTGGCCGGCGCAGAAGAGAGTGGCGCGGAAACCGCGCGCCACCAGCTCGGCGGCGATCCGCTCGACGTACACCTCGGAACCGCCACCCTCGGGGTTGCGGGTGTCTCGCCAGTTGAGGAACAACACGTGTCCGGGCATGCCGAAGCGACGCTCCACGCGAACCCTACTCTCAAGTAATTTAGCGACCCGCGTCACATTAGGGGCTGGTGTGCCGGCCGGCAATGCCCCGATGGGCCAGCGCTGGGCGCTACCCGCCGACCGTTGGCAGCGGCGTGCCAGCCGCGACGGTCGGCGGTGTGGTGGCCGGTGCGGCCACGTCGGTGGCGGGGGTCCCGGATGGCTGCCCACGCCCGGTCGGTCGGCGCCGACCCTGCGACCCGAGCAGTTGCAGCGGCCGCTCGACTCCGTAGTAGCTGACCGCCGCGTACACCAGGCCGAAGACCATGGTGAAAGCGAAGGTGTTGAGCAGCCCGCCGGTGAAGAGCGGTCGGTCGTCGACCAGGTAGATGAGTTCGATGACCATGGGGTGCCACAGGAACAACCCGTACGAGACGGCGCCGAGCCACCGGGCGGACGAGCTGCCGAAGACCTCCTTGGCCCGGCTCGGTCCGCCGAAGGCCACCGGGATCAGGATCAGCGCCGCGATCACCAGGTACAGGGCCAGCTTGACGCCGAACTCGGCGGCCGTCGGCTCGGTGAGGTCGCGGGGTCCGGCGACGGGCGTCGTCGCGATCGCCATCAGGCCGACGGCGGCGGCCCAGCAGGTGACCGGCGCGGAGGCCAGGTCGTCCAGAACCCGGAAGGCCGCGGGCGCGGTCCCGGTGCGCAGGGCGACGTTTGCCGCCGCCAGCGCCATGCCCGCGCCGAACCAGGCGGCGTACGAGGGGAACCACATGGTGTGCAGGGCGGCGTCGAGCCGGCCGAGCCCCATCAGGATGAGCCACCCCGCGGTCAGCAGCGCACTTCCGCTGACGATCACGATGGTCCGGACAGGACGCCAGGATCGGCCGACGGCGAGCACCGCGATCAGCGGCAGGAGCAGGTAGAACACGACCTCGGTGGCGAGACTCCAGGTCTGGCTGAGCCCGGCGCGCAACTGCCCCGGCTGGTAGATCTGGGTGAAGGTGAGGTGGCGGATCCAGTCGCCGACGGACGCCTGCCCGTTCTGTGGCAGGACGATCAGGCAGACCACGATCGCCAGCCAGTAGGCGGGCAGGATGCGCAGGGCTCGCCGCCACAGGTAGCGCTTGGCCCGGGGCCGGGCCCGGCCCGTCGCCGCGTTGAGCGCCCACGGCCGGAACAGCAGAAACCCGGACAGTACGAAGAAGATGGCGACGCCGACGTCCAGCCGAGCCAGCCAGCCGCCCCAGGCGGTGTTCATGGTGACGGCGGTCTGGAACCCGACGTGGTGACCGACGACCGCCACCGCGCCGATTGCTCGCAGCGCGTCGAGGGCGGGAAGTCGGCCGGTTACCGAAGGCTCCGAAACTGTTGGCGCGGCGGCTGTGGACATCTGGACATCCAGGGGGTCGCTTTGAAGGTGACCGGGGAGTAACCTCCCGCCATGTTAAGGATCGGGTGCCCCGGACAACAGGTCGTAGGGCGGCAGGTTACAGGAGGATGAGTGAAGCTTCGCGTGGGCGCCGCGCTCTTCGGGCTTGGCGTCTTATTGCTGGTCTTCGCGGCCGGGCTGCCGTTTTATGTGGCCCCCGCCGTGACCAAGCTCCCCTATGATCTTGAGCCGACGACGTCTGTCGCTGAGGCGAAGAACGCCAAGTTCCTGAAGATCACCCGCGTCGGAGATTCGGCGACCATCGAGGTCCAGCAGGGCGACCTCACGTCCAATGTCGAGGTCATTCCGCAGCCTGACGACACCAGGGACCGGCTGCCCAAGGACCTCAAGGGTGAGGCGGTGATCTGGGACGTCTACCAGACCGTCCGGCGAACCGACAGCCCGGAGGTGGTGGTCAGCCAGTACAGCACCGAACTCGCTCTCGACCGGGTCTCCGGTGCGGCTGCTTCGTGGAAGGAGCAGTGGCTCAACGAGACCGGGGCGGACGGGACTCCGGTCGGCAACGTGAAGTACTCCGGCCAGATCTACAAGTTCCCGTTCGGCACCGCCAAGCGCGACTACCAGATTTTCGACCGTGATCTGAAGCGGGCCACGCCGGCGAAGTTCGTCGGCACCGAAAAGATCAAGGGCATCGAGGCGTACCGCTTCGAGCAGCGGATCGAGAACGAGGTGCTGGCCACGCCGGAGAGCAGCCTCCAGACGTTGATCGGCAAGTTCGCTCCGGGTGCCACCAGCGGCCAGATCGTCTACAGCAACATCCGGACGGTCTGGGTCGACCCGGTCACCGGCTCCTACGTGAACGTGCGGGAGCAGCAGCACAAGGAGTTGCGCCCCGACACCGGCACCCCCACGGTGCTGCTGGACGCGGACTTCAACTACACCGACGACACGGTCAGCCGCAGTGTCGAGACGGTCAAGGACAACCGCTTCAAGATCGGCCTGATCAGTTTCTGGGGCCCGATCGTCGCTGGTGTCCTCGGTCTGCTCGCTGTCGTCTTCGGTGTGTGGCTGGTGACCCGACCCGAGGGTGGGACGGCCCGGCACCGCGCTGAGCCGGCGGTCGCCGACCCGACGCCCACCCGGGTGGACCAGGAGCCGGTCCGCGACACGGACACCGTCGAGCAGCCCCGGCCGCAGCCGGTTGGCGGGCCACTGACCGACGAGATCCCGCCGGCTTCGACGAACTGGAAGTCGGAGGACCCGACGGTGCCGACCCAGCGCCCGGCGCCGGGCGAGGTGGAGCAGCGCTGACGCGCGTACTACCGGATGTACGACCGAGGGGTGGACCGCGACGCGGTCCACCCCTCGGTCCTGTGAAACCCGCGCCACCTGCGCGCTTTACATTTGTTACTCGATTGTAATTAGTCAATGCAGTGTCACGCTGCGCTGATACCTCCGCCGCACTGCGCCCGTCTTGGTGGCATTTCGGAGGGATGTGACGACGAATGTGTTGACGATCCGTGATGCCGCACCTCCGCCGGGTCGCCCGACTGTTACCACCCGGTAATCAGGGGGTTGTGACCTGCGCCGCAACGGGTGCACCATCAAGCCCGATGGTTACCAGCCGGTAACAGACCGCGGGCTCCCGGTGCGGGCCGCCCGTTCGGGACCGGCCACTCGCGCGCAACGACCCGAGGAGGACCCCGTGCAGGATCGGTTAGACAGTCAGGGTCGTACCCGATGGTGGCGTTTCGCCGCCCTGATGGTGCCCGCCACGGCGGCTGCCGGCGCCATCCTTTTCGGAATGTCGACAGGCGCGATCGCGTCCGACGTCACGGTCTCCGGGCAGACGTTCAAAATCGGCGCCGACCGCCTGGAGGGTGACGGTTTCAAGCAGTACGGCGGCATCGTCCGCGAGAAGGGCAAGGACGGCAAATCCGGCGAGGTCCACCCGGTCGCGCTCTCCGAGATCAGCAGCGCCGAGCTCTACAGCCTCTGCCAGTCCGTCCGCGCTGACCTGCCGGGTCTGCCGGTGGTGCTCACCATCAACGCCGGTGAAGGCAAGGAACCCGCCCGCGCCAAGGACCTGCTGATTGCGATGGACTCGTTGAACGGCAACGCGACCTTCACCAACATCAGGATCGGTCGGGACGCCACCGACCTGAACCCGACCGCCCAGGCCGGCTCGTTCGGCCAGAACTCCGACCACGTCACCATCACCAACCTGCAACAGGTGTCCCGCTACACCACGGCGGCCACGTTCAACCTGGTCGGCCTCCGACTCAAGGTCAACGTCGGTGACGATGCCAAGGGCAAGGAGTGCTTCTGAGGTGAGCCCCGGCCCGCGGTGGTCAGCACCGCGGGCCCGGGCCCATGTTCCCGTCCCCGCTCGGCCAGGAGGAGTACGTGACAACCGCGAACCCGTCCCACGCCCGGTCCAGTGGTCCGGCTCAGGCGTGGCGGCTCTTCCGCCGCTGGCAGCGCAGCCGGCCGTTCTGGGGCGGACTGCTCATCGCCCTGGCCGGGCTGGAGATGTTCGCCTCCACCCGGATGACCCTCAACGGTCTCAGCTTCCACAGTGGCGCGACCGGCCTGCTCTCGCTGCTGATCCCGATCATCCTGGTGACCTGTGGCCTGCTGCTCTGGTTCACCCCGGCACAGCGGCTGTTCTACTCGGTCGTCGCGGCGGTCACCGCTGTCTACTCGCTGATCGGGCTCAACCTCGGCGGCTTCTTCGTCGGTCTGCTGCTCGGCATCGTCGGCAGCGCGCTCGCGTTCGCCTGGACGCCGATCCACCCCACGCCACCCATCCCGCGACAGGCCAAGGCCGAGCAGGACGGCGATGACCTGGGTGGCGTTGGCCTGGCCAATGTTGGCCTGGCTGGTGTCGATCAGGGTGGTGTGGACCAGGGCGGTGTGGACCAGGGCGGTGTGGACCAGGGCGGTGTCCGGCAGGGCGGGGTCGGGGAGGCTGGCGTCGAGCGGGTCGATCACCTTGGCGTCGGGGCGTCCGACGAGGGTGCGCCGCCGGAATGGCCGGGACGTTCCGCTGACCCGCGAGCCTTCGCCGTCGCTCTCGTGGTCCTCGGCCTGGCGGCCGTCGGGCTGGCCAGCCAGCCCCGAGCGGTGCAGGCCGCACCAAGCCGACCAACCTCAACCGGCTGCCCCACCCCGCCCCGGGCCGTCACACCGTCGCCCGGTCGCAGCGCGGCCACGCCGACGCCCACCCCGAGCCCGGCACGGGGCGGCAACGTGATCACCGACATCCTGGACGGAATCGGCGACCTGCTCGGCGTTGGCGGCCAAGAGGACCCCGCGCCCTCGGTGCCCCCCACCGCCACGCCGACGGCCCGGCCGACAAGCACGGCGACGCCCCGCCCCGGACCCACCGACTGCCCGTCGCAGCCACCGGGCAAGCCGACCCCGGGCAAGCCCGGCACGCCGGCACCCGGCAAGCCGGGAACGGTGCAGCCGGGCAAGCTCCTGCCGCGGATCGCCGCCGACCCGGCACTGCCGACGGTGGCGCAGACGCCCTCGAAGCTGACCGGGTCGTCGGTGCGGATGACCGGGCTGCGGTTCGACGGGGTCACCGACCTGCACACAGTGACGGGCGACCTCAAGGTGCTGAAGTTCAGCATGCGGGAGGCGGTGACCAACGACTTCCTGCTGCGGGCCGACGGCCCGGCAGGGCGCAACCAGCGGTACGCGACAAACCAGCTGACCGTCCGCGGAGACGTGGCCTTCTACGCGACCCGGTTCGTCGGCCGACTGCTCGGCATCAAGATCACGCTGACTCCGGACCTGCCGCTACCGGACGGCCTGCCGATCACCTCGCCGATCCCGATCACGTTCACCGACCCCACCATCGACCTGGCGTACGTCACCAGCGACACGCTGACCGCCCGCCCGGCGTTGGCGCTCACCCTCGGCTGAGCGCACAGCCGCGCGAGTGGCCTCGGGTGGAGCGCCAGGTCTGCGCGAGCGGCCTCGGCTCGGGGCGTGGCTGCGCGCGGCGACGGACTCGTCGTACCGGCGGCGCGCGCAGCCGTACCCGGTCAGAGCCGGGCCAGCGCCCGGCGCAGCGGGTCGAGGCCCAGCGCGCCCAGGTCCAACGCCTGCCGGTGGAACTCCCGCAGGTCGAAATCGGCGCCCTTGCGGGCCTTGGCGTCCTCGCGGGCCTGGAGCCAGATTCGCTCACCCACCTTGTACGACGGCGCCTGCCCCGGCCAACCCAGGTAGCGGTTCAGCTCGAAGCGCAGGTTCTCGTCCGGAACCCGGCAGTGCGCCCGCATGAACTCCCAGCCCAGTTCGGGTGTCCACCGCTCGCCCGGATGGAAACCGAAGGGATTGTCCTTCGGGATCTCCAGCTCCAGGTGCATGCCGATGTCCACGATCACCCGTGCCGCGCGCATCGCCTGGCCGTCGAGCATGCCCAGCTTGTCGCCCGGGTCCTCCAGGTAACCCAGCTCGTCCATCAGCCGCTCCGAGTAGAGCGCCCAGCCCTCGCCGTGCCCGGAGACCCAGCAGAGCAGCCGCTGCCAGCGGTTGAGCAGGTCGGCCCGGACGGCGGTCTGCGCCACCTGGAGATGGTGACCTGGCACGCCCTCGTGGAAGACAGTGGTCACCTCACGCCAGGTGGAGAAGTCGCTGATGCCCTGCGGCACCGCCCACCACATCCGACCCGGGCGGGAGAAGTCCTCACTCGGGCCGGTGTAGTAGATGGCGCCGTCGCTGGTCGGTGCGAGGCAGCACTCGATCCGCCGGACCTGCTCCGGGATGTCGAAGTGGGTGCCGTGCAGTTCGGTGATCGCCTTGTCGGCCAGCGCCTGCATCCAGTCCCGGAATGCCTCCTTGCCCCGGATGGTCCGGGCCGGGTCGGCGTCCAACGCGGTCACGGCCTCGTCGACGGTGGCGCCGGAGCCGGCGATGCGCCCCGCCACGACCCGCATCTCCGCCTCCAGGCGGGCCAGCTCAGCGAAGCCCCAGGCGTACGTCTCGTCCAGGTCGATTTTCGCACCGAGGAAGTACTGGGAGGCGAGCTCGTAGCGTTCCCGGCCGGCGGCCTGCTTGTCCCGCCCGTGCGGGGCCAGCTCGGTACGCAGGAACTGGCCGAACTCCGCTGTCGCCGCTGTCGCCGCCGCAGCACCCCGACGCAGCTCCGAGCCGACCGTGCCCTCCGCCCCCAGCCGCTCGACCAGCCCGTGGAAGAAGTTGTCGCCGGCCGGGTCGACCCAGATGTCGCACTGCTTGGCTACCTCGACCAGCTGCACCTTCGAGCTGACCTGACCGGCGGCGAGCGCCTCCCGCAGCGTGGTCTTGTAGCCCTCCAGCGCGGCGCCGAAGCCGTTGAGCCGGGCGGCGATGTTGGCCTGATCGTCGCTGGTCGCGGTCGGCATCAGGTCGAACACCATGCGAATCTCGTGCAGCCCGCTGCTGATCACGCTGACCTCGCTGGTCACCTCGCCGGCGTCGTACCTGGCGAGGTCCAGGCCGAGCCGTTCCTGCATTGCCTCCTTGGCGGTCCGTTCCGATTCGGTCTCCGGCTCGGTCACCTCAAGCTGGGCGAGCGTGCGGCGGGTGAGGTCCGCGCGCGCTGCATAACCATCTGGCGAAAGGTCGTCGAGCTGGTCGTCATGGCCGGCGATGCCGACGAATGTCGCGCCGGTGGGGCTCAACGGCGCCCACTCGGCCACGTAGCGGTTGGCGAGTTCATCAATTCGTCCCACGCTGCGACCCTACGGGACCACCCCACCCCGGTGTCGCCGACGTTTGTCGTGTTCGAGCTGCGGGTTCAGGCACGGCGTGACGGCCGAAAGGCGCCGCGACTTTGTCGCACGATTGCGGCAGAGTGTCAGGGGTGACCACTGATACCACTCCTGACAAAGCGCCGGTCCGCGCCTGGCTGCCCGGCTTCGTCGCCCTCGCCGCGATCTGGGGTTCCAGCTTCCTCTTCATCAAGGTCGGGGTGGCCGAGCTGCACCCGGTCCAACTCACCCTCTACCGGGTCGTCGCCGGCGCGTTGACCCTGCTCGTGGTCCTCGCCGTGCTGCGCGACCGGCTGCCCCGCGAGCCCCGGGTCTGGGCGCACCTGACAGTTGTCGCCGCCTTCGGCGTGGCCGTGCCGTTCACCCTCTTCGGCTACGGCGAGCAGCGGGTCGAGTCGATGCTGGCCGGCATCTGGAACGCCACCACGCCGTTGATCGTGTTGCCGCTGGCGGTGCTGGTCTTCCGCACCGAGCGGCTCACAGTGCGCCGTGCTGTCGGGCTCGGGCTCGGCTTCGTGGGGGTGCTTGTGGTGCTCGGGGTCTGGGAGGGCGTCGGCGGGGCGCACTTCACCGGCCAGCTCATGTGCTTCGGTGCGGCGGCCTGCTACGGCATGGCCATCCCTTACCAGAAGCGGTTCGTCGCCGGCAGCGCGTACTCGGGGCTGTCGCTCTCCACGGCGCAACTGCTGCTCGCCGCCGTGCAGCTGGCAATCGTCACCCCGTTCGTCGCCGGCCTGCCGCCGCTGCCCACCGAGTTGTCGGCGGGAGTGGTGGCGAGTGTGCTGACCCTCGGCGCGCTCGGCACCGGGCTCGCGTTCGTGATCAACATGCGCAACATCCGGGTGGCCGGGGCGTCCACCGCGTCCACCGTCACGTATCTGATCCCGATCTTCGCGGTGCTGATCGGTGCTCTGGCGCTCGACGAACGGCCCAACTGGCACCAACCGGTCGGCGCGCTGATCGTGCTGCTCGGGGTCGCGGTCTCGCAGGGGATGTTCAGTCGCCGCCGGAGCAGCCCGGTCGTCGGGGTCGCCGCACCCGCCGCACCCGCCGCCGAACCCGCCGCACCCGCCGCCGAACCCGCCGCGCCGGCTGCCGAACCCGCCCGCCGCTGACACGGCCACCTGATCGACTCGGCTTCCTGAAAATCGGGGTGTCCGGCGGACCGGGACGCCCCGATTTCCAGGAACACGAGTGGATCAGCGCCGACGGGCCGCCGACGGGCCGCCGACGGGCCGCCGACGGGCCGCCGACGGGCCGCCGACGGGCCGCCGACGGGCCGCCGACGGGCCGCCGAC
>NZ_JBEXIM010000061.1:0-23443 GCF_040608575.1 Micromonospora sp. NPDC005171 | reverse complement strand
GCACTCGATCCATACCCGTCTACCGACCAAGTCACCCTCATCGATCGGACCGGCTGTGCGACACACCCGACCATCCCACAAATCAAACGCGCTCTTAGCATTGCCCGATGGAATCAGGGGCCGGAACGATTGCCGCAGGAGTACGGGACCCCGCCGACGTTCGTCGGCGGGTCGCTCGCGGTCGCGGTGCGGCGATGGAGGTCTGCAGGTCGGTCAAGGGTCCGCCCCGAGGTTGTCCTACCACCCACTCAGCGGCCTGCAGCGCGGGGGGCTTGGCGGGATGCTGTCGCCCCTGCGGACGGCGCAGCGCCGCGGTGCCCCAGCGCTGCACCCGTGGCCTGAGCCGCTGCCCGCAACCTGGTCCGGACAACTGGAACGGCCGGAGCTGCTGCAGTACGTGCAGGTGAAGCCGAACATAGTCGTGGAGATCCAAGCTGACGTGGCGTTCGAGCACCAGCGGTGAAGCCACCGCGTCCGCTACGTTCGGGCACTGCCCGGGGTGTCGGTGTACGACGTACCCCTGCTACTCGGCGATGAAACCGGACGGCCAGGGACGAAGGATTACATCCGCCTCTGATCCCCGCCGCCTCAAACTGGGCTCATCCCCGGCCACGCTGGCGGCGCCGGGCGAAAGTCGACACGCAGGAGGCCACCACGGGCGAGCAAGCGACGCGCTACTCGACGACCACCGATGGCCGAGCCACTGGCGTCGACCAGTGAGTTGGAACGGAGAACCAGGGTGTGACACGGGCTCGCCAGGCTCCGCGGTCGGGAACTCTGAGAGGACGTCAGTCCGCGGGAGATCCAGGAGAACGCGATGTCCGTGATTCACTTCGTTCAGAGAACCACCGCGACGCCGGAGCAGGTTCTTGCCGCACTCACCGACTTCGGGCCGGGCCGCTCGGAGGTGTTTGGCAACAGCGCCGACGAGTATCTGACGGTGCACGGCCAGGGCCCTGGCTGGGCTGACGTCACGGAAGGCTCGGGCGGTATCTGGGAGCGTCTGCGCTATGACTGGTCGAACCCCCGCCGTGTCACCATGACGACGACCGATTCCAACCTCTGGGGCGGCCAGTCGGGTCACACCTATACGTTGCGGCCGCAGCCGGACGGGACGACGGTCCTGGACGTCGTGGTGGTTCGCGAGGGCAAGAACTTCAAGGGCCGCTTGACCGGCGTGGTGCTGGGCTCGGTCGGCAAGGGCGTGCTGGGTAAGGCGTTGAAGAACACGCTCAAAGCCATCGAAGCCCGCAGCATGGCCATCGGTGGTTGACCGGACGTTCCGAGGTGCGGGCGTGGCACGGCCGCACCCTCTGGCCAGCCGACGGTGCACGCCTGATGGGTCGGACGTCGGCCGACACCAAGAATGATCTGCCCTCCCCCTGGTTGCTGGGCCACCCTGGCATCGGACGCCCACCAGTGCGTGCACGCGCTCACGCAGCGAGACCAACCCCGACGGCAGCCCGGTCCTCGACCCGAGCAAGCAACTCAAGACACCCGAACAGGTCGCCGCAACGCCGGTATGGTGCGCCACGAGCCCGCAGCTCGCCGGCAAGGGCGACGTCTACTGCGAGAACTGCGACATCGCCACCCTCGCCCGCGACACCGATGCCGACACCGCGCACCTCGGTGGCTTCAACGACCTCTCGGGGGGCGCGCCACACGCGATCGACCCAGCGCAGGCCAAGCACTTGTGGACGCTCAGCGAAGAGCTGACCGGTGTCCACCTCCTCTAGAAGACGATCGAGACCGGCGTCCGCCATCCCGCTAGATCGCGAGGTCGCGGCGAGTTGGTTCCGCTACCGCCACCTGCCCGAGTTCAGCTGGTGACCATGACAAGACTGAATCGCGCGGCCGGGCTGCGGACGCCGGTCGCGCGGCCCGGAGCCTTCGCAGGTCGTGCCAGCAGACACAACGCTCAACCACTCACCCGGAGTGCCTCGGGTCCTGGGCCAGGGTGCACCCCAGTGCCTCACCCTGGGGTCAGGTCGTCCCGGTTAGGTGAGGGTTTTGGGTATGAAGCGACGCTTGATGATTCTGATGGCCGCAGCAGTACCACTAGCGGCCTCCCTCACGCCCGTAGCTGTCAACGCCACTACCCGCGACGGCGGCACGACCGCCGCTACCACCTGCGCCGCCGTTCCGGTTTCCGCGCCGTCTGGCACGTCAGTGGTGTCCGTCAAGGCTGTCTCCAGGGCCGGCGGCGACTTCACGTTCCCCTCCATCCCGGGGCTCCCGCAGAATCCGCCGATCAACGCCGTGCCTGCCTGGTGCGACATCAATGTGGTCGTGACCCACCCGGGCGCGAATGACACCGTCACCATCAAGGTCTCGCTCCCCCAGGATGCGAAGAACTGGAACGGACGTTTCCAGGCCACCGGCGGCAGCGCCTACTCCGCCGGCGACCTCAGCGATCTGAGCGTCCCGCTGATCAGCGCGGTCAAGGGTGGATACGTCGGCGCGGCCACCGACGCTGGCGTCAAGACCGGCCTCGACGCCAGTTGGGGGCTCACCGACGGAAAGATCAACACCGGCCTGCTCACCAACTTCGCCTCCCGCTCTGTGCACGACATGGCGGTCATCGGCAAGGACGTGGCCAACAAGTTCTACCAGCGCACGGTGAAGTACTCGTACTTCACCGGCTGCTCGACCGGTGGCCGCCAGGGCTACTCGGAGGCACAGAACTACCCGACGGACTTCCAGGGCATCCTCGCGAACGCGCCGGCGATCGAGTGGAACCGGTTCGAGATCGCCACGCTGTGGTCGCAGGCCGTCTACAACGAAGAGAAGGTCGCCCCGTCGCAGTGCGAACTGGCCGCCTTCAACACCGCTGCAGTCACAGCCTGCGATCCCCTCGACGGCGTCAAGGACGGCGTCATCCACAACCCGCAGGACTGCAAGTGGGACGCCCGTCGCCTGGTCGGCAAGAAGGTCGTCTGTGAAGGCGAGGAAATCACCATCACCCAGGCGGTCGCCGACGCGGTCAACAAGATCTGGGCCGGCCCGGTCTCACCGTCCGGCAAGAAGCTCTGGTACGGCCAGAACAAGGGCTCCGCGTTCAACTTCATCGCCAACCCCGGCGCGCCCTTCCAGGTTCCCGACCAGTGGGCCAAGTACTTCGTGACGAAGAACCCGTCGTTCGACAGCACCAAGCTCACCTACAAGACGTTCACGCAGCTCTTCACCTCGGCGACCAAGCAGTACGACGACATCATCGCCAACAACGACCCGAACCTGTCGGCCTTCGCCACGGCTGGCGGCAAGCTGCTCACCTGGCACGGCCAATCAGACCAGCTGATCCCGACCCAGGGCACGGTCGACTACCGCAAGCACGTCAACGCCGCCCTCGGCGGTAACAAGCGCGTCGACAACTTCTACCGCCTCTTCCTGCTGCCCGGCGTCGACCACTGCGGAACGCCGCTCTTCAGCACCGGTCCGCTGGTCAACCCGAGCGCCGACCTCGACGCCCTGGTCAACTGGGTGGAAAAGGGCCAAGCCCCGGAGACCCTCCCAGCCACGTCCGTAGACGGCAAGACCACCAGCAACATCCACCACTACCCGCGGTGACCCGCCATAGCGGCCGCGACAACACCAAGGCGGCGAAGTGCCGCCGCGTCGCGGCCTGAACTGAACCGAATCAACACGGCGGCCCCGGATTGACATCCGGGGCCGCCACTTGAGATTCACTATTGAGGCGCGAGAGTTTCGTTCAGCATCGCGGGTGTCCTGCTGCTCCTGCGTGGCTGGCCGTATGACATCCACAGCTTCGTCGACGTCGTGCCTTTGTTGACGGCCGCCGGTTACCGGGTCATCGTGCCGGACCTGCGGGGTTACGGCACGACGCGGTTTCGGTCCAGCGACGCCATGCGTAACGCCCAGCCGGCGGCGATGGCCATGGCACCATCGCGCTCACGCACGCCTCAACACCACGTTCCCGCCGGGGCGGGGCGTCCGCCGGTGCCCCTGCACGTCGATGGGTCAATGAGGTGGTAGGGGTGCCTCGGGTGGGCGGCCCCAGCTGCGCCGAGTGTCGGTGATGGCCACACCCGCGAGTACCAGGGCGGCGCCGAGCTCGGTAAACACCGGTGGTAGGAAGATGACGCCGGGAGCGATCGCGAGCAGTGCCAGTAGTCCGCCGGGGCGCGAGAGTGAGATGCGGCTGAATACCTGGTATTCGAATGTGGCCCGGCCGAGTAGGAAGAGCGCGGGGCCGCCGAGGATGACGGCGACCCTGCGCCTGGATCCTGGACCGCGGCGCGACGACCCAAGCGAGCGCTTACCGGTTGCCTGCAGAACACCGGCGAGGGTGACAGTTGTGGGCCTGGCCGGTGCCGGCCAGGCCCACAACATCGATCAGTTGCCGCATGGACGTTTCGTAACACCCGCCGGCGCCGCGTCGGGGCATCTCTTCGTGTCGGCGATGTCCGAGGCTCAGGTGACGTTGCGGATGTGGCCGCCGTCGACGCGGATGTTGGCGCCACTGATGTAGCCGGCCAGCGGGCTGGCGAGGAAGGCGACCGCGGTGGCGATCTCGTCCGGCCGGCCGAGTCGTCCGATGTCGTTGGGCACCAACTCGTTCGTCGCGTCCTGCTCGATCTGCTCCCAGGTGTTGCCCCAGCCGCGATCAGGGGCGATCTCGGTGAGCAGATCCTTGACGGCCTCGACGAGGATCGCGCCGGGCGCGACGATGTTGGACGTCACGCCAGTGCCCTTCAGTTCCCGGGCGAGTGAGACCGCCAGGTTGTGTCGGGCGGCGAGGGTGGCGTTGTACTGCGGGTGCTGGAACAACGGCTGGGTCGCGAGACCGCCACCAATGGTGATGACGCGCCCCCAGCCACGCTCGCGCATGGCAGGCACGAGTCGCTGGATCATCCGTACGCCGGAGATGACGTTGCCCTCGTAGGTCTCGCGCCAGGAGTCCGGCGTGGCGTCAGTCCAAGAGAGGTGCTTGTAGGCGCCAGCGTTGTTGATCAGGATGTCGACCGGGCCTCCGGCCAAAGCCGCAGTGGCTACCGCGTCCGCACCCCCGTCCGTGGTGAGGTCACCAAGGGCGATGTCGGCTTTTCCGCCCTCTGCGCGGATCGCCTCGGCCACCGCCGTGGCCCGCTTTTCGTTCCGTCCGTGGACGATCACCTGGGCGCCTTCGGCGGCGAGCAGGCGCAC
The DNA here is from genome assembly GCF_040608575.1 of Micromonospora sp. NPDC005171. Lineage (NCBI taxonomy): Bacteria > Bacillati > Actinomycetota > Actinomycetes > Micromonosporales > Micromonosporaceae > Micromonospora > Micromonospora sp. NPDC005171. The sequence goes on along the minus strand of NZ_JBEXIM010000061.1, from coordinate 18,280 downwards.
CATCGCCTCACCGAGCCCGGAGCTTGAGCCGGTCACCAGGGCACGTTTGCCGGTCAGTTGCAGGTCCATCAGGTTCTCCTCTTCCTCCTCAGCCATCACACTGCTATGTCTACGACTGTAGACATGCTTGAAGCGAGTAGTCTACACTCGTAGATGTGACGGCAGGCACAGACAAATCCGCAGACGGCCCGCGGCGGCGCGACGCCAGCGCCACTCGCGAGGCAATCCTGAACTCAGCGATAGAGGCGTTCATCCGCCTGGGCTATGACGGCGCCGGCGTCCGCGAGGTCGCCGGGGGCGCCGGAGTGACCGCGATGCTGGTCAACCGCTACTTCGGCTCCAAAGAGCAACTGTTCGCTGAGGCGGTCGACCGCTCGTTCGCTCCGCCAACCGTCATCAACGACGACCCGAGCGACCTGAGCGAACGGACGGCGACCAGGTTGGCCGCGCGGACCTCGCCGGACGCGGACGACCTGGACCCGTTCCTGCTGATGCTGCGATCGGCAGCCAATCCACGGGCCGCCGAGATCATCCGCGCGGGCATCGAAAAGCACGTGGGACGGCGCCTGGCCGATATCCTGCCCGGGCCGGCTGCCGCCCCACGCGCGGAACTGCTGCTCGCCCTGATCGCTGGGGTATGGCTGATGCGTAAGGTCATCGGGACCCCGGCACTCGCCGGCATGGACCAAGCCGCCCTGACGCGAGAACTGCGCGATCTGATGCAACTCCTCGTCAACGCACAGCCGGCCACCAGCGGCGGCGATGCCGCACCCGGTGCGATCAGCTCCAGCTCAAAATGCACGGGCTTTGCATCGAACTAGTTGACGGGTGCGGCGGGTGGGTGGGTGGGTGGGTTGATCGGACTGCGAGTGCGCTGAGCAGTCTTCGGATCTCCAGTACGGTGTACCCAACCAGCATGTCGTCGTCGGGGCTCGTTCCCCTTTTGCGGTAAGAGATCGGGCTGCGGACAGCCAGGCATGGGCGGCCATCGACAGCAGCGAGTTACCGGACGCGGCGGTGGCCACCAGCGTGCGAACGAACCCTGGCACGCCTTCCTCACTCGGCACCTGCACCGCGGATGACGATGGTGCCCTCGCTGGCGGAACTGGCACCCCGGCGGATCCGCATCAACGGGTAAGCCCCCGCCCGATCGAAACCCCGATCTGGGCGAAGACGGGCATGCCGCCGGAGGCACTCGCTCGGGTCACGCAGACGGCTGCGGCCGGCGCACCCCTCCAGCGGCTCGGCACGGCCCAGGAGGTGACGGAGGTGGTCGCCTTCCTGGCCTCGGGCGCGGCCGGCTCGCCACGCGATTCCCGCGTTCCCCACCCGGAGCGAGATCTGGCTGCACCTGTTCAACGCGCCGGAACGGTGAGGCCCAGGGCACCTGCCAGGGGTTCTTCCTGGGGCGACACCAGGGTCCGATGCGCGACGGTAAGGACCGGACGTCGAACGGCATCCTGCGCAGCGGAGGAGTGAAGATCGTGGATTTCAAGCTCGAGGTCATCGTCCTGCCGGTTTCGGACGTGGACCGGGCCAGGGATTTCTACCAGAAGGTTGGCTTCCGGCAGGACGTGGATTATGTCGCCCCGGACGGCTTCCGCGTCGTGCACTTCACCCCGCCCGGCTCGGCTTCCTCGCTGATCATCGGCGAGGGAGTGTCCGACGCCGCGCCGGGATCGGTGCAGGGCGTACACCTCGTGGTGGATGATGTCGTCGCCGCCCGAGCGGAGCTGGTCGCCCGTGGGATCGAGGTGAGCGAGGTCTTCCACGACGCCGGTGGCGTGTTCCACCACGCCGGCACGCGCGACCGGGTGACCGGCCCCCAGCCTGATCGGCGGTCGTACAGCTCGTTCGCGTCGTTCAACGACCCGGACGGCAACGGCTTCGTGCTCCAGGAGGTCACCGCGCGGCATCCGGGACGTATCGCCCACGTCGTCTACGGCTCGGTGGCCGAGGTGGAACAGGCTCTGCGCGACGCCGCTGTGGCGCACGGCCGGCACGAGGCGGAGCTCGGTCACGAGGACCCGGACTGGCCGAGCTGGTACGCCAACAACATGGCGCGGGCCGCCGGCCTCGGCTCCTGACTCCGGCACGTTCCCTCGCGCTGTCGACGCGTGAGGGACCGCAGCCCTGAGCAGGCCGTACGCGGGGTTGGTGATCTCAGTCGGTGTAATCTCTCCGTCGGGGAGGGGTGACGTGCCGGGTAACACCGACAATTTCGTATTGCGGGGGCGGCGGCGCGAGCGGGAGACGCTCGACCGGCTGCTGCGCGACGTCCGTGCCGGACACAGCCGGGTGCTGGTGCTCCGCGGCGAGGCGGGTGTTGGTAAGAGCGCACTACTGGACTACCTGGGTGAGAACGCTCCGGCCGGTCGCGTGACCCGGGCCGCCGGGGTGGAGCCAGAGTCCGAGATCGCGTACTCGGCGCTGCAGCAACTCTGCGCACCGCTGCTCGGTCACCTCGACGCGTTGCCGGAGCCGCAACGGGTCGCCCTCGCCACCGCCTTCGGGCTGAGCCCCGGCGACCCGCCGGAAGGGCTGCTCATCGGCCTCGCTGTGCTCGGTCTGCTCGCGGAGGCCGCGTCGGAACGGCCGCTGGTCTGCATCGTGGACGACGTGCAGTGGATGGACCGGATGTCGGAGGTCATCCTCACCTTCGTCGCCCGCCGGCTGGACGAGGAGTCGCTCGCGCTGGTCTTCGCCTCCCGCAGCCCGGGGGACGAACAGATCCTCGGCAGCCTGCCGGAGTTGCGCGTCGACGGGTTGCCGGCCGCGGAGGCACGGGCGCTGTTGGACTCGGTGTTGTCCGGGCCAGTCGACAACCGGGTCCGCGAGCGGATCGTCGCCGAGACGCGCGGCAACCCGCTCGCACTGCTCGAACTGCCGCGCGGCCTGACGCCAGCGCAGCTGGCGTTCGGCTTCGGCGGACAGGCCGCGACGCCCTTGGTAAACCAGATGGAAGAGGGCTTTCAACGGCGCATCGCCGCGCTTCCGGCGAACACGCGCCGGCTCCTGCTCGCCGCAGCGGTCGAGCCAGTGGGTGACGTGACCTTGCTCTGGCGTGCCCTCGATCAGTTGCGGGTCGGGCCCGACGCCGCCGCGCCGGCCGAAGCTGCCGGGCTCGTCGAGTTCGGGGCCCGGGTGCGGTTTCGTCACCCGCTGGTGCGTTCGGCCGCCTGGCGGTCGGCCGAGGCCGCGGAGCTGCGTGAGGTGCACCGTGCGCTGGCCGAGGCGACCGACCCGGAGCATGATCCCGACCGCCGCGCCTGGCACCGGGCGCACGCCGCCCTCGGGCCGGACGAGGCGGTCGCCGGTGAACTGGAGCGTTCGGCCGGACGTGCCCTCGCCAGGGGCGGCCGGTCCGCCGCTGCGTCCTTCCTTGAGCGCGCCGCCGAGCTGACCCCGGACCCGAAGTCGCGTGCCGCACGCGCGTTGGGCGCCGCGCGGGCCCGACTGGAGGCCGGGGAGCTGAATCAGGTGCCGGATCTGCTGGCGGCGGCTGAGTCGGGTCCGCTCGAACCGTTGCAGCAGGCCGGGGTGGAGCGTCTGCGGGCGCAAGTCGCCTTCGCGCTCAACCCCGGCAGGGCCGCCGGGCCGCCACTGCTCGCGGCCGCTCGCCGCCTTGAAGAACTCGATCTCCGTGCGGCGCGAATGACGTACCTCTCGGCGCTGGGTGCCGCCGTGCACGCTGGCCGCCTCGGTGGCGGTGACCTGCGCCGGGCGGCCGAAGCCGCCCGCGGCGTGCCGGCCGGCGACGAGCCCGCTGGCCTGTTCCTGACCGCCCTCACGGCGTGGACCCTAGACGGGTACGCGCCCGCCGTGCCGCATCTCCGCCGGGCCCTCGACACGATGACGGCGGACGAGAATCTGTACCTGCTCTGGCTGGCCGGGCCAGTCGCGCACGAGGTGTGGGACGACGCAGCCTGGTATCGGCTCACCGAACAGGCGGTCCGCTTCGCCCGTACCACCGGAGCGCTGTCGCTGCTCCCCACGGCCTTGACCTTCCGCGCAGGGGCCCTGGTGTTCGCCGGGCGCTTCGCCGACGCGTCCGGCTTGCTCGACGAGGCCGATGCCCTCGGCCAGGCCACCGGGATGGCGCCGCATCCGTCGGCGTTGCTCACCCTGGCCGCGCACCGGGGCCGGGAGTTGCCCGCGATGGAGCTGATTGACGCGACCATCAAGGACGCCGAGGCGCGCGGCGAGGGTCGCCTGCTCGGCCTGGCCGGCTACGCCAGGGCGGTGCTGTCCAACGGGCTCGGCCAGTATCAGGCCGCGCTGGAAGCCGCACGTCAGGCTACCGAGTACGAAGACCTCGCCGTCTTCAACTGGACGCTCGGCGAGCTGGTTGAGGCCGCCGTACGAGTCGGGGACGCCGACGTGGCCGCTGAGGCCCGCGAGTGCCTTGCGCAGCGGGTCGGTGCCGCCGGCACGGATTGGGCGCTTGGCGTCGGGGCCCTCGCCGACGCCCTGGCAGGACCGTCCGGGCAGGCCGAGGACCGGTACCGCGAGGCGATCGAGCGACTGACCCCGGGTCAGCTCGGTCTGCAACTGGCCCGGGCCCGACTGCTGTACGGCGAGTGGCTGCGCCGGGAGAACCGCCGCGCCGATGCCCGGAACCAGCTGCGCGCCGCTCACGGCGCGTTCGCCACGATGGGCGCCGAGGCATTCGCCGAGCGGGCGAGCAGGGAACTTCTCGCCACCGGAGAGACCGTCCGCAAGCGGACGGTTGGCGTACCTGTCGAGCTCACTCCACAAGAGGCGCAGATCGCGCGACTCGCCGTGGCGGGGCGGACCAACCCGGAGATCGGCGCCGCGCTGTTCCTCAGCCCGCGTACAGTCGAATGGCACCTGCGCAAGGTCTTCACCAAGCTGGGCATCGGGTCGCGCAGGGAGTTGGCGGCGGCCCTGCGCGACCGCTGACCGCGGGCCGGGCACCGCGGAACGTGCGCGAACATTCGGCTGGCGAGGTCGACGGCGACGCTCACCCGTCCGGTGTGCCCGCCACCCCGATGTCCTGGCCGCCCAACGCCGCGAACGCGCCCGCATCCGCATCGAACGACAACGACGCTGGGGTCAGGTCACTTGCTGTACCCGCAACGCCGCCTGATGACGGTGCGGACAACCCTGACCGGAACACCAGGCAAGCACTACGAGCGTTCATTTGTGGCTTGGCCCTGAGCGAGTATCTCCTGCAACAACGCCTGAGGCAGGTGCTTGCTGGCATCAAGAATCTCCAGCCCGAGGACGCGGCCCTCCGCATCAAGGTCGAGGTTGAACATGCCTTGGTCAGGCTCGAACATCGCCATCCGCCCGACGCCGCCAGGACCGATGGGGTGTTTGAGATAGATGTACGCCGCGTCAGCGACATTGTCGTAGGTACAGACCAGCGGCAGGCGCGCTTGCTTGAACATGGTCATCAGGCTGACCCAGAGCCTGATCCACCAGAGACACGCCCAGCGAACGCATCGCTGATGGGCCAGACCAACCTGCGCGGCAGCCCTGATCGACACCGTGAACGTTTGTGGTCACAGCACTAGCCGGTCACCCCGGGGAGACCATGCGGTGGCGCGAACGTGTGTGGCTGGGATGCTGGTGACCAACTGTGGGACGTCGTCGTTCAAGCGGTAAACGTCGACGGTTCGGTAGTCGAACTGTGCCGTTCCGGGGACGGCTGCACCAATGCCTCCCCTAGCAGCGCCGCCGTAACCTGCGGGAATCGCCGTGGATAAAAGTGATCGCCGCCGCGCACCACCCGAACCTCGAATGGACCGCCTGTGTGCCGCCGCCAGAGGCGAACCTCGTCGACACTTGCCAATTCGTCGCCGTCACCGACGATCGCCGTCACCGGCATGCCGGAGAACGGATACCTCTACCTCACGGCGGTCCGGGCGTGAATCAGACACGGATTCGGCCCGCACCGCGGCAGCCAGGAGGCGACCATGAGTGACAAGAAGCGATGGCTGCGGCTCGGGGCCATCATCGACGGCCCCGGCGGTCCACGTCGCCGCCTGGCGGCACCCGGCCGCGCCGCCGGATGCCCAGTTGGACTTCGCGTTCCACAAGCGCAACGCCGAGACGCTGGAACGCGGCCTGTTCGACTGTCTGTTCGTCCCGGACGTGGTCGCGATCTGGGGCACCGACGTGGAGCATCTGAGCCGGACGGCCCGCAACGAGCATTTCGAGCCGCTGACCCTGCTGGCCGCGTACGCCACGGTGACCGAGCACATCAGACTTGCGGCGACCGCCACGACGACCTACAACCAGCCGTACGACATCGCCCGCGCGTTCGCGTCCCTCGATCTGATCAGCGGGGGCCGAGCGGGCTGGAACGTGGTGACCTCGGCCGCGCCGTGGGAGTCCCGCAACTTCGGATTCGCCGAGCACATGGAACACGACCTGCGGTACGAACGGGCCGAGGAGTTCGTCGCGGCGGCGATGCGCCTGTGGGCGAACAGCGGCGACGCGACGGCGCCGGGCGCACCGATCGACCACGCGGGCGACTTCTTCTCCGTACGCGGTCCGCTGAACCTGCCGCGGACGCCGCAGGGCGCACCGGTGATCTTCCAGGCCGGCGCTTCGCCGGTGGGCCGGGCCTTCGCCGCCGCGCATGGCGAGGTGATCTTCACCAGGGCCACCCGGATGTCGGACGCTCAGGAGTTCTACGCGGACATGAAGGCGCGGGCGGTCAAGGCCGGCCGCCGCCCGGAGGACATTCAGATCTGGTTGGTCTCCAGCCGATCATCGGTGCGACAGAGCAGGCCGCGCAGATGCGGCTCGAGGAGTTGCAGGCCCTGGTGCCGGACATCGTCGCCCTGCGGACCTTGCAGGATCAGCTCGGCGACGTCGATCTGACGCGGTACCCGTTGGACGGCCCGGTCCCGGAAATCCCGGTGGCCAACCACTCGCACAGCACCGCCGAACGGTGGATCTCCCTCGCCCGGCGGGACGGACTGACCCTGCGCCAGCTCGCCATGCGCCAGACCGGCGACATCGTCGCGGGCAGCCCCGAGCAGCTGGCCGACCACATGCAGACGATGTTCGAGCAGGGCGCGGCGGACGGGTTCATTGTGGACTTCCCGTACCTGCCCGGCGCGCTGGAGGACTTCGTCTCGGCCGTGGTGCCCGGGCTCCGCCGGCGCCACCTGGTGCGGCCGGAGTACCTGCCCGGGACGCTGCGGGACAACCTCGGCCTCAGCACCCCGCGGCTGCGGGCGACGGCGGGTGTGCGATGACGGCGCGTACCGCACCGATGGCGTTGCTAACGGTCCCGGAAGCCGCACCGCGGCCGGACGACGGCCCGCAGTCCGGCTTCCGGCGGGTCGCCCAGGCCGTGCGCGACGCCGAGCAGGCCGGGGTGGACGCCGTGCTGCTCGAGGACGATCAGGCGATCGGCGGCGGCGTCCCGGCGAGGGGGTTTGAGGCCAGTACGCTCGCCGCGGCCCTGGCCGTCACGACGTCCCGGATCGGCCTGGTCGTGACGATCTCGACCGAGCACCTGGCCCCCTATCACGTCGCCCGCCGGCTGGCTTCGATCGACTACCTGTCCGGGGGCCGGGCCGGATGGCTGGCGGACAGCCCGGAGGGCGAGCCGCAGGCGGCCAACTACCACCGCCCGCCGGGGAAGCCGGCCGCCGACGACGTGACGGTCCAGCGCGCACGGGCGGCGGAGTTCGCGGATGTGCTCGCCGGTCTGTGGGACAGCTTCAGCGACGACGCGTTCCTCCGGGACCGGGAGTCGGGCGTCTACTTCCGGACCGAGCGTTTGCGCCAGCTCGACCACAAGGGCGAGCACTTCGATGTGGCGGGTCCACTGAACATCGGCCGGCCGCCGCAGGGCTGTCCTGTTCTGGTCCGCAGGCTGTCCGGGCCGGCCGACGTCACCTTCGCCGGGACTCGGGCCGACGTCGCGATCGTCGCGGGCGGCGACTCGGCCGACCTGTCCCAGATCCGCACCCAGCTGCGCCTCGCGGCCGGCACGGCCGGGCGGCCGGAGGGGGCCGTGCTCCTGCTTCTCGACGTCGTGGCCGGGTCCGGCCCAGGCGCCGACGCCGACCGGCTGCGCGAGTTGTTCGACGCCGGGCTGGTGGACGGATTCGTCCTGCGCGGAGCATCCGCCGGGCAAGGCTGTCCGGTGCACGCCGCCGGTGCCGACGACCAGGTGCACGCGCTCGTCGACACTCTCCGGCCGCACCAGGCGGCTCCGGTCCGGAGCGGAAGCACCCTCCGTGACCGGCTGGGACTCCCCCGACCCCCCGGCCGCTGGACCTGACCCCGCGGATCTCGACCATTCGGAGGCACCGATCATGACAAAAACAGCAGTGGTCACCGGCGGCGGTAACGGCATCGGACGGGCCATCGCCGAGCATCTCGTCGCCGCGGGCATCGAGGTGATCATCACCGGCCGGCGGGCCCAGGTTCTGCGGCAGACCGCGGCGGAGCTCGGCCCGCTCGCCCGAGCCCTGGATTTCGACGCGTCCGACCCGGACGCCGTCGAGGCAGCCGTCGCGCAGCTGCCCGGCACCATCGACATCCTGGTCAACAACGCCGGCGGTGCGACCGAGTACGCCTACTCCACACCGCCGCGGCACCAGCTCAAGGAACTGCGCGAGGCGTGGCTGCGCAATATCGAGGCCAACCTGATGATTTCGACCCGTCCAGTGAATTGCGCCGACTCAGCACCGAGGCGGCCGTGCGGATGATCGAGCTGGCCGACGGGACACCGGCGCTGCTGGTGACCGGATATCAGGAATCCCGGGCAGCGCTGGCCGACACCCGACTCAGCCGGCAACTGCCGAGCGCAGCGACGATGCTGCCGCTGCCGGAGGATATCCGGACCCGCATGATTGATTACGAGAAGCGCACGCCGACGTTCAATACGATGGATCCGCCCGAGCACACACGATACCGGCGGCTGCTCGTCGGTCAATTCACGGTGCGCCGGATGCGCGCGCTGGAGCCGCGGATCCGTACGCTGGTGAACAGTTGCATCGACACCATGCTGAAAAAGGGGCCGGTCGTCGACCTCGTCCAGGAATTCGCCCTTCCCATTCCGTCGCAGGTCATCTGCGAGCTGCTCGGGGTGCCCCTGGATGCGCGCAGTGACTTCGAGAGGCGCAATCCCGAGGACGACCTGATCTCCGCCCTGGCCCGGCCGGACGGCAGCAGCGGGCTGAGCGACGACGAGATCGCCGGGGTCGCCAACCTCATGGTCGTCGCCGGTCACGAGAGCACGGCCAACATGCTGTCGCTGGGCACGTTCCTGCTGCTCGAGAACCCCGACCAGATCGAGGCGGTCCGGGACCCCGAGCGGGTCCAGCCGGCCGTCGAGGAACTGCTGCGCTACCTCACCATCACGCACCTGGGCCTGATGCGCATCGCCAGAGAGGATTTCGAGCTCGGCGGCGTCCCGGTGCCGGAGGGCACGCTGGTGGTGGTCGCGGTCAACCAGGCCAACCGCGATCCCGGGCAGTTCCCCGAGCCCGCGGGCCTCGACCTCACTCGCCAGGCCGGCCACCACCTCGCGTTCGGCCACGGCATCCATCAGTGCATCGGCCAACATCTGGCCCGGCTGGAGATGGTCGTTGGCTACGCCGAGTTGTTCCGCCGGATCCCGACGCTGAGGCTCGCGGTACCGCCCGAGGAGGTTCCGCTCCGCAGTGCCATGGCGGTGTACGGCACGCACCAGCTTCCCGTGACCTGGGACGTCTGAGCGCCATGTCGCTCAGATACCGGGGCCGGCACCGTCCGGCGATGCTGTTGTCCATCGTCCTCGCCCTCGCCGGCATCGGTGTGCCCGGCGCCGCCTCCGCCGAGCCAGCCGGCCCGCCGCACGAGAGCGCCGGATTCGCTCGGCCGGTCGTCGCTGTCGCACAGGGCCGGATCCGTGGCATGCGCGCTGCCGGCGTGGACAAGTTCCTCGGCATTCCGTACGCGGCCGCTCCCACCGGTTCCCTCCGCTGGCGTCCGCCGACGGACGCACGCCCGTGGACCGGCCTGCGCGACGCGAGTGCTTTCGGGCCGACCTGTCCGCAGTTCGCCAGCATCAACGGCCCGGAATCCTTGGATGAGGACTGCCTCCGCGTCAACGTATTCCGCCCGACCGGAGTCGACGCTCGCCACCGGCTGCCGGTCTACTTCTTCATCCACGGCGGCGGACTCGTCACCGGCTCCGCCAACCAGATCGACGCGACCAGGACGGCCCAAGACAACCGGATCGTGGTCGTCACCATCAACTACCGACTCGGCGTGCTGGGCTTCCTCGGCCATCCGTCGCTCCGGGACGCCACCGGCGCGTCCGGCAACTACGGGCTAATGGATCAGCAGGCAGCGCTGCGATGGACGGGTGCCAACATCACCGCGTTCGGCGGCGACCCACGCAACATCACCCTCGGTGGTCAATCCGCGGGCGCAGGGTCCGTGTGCGCCCACCTCGTCTCGCCCGCCGTGCGCGGCCTCTTCCATCGAGCGGTAATGCAGAGTGGCAACTGCACGGCAACCACACCGGCGGTACTCGAAGCCAGTGGCGGCGCCTTCGCCGCCGCGGCGGGCTGTGCCGATCCTGCGGCCGCCGCGCAGTGCCTCCGGTCCAAGCCGATTCCGGAACTGCTCGCCACGGCATTGAGCGCTCCGGCAACTATCCTGCCGGTCGTGGACGGTCACGTCATTCCGGGTGCGCCCCTTGACCTGATCAGATCGGGGTCCTGGCACCGGGTTCCCGTCATCCTGGGCGCCAACCACGACGAACGAAGGATCTACACGTTCCTCGACGCTGCCTTCCCCCTCTCCGCCGACGACTACGTCGCCCGGGTCCGGGCACTGGCCGGCGTCCACGCCGACACCGTCCTGGCCGCGTACCCGTTGAGCGACTTTGCCGATCCGTCCACCGCCTGGTCGATCGTCCAGGGTGACGCCGGCATCGTCTGCCGAAACATCTTCCTGGCGACCGAATTCGCCCGGGCGAGCGCCGTCTGGCACTACGAGTTCGACGATCGGACGGCACCCGGCCAACTGGTCACCCCGGAGTGGTTCCCGCTGCGCGCGACACGGCGCCGAACTGCAATACTTCTTTGCCTTCGACTCGACGGCCCCGCTCAACCGGTCGCAGGAGCGGCTCGCCGACCGAATGCAGGCGTACTGGACGAGCTTCGCGACGTCGGGGTCGCCGCACGCGGCAGGCGGGCCGCACTGGCCGAAATTCACCGCCGGGCAACCCCGATCGATGTCATTCCGGGCGAACCAGATCACCGTACGGGATGACGTCGCCATCGAGCACCGGTGCGACTACTGGTTCTCCATCGGACTCGGCCGCTGAAGCATCTGGTGTCGAACGGCCAGCCGGGCGGTCGACCTGATCCTGGCGAGGCTCCCGGCAGGAGCACAGCGCCTCGCACCAGACGACAACGTCTACCGCGAGCTACGGCTCACCCTCACCTACGGCCCCGGTCGAAAAAGGGTTCACAGTGATCGCCCGACGTTGGGTCGTCGAACGCTCACTTGCGTGGCTGACCGCACACCGCCGCCGTCTTTCGATCACGACCCACGAAATCCGGCGTAGAAACTGTCGGTGAAGTCCCGTCGTCCTCGGGTGAGGAGTCGATCATGCGTGATGATCTCGCCTATCGCTGCTCGGGCACAAGTACCTGGCGGCGACGGGTGTTGCGGGCTCCTCAGCCGGAGCCCGGCGTCCTGCGTGACCATCCGGGGACGTGACGGGTCCGCGGCACGGTCCCGGGTCGTGCCGCGCACCCCCGTTCCGCGACAGGGGCGATAACCCGCCGTCAGCGAGGCAGGCGCGGCTGGTGGGGTGTGGCGGTGCGGCCGAGCGACGCCGCCAACTCCGCCACCCGCCGGGCAACCTCAGCAGGGTCGGCACCGCCGGACAGCGCCGCGACCGCGACCTGCCAGAGCCGGTCGATCACCGGATCCGACGGTCGGATCGGCAACACCCGGTACGGGCGGACCAGAGCCTCGGCGACCAGGAACATGTTGGTCTGAGCCGACCGGTGCCACTTGTCGACGCCGCCGGGCCCCCGGCAGAGGTCGTCGGCAGGGCGTACGGGGTGGCACCGCCGAGCAGCGCCGCGGTCGTCCGGGAGCGCGTGTCGAGCACCTCGTGGGTGGGGGCCGGCAGCCGGACCGGGGACGAGCGTTGGAGCGCGTCGGCGTACCGCCGGATCCGCTGCCGCTCGGCCGCCGTACGACCGGCCAACTCCTCCTCCACCACATCGTGGTCCACCACAGGCAGATCCCACTCGCGTCGTGACGGCAGCGACGGCGGCACCGTCGGCACGGTCGCACGTGCCCTGCTGCCCTCGGGGTCCGTCTGCTCGGCCTCCTCGGTGATCCGCCGCAGCTGCGACTCGACCGGTGCCGGCTTCCGCCCCGGCGCCAGCTTCTGCACCGGTGGCGGATCGTTCTCCGGGAGCACACTGACCGCGGGCACCGTGAGCAGCGGCGGGTCGACCGGTGCGTCCGGCCTGGCCTCGTACCTGGCGCTGAACTCGTCGAGCTACCGGTAGTGGTCCTGCATCGACCTCCACCACGCGGCCTCGGCCAACTCGCGCTTCTCCATCGTCTTCTGCCAGTGCTCACGCAGCGCCGGGTCCATCGACCTGCCGCCGTGGGGCCCCGCTGGCCCAGGCTCAGACGGGTTGGTTATCTGGCTGCCCAGGGCCGCGTACTTTGCCGCCGCCTCCGCCTCCCCCATCGCGACGAACTCGTCGCCGAGGCGGGCCAACTTCTGCTCGTGCGTCACGATCGCCTCGAACTCGCGGCGTACGTTGTCCGGCGCTCCGCTGTTGATGCCGAGCACCCGTCAAGACCCACATAAGTCGCATCCTGGTGAAGCTTGAGCTGCGCGACCGGCGGCGGCCTGGTCTACGACCGCCGACACCGTCGGGTCCTGGATAAGTTCAGACGCTGCAGGAGATCGGCCCCCGATGCGACATCCCGAAGACAAGGAAGAGACCAGCACATGAGCGAAAACCAGGGCCTCACGCCGCTGCGCTACGACCAGACGGGTCTGCAAGGAAGACTCGCCCGCGTCCTCGTCAAGGAACCCACCGATGAAGTCGACTGGCCCGCCGGACTACCGGCCGGGATCGAAACGGTTGTCATCCTCGACGATGAACCAAACCCACATCACACCTTGCGGGTGCACCCGCAGGACGACCCCACGCGCATAGCCTTGGTCGTGTTCGACCAGTTAGCGCTCTGCGAGAACGTGTCGGAGACGTGAGGACGATGGACCACCGACGCATCCAGCTGAACCGACGGCACAGCTGGGAGATGGGTGTACTGTTCGCAGCATTCCTCGACGCCTGTCCAGATGTCGAGTCCGAGGTTGACGGAGCTAGGATGACGGCAGACCAAGAGATTGCGTGGAGTGCCTACAGCGCCTCGCTTCTCGCTCGACATCAGGCCGAGCGATCCGCACTCGCGGCCGAGATCGAAGCCGAGCAGCGACGGCGCGCCGGCCTGTGACTGGTCGACCACGAACGGACTGCTACCGGCGGCGTTGACGAGACGGGTCCTTGTCGCCATCACGCCGATTCGGACCGTGACGGCCCCCACCGGCGGGCCATATGATTCCGAGATAGCAGATGAACGTGGCAAAGCAGCGGGGCTGCTGATGGTGACCGCTGGTGGCGTGCAGCAGGTGACGACAACCTCCTTCGGGATGGATCTCGTGCAGGAAGTGGCCCGCCTGCTCGGCTCGGCTCGGCTCGGCGAACATACGATCCACCAGGCTTGGCACCGCGTGGAGGCGGTGACGGTGGGCCCCACGCTGGTGCCGGCCGGTGGTTGGCCACCACCGCCGGGGTTGGGCGGCGGGCCTGCGGTGGTCTGCACCACGGGCTGGATGCTGCCGTCAGCGTTGAAGTACATCCGGTCCACCGCGACGGAACGGCGGAAGTTGCCTCCGCCGGGAGCGTTGGCGTTGTGGTAGACCACATACCACTGGCCGTTGAACTGGGCCACCCGGCGTGGTTGGTGGTTGAGGAGACCTGGCCGAGCACGACACCGCGGTGGGTCCAGGGACCCATCGGGTTGGTCGCGGTGGTGTACCGCTGGCCGGCGTAGCTCGACGAGGTGACGCAGCCCGGGGGTCGTTCGCCGCGTACATCATGTAATAGAGGCCATTGCACTTGAACATGAATGTCGCCTCCCAGAAGTTCGTCAGCCCCTGCGGGGCGACCACGGAACCCACCGTGTCGATCATGTTGCTGGCCAGCCGCACCGCCCGGGGAGCCCAGTAGCCGCCCCAGTAGAGGAACGCCTGGCCGTCGTCGTCGAGGAAGACGGTGGGTTCGATGTTCAGCGGCGAGGAATTCGGGGTGCTGTCGCTGATCAGCGGCCCGCCCTTCGCGTCGGCGAACGGGCCGAGGGGGCTGTCGGCGACGGCCACACCGATGTTCATCCATCCAGGGCCGTTGCCGTTGACGGAGGTGTACCAGTAATACCGCCGTTGCGCTGCTCGACCTCGCTGGCCCAGGCGTCCGCGCCGGCCCAGCCGAAGGCGCCGATACTCAAGCGGGCACCGTGATGGGTCCAGTTGGCCGCGTCGGTCGTGGAGAGCACGTGCCACTCGCGCACCGGACCGCGATGTCGACAACCGTGTCCACCTTTACGGCGGCCCCGCGCGCCGAGATAACCGCCAGCGAACCGTGCCCAAGCGATCAGCGACATGAGTGGATGTCTGCGGTGGTGATCGGCCGAAACAGGTGGGTCACGACTTCGCTCTGCCCTCAGCCTCGCCGCGCAAGCGGTGTGCACGTCTGCTGGTTTAGGGTCCCTGGGATGGTCATGAGCGTGCAGGACGTTGTGGGCGTGATCGAGTCAGACCCGGGAGCAATGAGAGTCCTTCGGGCTACGGCCGACCTTGGATTAGCGGATTGGTGGATCGGTGCCGGCTTCGTACGCAACCGCGTCTGGGACGCGATCAGCGGCCTCCCGGTCTCGCCGGAGCGCGACGTGGATGTCGCCTACTTCGACCCGGAAAAGCTGGACCCACGCGAAGACGCACGCGCCGAAGCCCAGGCCATAGCAGCCCTGCCTGGGGTGCCGTGGGAGATCCGTAATCAAGCACGGATGCATCTGCGCAATGGCGATGAGCCCTACACGTCCGCCCTGGACGCGATATCGCGCTGGCCCGAAACGGCGACGTGCGTCGCGGTGAATCTGCGGGGCGACTCTGTTCGCCTGTTGTCCTGCCACGGTCCGACTGACCTCGTGGGAATGGTTGTCCGCCCCTCTCCAGCCTTTAACAACGCAGCGGGCCGCGCGAAGGTACAGCGCCGCGTGGAGGTCAAGGGATGGCTAGACCGATGGGCCGGACTGCGGCTGGAGATCTAGCGCTCACGCCAAGCGAAGGAAGCGAACCCCTGACCGTCGCCGCCAGACCTGAGCGGCATCCGATCGGCAGGTCCACGCCTCCGCCGGCCACGACCAGCGACGCGCGATTTGCGGCTAGAGGCGTGCACCTGATCTCGGCAGGCAAAGCTCCCATGATGATCAGATACGCTGCGACCCCATGGGACATGTCCTCACCCGACTGGCCGGCTACGGGATAACGCTGACACCGCACTGGCCGTACAGCTTCGAGCGACACCAAGCCGGCTTGGACGCCGTACGGGTCACTCGCTGGACTCCCTCCGGCCCCGCACAGGTGGTAATCAAACCCCGTCAACTGACAGAGGGTAGCGACGTCGTGGACGTTGCAGATGGGCCGAACCATCCCTGCTGGTTCGTCGAGACGTCTACCTTCCGCCTACGCTGGCCCGCTCAGTTCACCGTTGAGTCACCCCAGGACGAAGGCGACGACACGCCGTTCTACCTACACGGACCGGGCGAGGCGACCATCTTCCCGCAAGGCCCGGTAGCGAAGGAACGACTGGTAGATCCGTACGCCCTTGTCGCGGCTGGACAGACCGTTCTGGATCAGCGCGAGGCCGACGACGGCTCCAGGTTGATCGAGTTGGGCTATCAGCACGACGAAAAACCGTGGTGGCAGATGCACTGGACGATCCCGTACGACTCAGACCGCGTCTTGGTCTTGACGGCTCAGGCGCTCTTGGTGCATTCAACACAGACTCGCGAAGCTGCGGAGGTTGTCGCAGCGAGTTTCGAACGCTGCCAGTAGAGGCCCCCGGACACATCCGCTCGTGGGCACGAAGGCGGGAACAGCGGCAGATCCGTACACCTGTAGAGCGTGTCGGGCCTAGAAGCTGCAGGTGTGGTGCCGTGGAGCTTCCGGAGTGAAGCCGCGAGGCGACCGCAGTTCGGCTACGTCCGGATGTATGCGCCGGGCCGTTCACCTTCGTCGCCGGTATCGGGCCGGCCCTGATCTTCGTTCGCGCCCGGTCATGAACGACCGCGCGCGGACCGCCGCATGATGCAGTCCGGGGCAAGGCCACCTTGCCTCTCGCCCCAGCTCAGGCCCACGGCGGGAGGAGTTGCCGGAGCAGCCCTCCAGAAGGATCGGATCCAGGTACCGGACCGGGACGCGATCGTGAACCGTGATTTTGCTGGCGCGGTCGCAGGAAACGCAGGTGACCAGGAGCAGGATGTCAAGGAGTTCGCCGGTGCCGGCGAGGCCGGAATGGCAGTGGACGCAGCGGAACTCAAGCAGGGGAAGGTGCGTGCGCCGAAGGGTCCAGGACGAAACGATATGAGGATGCGTAGACATGATCCCTCTGAAGACCTGACGGAAGGCATGGGAAAAGAGCCGACGGCGACGTCGGCGACCGATGCACGGGGAAGGTGTCAGGTCTAAAGAGCAGGCGGCGTCACGCGGGGTGAAGTCCTCTCGTGAGTGGGTCGGAGAAGAAAGATCCAGTTGCACGGTAGGGCGGGACGGGCTGGCGAGGCCACCCATTATTGTCTTGTGCCGAGCACTGAGGGTCAGGGCCGGCGAACCGGGCATCCACCACGCGTCGTTCGCCCTTGGCCCCTGTCTGCCGTATTCCGGCCGCCCCCGTGGGACTTGTTCCTCCCGCTGGCCTTCGCCCTGTCCTTCGGCAGCCTCGCGGGGACGACCGCCGCCTACCTGCCACGGCGGATTGGTGAACAGAGAGGATAGAAGCAGCCGCCTCGAAAGCCCGAGCCCGCACATCCGCCGTCGTCACGGCGGCGCTCGCATCGAGGCAGAGCGGACGGCAGGCCAGGGCACGTCTAAAGCGGATCCAGAAGCAGCACGCCATCCGGCGAGTAGAAATACTCGCGCACATGCCGAGCCCAGTCTTCGATCTTCGGATCTTCCCACTGCGACAACCACTCAGACAGATGCGCGTGCCCGTCAGTGTGCCCGTTCTCGAGGACCCACTGAAGCGTTTCGCATCTGCCCGCTCCGAAGATGGCCTGGGCATCGAAGCCGTCGCCTAGATCCATCTCACCCGTGCGAAACTTCGCCCCATACAGGCGGGGTGAGTCCGCGGGGGTGGGTCATCGCCGTGGCGACCGCGATGCAGGAGTCCACGCTGCGCAACCTGCCCGGCGGGGACCGCGACTCCGCCGGGTTGTTCCAGCAACGCTCGTCCCAGGGCTGGGGCACCCGTGCCCAACTGCAGGAACCCCGCTACGCCGCCGGGAAGTTCTACACCGCGCTGCTGGCCGTCGACGGCTGGCAAGCTATGGCACTGGCCGACGCCGCGCAGGCCGTGCAGCGCTCCGCCTACCCGGGCGCGTACGCGAAGTGGGAAGACGACGCGATCGCCCTGATCCGGATTCTAACCGGTGGCACCGCTGCCGGCCCGGTCGCCGGGGACCTGGAGCAGGCGATGAGCAACCCGCTGTGCCTGTTCGATGGCGGCGACGGCCAGCTCGGCAGCGACCAGGTGCCCCTGCCCGCCGGATTCAGCGTGGCGCTGGGAACCGCGCTGCCGGTGGTCACCGCCATCCGGTGGGCCCTGGCGCAGCTCGGTACCCCCTACACCTTCGGCGGGGACTGCACCGCCGCGCACTCCGGCATCCCGGCCCGTCAATGCGACTGCTCATCGCTGATCCAGCAGGCCTACCGGGCCGCCGGTATCGGCATTCCCCGCACCACCAGCGACCAGGTCCACGCCGGCACCGCCGTCGTCGACTACCGGGACCTACGACCGGGGGATCTGTTGTTCATCCCCGGCAGCCGCGGCAGCGCCGCCCGGCCCGGCCCGGCCACGTCGGCCTGTACCTCGGCCAAGGAGCCATTTTCATCGTGACGGTGCAGGTCACGGGCGGTGCGGGAGGCCGCTGTCCATGTAGGACGAGGCTCCCGGTAAGACAGCAATCGACCAAG
>NZ_JBEXIM010000060.1:0-26662 GCF_040608575.1 Micromonospora sp. NPDC005171 | reverse complement strand
TCCTTCACCCGGTTCAGCGCGTCGTAGACCGTGACCTGGGCGAAGTCGTCCGGGTCGTCGCTGGTCGCCACACCCCGCGGGCTGATGACCTTGGTCGTGTTGCCCATCTGGTCGTACTCGTACTTGGTGACCCGGTACGAAATGGTGCCTGCGTCGCTCCGGTACGGCACCTTGACCTCGATCGGCTTGCCTCGACGGTCAAGGGTCGTCAGCGTGGTGTTGCCGAGCTGGTCGGTGCTCGCGGTGACCAGGCCGTCCTTGTCGTAGGCGCTGCTGGTGAACTTGCCCAGCGCGTCCGTAGCCTTCGTGACTCTGTGCGCGAGGTCGTACGTCATCGTCGACGTGTAGTCGAGGGTGTCGGTGGTCGCGTTCTTACGCGGGTCCACCACCTTCTCCACATTGCCCACGTTGTCGTACTGGTAGGTGATCTTGTCGCCCTCGGCGTTCGTCACCGAGGCCAGCTGGTAGATCTCGTCGTACACGTTGGTCGTCAGGTAGTCGGTCGGGTCCGACGTGCTGAGATTGCCCTTCGGCTCGGTCGTGGTGCGCAGGTTGCCGACCTTGTCGTACGTGAACGACGTCAAGCGCTCCGGGTCGCCGGCCACGTCGACCGGCGCCTTCGCCCAGATCAGCTCGTCGGCCGCGTCGTAGGACGCCGTGGAGACGGCCCCGTTCGGCGCGGTCGACTGCGTGACGTTGTCGTTCGCGTCGTACGTCGGTGCCGGAGTGGTGATGAACACCCCGGCGGCCTGGTCCTTCGGCGTCTTACTGTCGAGCGGTCGGCCGAAGGTGTCGTACGTCTGGGTGGTGTTCTTGCCCAGCGCGTCAGTGGCCTTGGTGACCTGGCCGCGGACGTCGTAGACGAAGGTGGTCGCCCTGGTCAGGGCGTCCGTGATCGTCTGCGGGTAGCCGTTGGCGTCGTAGCTGCTGTACTTGGTGGAGTTGCCGTTGGCGTCCTTCGCGGTGTCGAGCTGTCCCCAGGCGTCGTAGGTGTTGGTGGTGGTGTAGTCCCCGGCCGTCGCGGTCGAGTTGCCCATCGGGTCGGTGACGCTCGCCAGGTCGCCGTCGGGCTCATAGCCGAAGGTCCACTTTCGGCCTTCGGGGCTGGTCTTCTCGGTGAGGTCGGCGACGTAGCCGTTGAGCTGACGTTGGTAGGTCAGCACGGTGCCCGCCGTGCCGTTCTTGACCGCTTCGGCGTCCTTGATCTCCGTCGGGTAGCCGGTCTTGGCGTCGTACGCCCAGGTCGATACGGCCTGGTTGTCCTCGGTGAGCTTGGTGACGTTGTGGTCGCCGTCCCATTCGAGCTTGGTGACCTGGTTCTTGGCGTTGGTGGTCTGCGTGGGGCGGCCGTAGCCGTCCATCACGTAGGCCGTCGCGTGGTTCTCCGCATCCGTGACCGTCGCGTTGAGGGTCTGGCCCTGCGGCCCGTCCGGATCGGTGTACGCGAACGCCGTCGGGTAGCCGAGCCGGTCGGAGTACGACTTGGTGGTCCAGTGGAACTTCGGGTCGTCACCGTTCTGCGGGTAGTTGTACGTCAGGTTGGTGGCGTTACCCCGCGGGTCGGTGACCTTGACCAGCTTGACGTTCTTGTTCCCCTGTGTCATGTCATAGGCGAACTTGAACGTCTTTGGTGCGCCGTTGGTGGAGCCGGCGCCGTCGACCAACTCGCCGAGCAGACCCTTGTCGGTGTAAGTGAAGGTCAGCTTGCGTCCGGAAATGTCGGTGATCTGCGAGACGTGGTCGATGATTTTCGGGTTGGTCAGGTTGGTCGCACCGGACACCCGGGCCCAGGTGGTGTCGTTGATGTAGTCGTAGGTCTGGCCCTTGGCGTAGTAGTCGATGGTCAGGGTCTTGCGGCCGGCCGCGTCGGTGATGTAGCGCAGGAACTTGGTCGGCTTGTTGTTGGACTTGCGCTCCTCGTAGGTGAACAGCATCTCGTTGCCGTTGTTGTCCACCACACTCGACAGGAAACCCTCGCAGTCGTACCAGAACTGGGTCCGGTCCGGCTTGGTCAGCCGCCATGCCCGCCGCTCCTGGGTGTTCGGCTTGCAGTCGAGGGCGGTGGTCTTCTCCAGGTACAGGTGCACGCCCTTGGGGCTCTTCCACTGGGAAGTGGCCGTGTCCCAGGTGAACCAGTGGCTGGTGCCGTCGCCGTCGGTCAGGGTGACTTTCGTCGGGTTCGGGTTGGGGTGGAAGTCCAACGGCGTGCCCAGGCGCATCATCGACGACGCCTGCAGCGACCAGCCGGCCCCGGCCACCGAGTCGGTGGTGTCCAGCGAGTTGTAGGACATCCGGACGAACGTCGACAGGCCCCGCGACGGGTTGCTCAACGCGTTGTACGACCAGACGGTGTTGCCGGCGTACAGGTTGTTCATCAGGGTGCCGCCGGCACCGGTGTTCTTCCCCGCGTACGAGTAGAACTTCTCCAGACCCAGCTGGTCGGAGGTCGGCTCCTCCACCGCCACGTTCTGCGGCAGCCCCTTGATCGGGGTGGACGCCGACAGCTTGCGGCCGTCGATCTTGCTGCGCAGATCCCAGCTGAGCACGTACTCGGCGCGCTTGTTGCCGTCACTGGACGACGGTGGGGTCTTCACCTGGGCGGTGATGTCCACCGTGGCGCCCGGGGCGACGTTCTTCGGCAGTGCGGTACGCGACTCGTAGCTCTCATCGTCGAGGTCGGTCCCGTCGGCCCGCTTCCAGTCGTAGGAGAGCTCCCAGTCCGTGGTGTTCCAGGCCGCCAGGGTCGGGTTGGACACGGTCACCGGGAGCGTGTAGGTGGCGTTCGGCGTCAGCACCTGCGGCGTTGACGCGGCGTAGTAGGTCGACTCGGCGGTCTGTTCGAGGTAGGTGACCTCCAGCGTCGGCCGCAGCAGCGGCTCCTCGGCCTCGGACGACAGCAGCATCGCCCGCGCCGTGAGGTTCGTCTCGTCCCGCTGGCGCAGCAGGAAGCCCTTGTTGCTGCTGGGCGCGGTGAGCCAGCCTTGGACTGCGGGCGTGACGTTCCAGTTCGCCCACTCCGGGTCGTTGGTGAACCCGTTGAAGGCGGCCTTCCAGCTGGCGTCGTAGTCACCGCCACCACCCGTGGTGAGCCACGCGGTGGTGCCGTTGCTGGTGTTCCAGGTCGCCTTGCTCTCGTCGAACGCCGTCGTCAGCTTGTGGACGTCAACGTATTCGTCGGTGTCGGTGCCGGGTAGAGGTAGGTGTTGTACATCCTCAACTGGGCGTCGACCACCTGCGCGGTGGTCGGGACACCGGCCAGGGCGGGGAACTTGATCAGGCCCCGGGTGTCGCCGTAGTAGTCGGAGTTGTTGCCCGGACTGACGTACGGGTCACCGTCGTAGACGTCGACGTTCTCGGTCGAGCGGGTCTTCGACAGTGTGGTGTCGATGACGCCGTCGGTGCCGGTCGCGTTCGTGCCGGCGGTCCGGTAGATCCGGGTGATCTGGCCGGCCTTCGGCAGCATCGCCGGCTGGGTCGGACCGGCGAAGATCTGCCCGCCCCGGGTCTTGACCGCGACCATGTAGTAGTAGAACTTGCGGTCCATCGGGTCGGTGTTGTCCGCCGCCGTCGGCACCGCCGTGGTGTCCTGATACGTCAGCGTGCTCGACGATACCGGCGCGATCAGCGTCGTGCCGGACGGCGTGTAGTTCTGGTGCACGCTGCGGTGCACCTGGTACTCGACAATGTCGTCGTTGTCGACCGTGGTGGGCGTCGGATCACCGTGAGCGGGCCAGGTCAACACTGCCCCGGTCGAGGTGACCGTCGTCGGCGGGTTCACCGCCACACCGGGCCGGCCGTAGGTGACGACCAGCTTCGGCAGGTTGTAGTCGCGCCGGTCGTTGGCGTAGGCGTACTCCGACGCCTCGAAGACCGGGCCGCCCTGGCCGAGGGTCGTCTCGTTCTTCGCCTGCAGCGAGAAGCCGTAGTTGGCCTGGGTCTTGTTGACCCACTGCTGCACCACGCTGCGCACCGGGAACGACAGCCAGGCGCTGGACTTCGCCGCGTCCTTCACCGCGCCCTGCTTGCTGAACCGCACGGCATCGGCGATCACGACCTCGTTGGCGACGTCGCCGAGCACCACCTTGCCGGTGGTGCCGGCGTCGAAGTGGTGGATGCCGAGGGTCTTCCAGGCGCCCTTCTCGTCAGGCGTCCGCTGGTCAATCGTGTAGTCGGTCCTCTTCCCACCCGACGAGTGAACGGTGTACTTGGCGGTGTCGGTCCGGTCAAAGGCGCCGACGTAGTGCACCTCGACCTTGTAGTCACCGGCCTCGGTGAGGGTCGGCGTCCAGGTGTAGGTCTCCCCGGTCACCGCGTCCTTGTTCACTCGATAGTCGGCACCGACCGCCTCCGAGATCAACTCGCTCGTCGACGCCGTCCAGGTGCCCTGCGCCGACGAGCCGGTGTTACCGTCGTCGACGGTCACGAAGTTGCCCGCCGGCCCGGTGTCGACCTTGTTGTACATCGAGTTCCAGGTCGCGGAGTCCTCGTCCCACCCGGCGGTGACCCGACGCGCCTCGATCGGCACGTCGTACTGCCAGGCGGTATGCGTCTGGGAGTAGTACATCTCCAGGCGCGCATCGTCGATCGTGGTGTTCGCCGGAACCAGGCTGGTGTCGAACTTGACCAGCGAGCGCCACTTGCCCGAACCCGACGTGCCGACGGACAACGGCCACTTGGTGGTGTCCTGCCCGTACGCGTGGGCCGGGTCGGCGGAGTAGATTTGCACGTCCTGCGCGTCGGTCGGCACCGGCTGGACCTTGATGGTCGGGTCGATGACCACCGGGTAGACCCGCGCGGGGTCGGCCAGCCAGCCGCCGTCGGCGGTAACCGTGATCGTCGACCGGCCGCCGGACTGGGTCACCGTCTGGGTGACCTTGTCGCTCCACACCTTGCCGACCGGGGACGCCTTGTCGTCCTTGGCGTCGAACATGAACGGTGCCGGCATGACGAACGCCGGCTCGCCGCCGGCGCGCGGGACGAACGCGATCGAGCCGTCCGCCCGCTGCTGTGCGGTGAGACCGGCGGTGTCCAACGTGAACGTGTACGACACCGGTCCGCTCGGGGCCCGGCGCAGAACAATCTTCTCCTTCAGCGCCGTGGAGGTGACGTCGTACACGACATCCGCGCCACCCGCCACGCCGGCGTAGGTCACCGTCGAGCCAGACACCGTCGGCGTCACGCCCTTCGCCGCGCCCTGCAGACCCAGCTCGATGCTGCGCCCACCCTGCTCAAAGCGGACCAGCTCATCCGAGCTGTCACCGAACAGGCTGGTGAAGGTGTTCGTCCGGTTGCCCTGGACGTAGCCCTTGTCCTTGACCGGACGGACCCGGGTGTCGATGGTCTGCAACGTGCCCTTGGCGTCGCGGTAGTGCAGCGGCACCATCGAGATCTCGGCCTGCGTCCGACCGTCCGAGAGCTGGTAGACCTTACCGTTGGCGGTCCGCTTGCCGGTCAACTCCTTGACCCGCTTCTGCGGCGGCCACTTCTTCGCCGCTGGAGGCTTCTCGTTCACCGCCAGCCCGGCGCTGATGACCTCCGGCTTCGCCTTACGCGGCCCACCGTCCACCAGACCGCCCGCCGCTCGACCGAGCCGAGACAGCAGGCCCTCGTCCTCGGCGCCAGCCGCCTGGTCGGCGCGTTGGGGATCCTGGTCCGGTAGGACCTCCATCCCTCCGAGCGTCGCCACCATAACCAGCACCAGACCCCCGATCAGGGGACCCCTCACTGTCTTCTTCACCCGTCACCCTCCGGTCTGCAGGTAGACACGATGGGTAAGGATCCCGAGGGGTCATACACGATCTCATATATTGGAGATATTCGATCGCCGACGGGTGCTATTCCTGTCGATGCTGAAACCGTTCGCAATCCAGGACTTTCGTCAGCGAACATGACAGCAAGAAGACCGTCATGACATCGACGTCGGTCGTTGCCAGGATCCGGAGGGGCGCCGGCGCGCCTCGGTGGGCACCGGTAGTCGGCGACGGCACGACCAAGCCATGACACGAACGTCAGCGCAACACCAGCAGTGGCCATGACGACGCAGCGCCCCGGGGCAACGGGAGACCACCTCACCCGCACCGATGACAGCCATATCGCAGCCCAGGCCTACTCAGTTGGGCCCAGCGCACCGCCCGGTTCTGGCCTAGCCAGGGGCTGCGATGTCACTGCTTGCTATTGACCGGACGCGAGGTGCAGTTCGGCCACCGCGAGCCTGGGCTATAGGTGAAGAGGCCCGGCCTCAGGCCGATCTGGGCAGCCGGGTGATGGGCGTGCCGCTGATCGATGGATGCACTGAGGGCGACGGCGCGGCGGCCAGTTCGGCGGCATACTCGCCGACCAGTGCGGGAAGTCGGTAATTGCCTGGCCCGTCCCGGTAGAGCAGATGCGCCTCGACCAAGTCCTCAAGAGCCTTGCGCACCCGCTGGCTAGGGACGCCGAGCTGCGTGGCGGTCCGGTCAACCACCGCTGGGGCCTCCGGAGACGCGCCCAGCAGCCTGAAGAGCCGACCGGCCACCTCGTTCTCGGAGCGAACCACCGCCACAGCAGTCACCAGGCTGGCCCGCACCGACAGGTCCTCGTACGTCAGCACGTCCAGTCGGTCCCGGCCATCCCCCAGCTGGCCAACCAGTGTCGCTACCGACATCCCCGGCCACCTCGCCAGCCTCGAACCGACGATTCGCAGCGCGAGCGCCGACCCCGCGCAGAGCCGGACCAGTTCGGTGGTGCCGGCCGGATCCGCTGCCAAGCGGTCCGGTCCGGCGAGGGCGACCAGCAGATCCCGTGCCCGAGCGGCATTCAATGGCGGAAGGGCGACCCGATGCACCCCGTCGAGATTGCCAAGGTGCCGTTGACCGACCACGATCAGGGCTGGACCGGGTCCGGCGGGCAGCAGCGGCCGTACCTGGGCCGGCCGGGTGACGCCGTCCACGACCAGCAGGAGCCGGCGTCCGGCGACAAGTGAGCGCAACCGTCCGGCCCGCTCGTCGGCGCCGTCGGGCACGTCAGCCGGCGAGACACCCAGCGCGCGCAGCACCCGGGCCAGCACCTCGCCCGGCGTCACCGATGCCCGGTACCCGAGGTCAATGAATATCTGCCCGTCGGGGAAGTCGGTGGCCGCCACGTGGGCGGCGCGCACGGCGACCGCCGTCTTGCCGCTGCCGGCCGGGCCGGTGACGACCATGACGGCCGGGGTAGCGGCAGTCACCGTCGTCACAACGTCCGCGGTCTCTGCGGTACGGCCGACAAAGGTGACCACGTCCGCCGGGAGCTCACGTGGCATGGTCCAGCCGACGACACCGTCGAACCTGGCCTCGACGGCCGAATTCGGCGCCTTGACGATCGCAGCGGGCGGCTGGGGATACGAAACCTCCGGTGCCCGGCCAAGTATCGCCCGATGCAGGACATCCAGTTCCTCACCCGGCTCGATGCCGAGCTGCTCGCCAATCATGGCGCGCGCGTCCCGATAGGCGGCAAGTGCGGCTGGAACATCTCCGCATCGGTACAGTGCGAGCATCAATTGCCCCCACGCCCGCTCCCGCAGCGGGTGAGCCGCCAGGTGTTCGCGCAGCTCGGACAGCAGGTCCGCGTGCCTCCCGGCCGCCAACCGCGCTTCAGCCAGCTCCTCGAACACTTGAAGCCGTTCCTCATTCAAACTCGCCCAACGATTGTCCAGCGCGGTGCCGCGCGGCAGGCCGTCGCCGGCCGCGCCACGCCACTGCGCTAGTGCTGCGGTGAGCGTCGGAATAGCGCCCATCGGATCCTCGGTGGCCAGCCGGCTGCGACCTTCTTCTGCCAGCCGCTGGAACTCGATGACGTCCAGCTCATGCGGCGCCAGTCGCAACTCGTATGCGTTCGGGCGCGCGACCAACCGGTCGCCCAGCACCCGGCGAAGTCCGGCTGCGTGCGAACGGAGATTCGCCACGGCGGACACCGGCGGGGTGTCGGCCCAGACGACCTCGGCCAGCCTGCTCAACGACACGGACCGATTCGCCGCCAGCGCGAGCCCAGCGAGAACCGCCCGTCGGTTCCCCGCACCCGGGGTGACGGCCTGGCCGTCCACGCTCAGCTCTACGTTGCCTAGAAGCCGAATCCCCAGCTGCATATGCCCCCCGTTGACCTTCGAGCGCGCGCCCAGGCTAAACGGGCCCTTCACGGCACAACAAGACATTCCGACGGCCAACAAAGGTGATGAACATCAATGTAACGGAGCGGCGCGTCGACGTAACGGAAATGCCACAGAAAGCGCTTTCGGTTGTCCGTCCACGGCACGCTGCACGGGCGCCAGCCCGGCGATCGTCTCCTGCGGGGTGGCCTCGTTCGGCACCGCCGCTGTCGCCTTCGTCGCCTCACCGATCGAACCGGCAAGACTTCCCAGGCCGCCCTGGATGCCCGTGATCGCGCTGCGCACCCGCGCCACACCCGCCGCCAGGGCGACGAAGCCCGCGCCCGCGGCACGCAACGCCACCTCCTGCGCCTGACTGTCCGCGGCGGCTGCCAACCCCTGCGCGCGTTCGACCCCGGTCATCAACGCGCGGAGTTCTCCGACGATCTTCTCGATATGCGACACGCGGCCGGCATCCCCATTCGATGGAAGTGAGAGTGCTGGATAGCCGAACCTACCGGGCTCCTCGCGAGGTCACCAGACACCGGCGAGGCGGTCGGCACCGCAGACAGACCCGCTAACTTTCGGTCATCTCTACATCTGCGGACAGATGCCGGGTGTCGTTGTGGCTGGTGAGGGTCCATCG
This sequence comes from Micromonospora sp. NPDC005171, assembly GCF_040608575.1. NCBI lineage: Bacteria > Bacillati > Actinomycetota > Actinomycetes > Micromonosporales > Micromonosporaceae > Micromonospora > Micromonospora sp. NPDC005171. Next base: position 17,915 of record NZ_JBEXIM010000060.1, on the reverse strand, counting down.
CCAACCAACGGAGGGCCGGGTCCACGAGAGCGGCTGCTGCACCCAGCTCGTGACGCTCGCGTGGTACGCCGCGACAGCCGCGGAGGCCCGAACGGCGACGGGCACGGCCAGGAAGTGGTGGAAGGCGGCGTCGATGGTTTCGCCGTGGCCGACGACGAGGACGCGCTCACCTACATGCCGGGTCGTGATCTCGCCGATGGCGACGCTGGCCCGATGCAGGTAGTCCCGCCAAGTTTCGCCGCCGGCCGCGAGCGGACGGTCCGCATCGAGGGCAGGGATATCCCCGTACTCAGCGACGACGTCTGTCCACGGCCGGCCGTCGGCGGTGCCGTAGTCCTGCTCGGCGAGGCCGGCGACCGTCTCGGCGTCCAAGCTGAGGTAGGCGCCGATGATCGCGGCGCTTTCCTGGGCTCGGCGCAGCGGCGTGGTGTAGATGGCGTGAATCGGACGCTCGTGGTGCTCTTGACCGAGTCGTTGGGCAAGTCGTTCGATCTGGCGTCGGCCTCGGTCGGTCAGTCCGCGACACCCTTGCGGGCCTCCGACGATCTGTTGGCGGTTGCAGTTGGCCTCGCCGTGGCGGGCGATGATCAGTTCAGCGGGGAGTGTCATGGTCTCTGGTTCCGTCTCAGCGTCTGATGAGGGTGTCGTAGAACCGAAGGCACTGGGCGGCGTGGTGGACGGCGCTGAAGCGGCGGGCGCGGCATCGAGCAGTGCTGGCCAGGGTCGTACGGTGTTGAACATCGTGGATGAAGCGATCGACCGCCTCGGCCATCGACTGGGGATTCGCAGGCTCCATGACCACTCCCGCATCGCCGATCAGTTCGGCCATGTTGGCAACGTCCGTTGCGAGGACGGGCACACCGTAGGCGAGGTAGTCGGCGATGGCACCGCTGCCCTGAAAGGTCGGCTGGGAGCGGTAGGGGAAGATCGCGAAGTCCGTCGCCGTGACGAGCGCCATCCGAGCGGCGGCATCGAGGTACGTCGGTACGACACGCAGCTGTGTTGATCCGTGCGTGGTGCCCTTGACCTCGGCAGCGAGATCCAGTCCTGCCTGTGGTGGGTCGTCCCAGAACGGGCCCGCGACGATCATGCGGCCGGGTTCCTTCGTCCGCTTACATGCGGCGATGAGGTTCTCGGTGTCTTTCCAGGGCGCGGCGTAGCCGTAGAGGCTGCCAAGCGGCCGGGGGCCCGAGGGTTCCAGGGCTGCGGCAAGATCCTTCGGGTATCTCGGCAGGGTGCCCGATGGGATGGTGGTTGGCAGCCAGGAGACAAGGCGTGGTGCGTCGGGCCCAGCGAGGGTCTCGAGGCGCTCGGCTCCGTAGGCGCCGAAGCACACGAAGGCGTCCATTCCGGCGACTCCCCTGTTCACCGCCTCGCGCAGGTCCGGCTCGGGGATGTGGTCGGTGAACAGGGTCCAGTCGAGGCTGTGTAGGTGGTAGACGGTCGGAGGTCGGCGGGCCGGCCACAGCTGGGGTAGCAGTTGTTCGACGTCGAGGTTTCCGAAGTGGATGGAGAGCAGGTCGTAGGTGTTCACGTCGACGTCGGCAAGCATGCCCTCGGCCTCCTGGCGGACGCGCTCGCCCGTCCAGAATCGGTCCTGCTCCTTGTCATAGGGCACACCCGATGAGCCGAGGCGGTCGACCTGCACGCCGAGGAATCGCAGCGCGGCGGTGAAGACGTCGAGGTAGGGCGGGATGCTTCCGCCAGCGTGGTGTGGGCCGATCAGCAGGATTCGCACGGCTCACCTGCCAACGAGCGCTCTGTAGAGCCGGAGACTTTCGGCCGCGTTGACTGCCCAGTCGAAGTGGTCGGGAAGGCAGCCGGCCGGGCGTTCGGCCCGGGTCAGGATGTCCGCGAGGTGATCGAGGTCGCGGTACGTGTAACCGCCACTGGCGGCGAGCAGCTCGGGCGCGGTGCCGAGGTGCTCTGGCAGCAGGACCGGGGTGCCACAGGCGAGCGCCTCGGCGATGGCGAGGCCGAAGCCTTCCCAGCGCGACGTGGACAGCAGCCAGTCCGCCGCGCGGTAGAGGCCCGGAAGGTCGGTGTCGTCTAGGTCTTGAAGGACGGTGAGTTCGCTGCTGGCTGATGTGACCGGCGCGAACGTTGGTGAGTGGCCGAGCAGCACGGAAATGGAGGCGATGTCCCGAAGCCGGGTCGCGGCGGTCTCGAGCACGTCCCAGCCCTTCATCGGCGTGATCTTTCCGACCCATACGAGCCGGAGGCGTCCCGCCGGATCGGGCGACCATGGCGAGACTGTTTCTCCAGCCGCGAGGACGTCAGGTATCGGTCTGCGGCCTGCGACGTGGCCGTCGGCCCCGAGGTCGATGTGGAAGCCGCTGGCGGGCGTGGTCGGCCTCCCAGGATGGAACCGTTCGCGGTCGACTCCGTTGGCCACCGCGAGTGGCAGAGGAATGCCGTACTCCGTCGCGAGATCCTGGGCCGCGTACTGGCTAACGGCGATGACCTGGTCGGCGGCCTGGACGAGTTGGTGTTCGTCGCGAGCGAGGTCGCCCGCGTCGAGGCGGGCCGCGCTGAACTCGCCGCGTACGAGGACCGGGGCTCGGTCTTCGCGAGGCTTGGCGAGATACCGCAGGGTCTCCGCCTCCCAGGTGGAACAGTCGATGACATCGGGCCTGACCGCGTCGAGGGCGTCGGCGACGGCCTCGCGGTGCTGAACCAGGTCTTCGGTGCGGGGAAGCGAGACGACGGTGACATCCTTCGCCTGCAATGGGTGGGGTGACTCCTGCGTGATCATGGTTACCGATGCGCCCAGGTCGGCCAGTTGCCGGGCCAGGGAGCGGTAGAGCGTGCAGATGCCGCCGCGGCTCACTTCGTGGAGGTCCCGGTGGACCAGGGCTACGTGGATCATGCCGGCCTCGCCGCGGCGAGCCGTTGTAGGCGGGTGCTGGCCGAGGTCCAGGCGGCCTCGATGATCGGCAGACACCGCGTCCGGGCCGGGTCGTCCTCGGGCAGTTCGTGGTGCAGGCGCAGCTCGCGGGTCAGGACCACAGCGAGGTTGAGCGCGAATGCGGCCTCGATGCCCGTCTCACTCACGATCGCCTCGATGCGCTCGCGGATCACTGGCGTACTCGCGCCGACCTGGGTGTGGAGCATCGCAAGGTCGAAGCCAGGAAGGAACAGTCCAGTGAACTCCCAGTCGACTAGCACCGCCGTGGTCTCGGCCTCGTCATCGCTGTCGGAACGGCCGGCATCGAGGAGGATGTTGCTGGCCAGCGGGTCGCCATGATTGAGCTGTGCCAGCGCGTCGCAGCGGGCCAGCAGACTGTCCAGAGCCTCTCGCTGGCCCTCAGTGAGGTACCCCTTGGCCTGGTACCGAGCCACGCGGTCGGAGTAGTCGAAGGTGGGCGAGAACCGAACGGCGGGGTAGGTCCACTCATTCAACGCGGTGATGCAGTCCAGGACGGCATCGACCTCCCGGGTATCGAGCTCACGCTGGGGGTAGCGTTCGACCGCGAGGGGCGATGCGTCGACCCATTCCAGGACCAGCAGCCGGTCACGGTCGGTATGGAGCAGCCGAGGAACGCGGACAGGCGGGGTGGTGTCACCGAAGACCTCGTACACGTCCAGCTCATGCCGCCACCTGGCCGCCCAGAACGGGTCCGGGTCGATCAGACATTTCACCGCTGCCGGTTCGCCGCGAAACGAGCCTCGCGCCAGCAGGGTCTTGTCCGTGCGCCGTAGCACCGTGTCGATGGTCAGCCCAATCGTGGCTGCCAAGCCCTGAAGCTCAGGCGGCGTGTGCGACATCGGCGGTCTCCTTGATCGAGTCGATGAGCCGTTGGCGAAGGCCGGTCTCGGAGCGCTCCCCGTGCCAGACCGCGGCGATCTCTGCGACGCAGCGTTGAAAGTACTGGTCACTGAGCACATGACCGGCCGCCAGGCGCGCCAACGAGTGCCAATACATGACGGCGATGTACAGCCGGAAGTGCTGCACCTTGGGCGTGCGAGCGGGCCAGCGACACCACATCTGTTCGGTCAGGGTCCCGAAGTGGGCGAGCGCATGCCCATCGCCAACGGTCGCGCCGACCATGCTGGCCTCGCTCGCGATGCGGTGGTAGACAACGGTGGGCTCCGGGACGTGCACGAACCGGTAACGATGCTCGTGGACCAGACGCAGCCACATGTCCCAGTCCTCAAGCGCGGGAAGGTCAGGGTCAAACCGGGCCGACTCCGGTGGGCGCCGAAGCACCGCGGTATGGACCGGCATGAAGTTGGCCACCGACAGCAGGTCCGGATCGAACGAGAACGTCGCAGGGGTGCTGAATGCCGGCGGGTTCGTGGGGTCGACGCGCGCTTCCTGGACGACGCACACCGTGTACGCGAGGTCGGCATCCCCCGTGCTCAGCGCTGCGAGGGCTGTGCCGAGGTGGCTGGGCAGGAAGATGTCGTCGTCGTCGAGGAAGGCGAGGTAATCACCTCGTGCGACCTGAATGCCGACGTTGCGCGCTGAAGGAAGACCACCGTTCTGGTCCAGATCGATGAGGCGGACGACGAGGCCCTGCTCGCGGGCTGCGTTCGCGACCGTGCTCACGTGGCATCCGCCGTCATTGACGACGACTACCTCGACGGAGCCGGGTACGGCGCGCTGGGCGGCGACGCTGGCCAGGGCATGCCGCAGAGGGCCGGGTCGGTTGTACGTGGGGATTACGACGGTGACGAGGGGTTTCATGCCAGTCTCCGATTGGCGGCGAACTCCAGAATCGGGGCCGGATCACTGCGGTGAGACCAGCGAACGACTGTCGACCGCTCGGCCAGCGCGGTGACGATGCGGCGGGCGTCCGCGAGGTACTCATCCCGGCCGCGCTCGGCCCGCGGAAGATACCGCTGGTTGAGCGTCGGGTCGAACATCCAGTCGGTACGCACGTGAGCGAGAAGCTCCGTTACGGGATCCGCGACGGGTTCGGGTTCGCCAGCGTCGCCCGGCGAGTAGTTCGCCAACACGATCAACGTCGTAACCGGGGAGCGGCGGGGGCCGAGGTCTACCGTGATCGGGTTGTCGTGACCCAATCGGCGGTACGTGTAGAGCACGCGCCAATCGAGTGAATAGACCTCGGATCTCGACGACGCACGATATGCCTCGACATCGAGCCCGTCACGATCCCACGGCTCCGGCAACGCGCTTTCGAGGTCCAGAAACGTGCCGATCTTGAGCGGAATCAGCGTGGGAAGCGACGTCAACGTGAGGGTGCCCGCGCCGTCACGCCCGTACATGATCAGGTGGTCGTTGGACACGTACCGCATCCCGTGCCGGAGAGCGGCCTTCAGTGCGAGCGTGGTCTTACCGCTTCCCTTGTCTCCGACAACAACGATCGTGAGGGCCTCATCGACGACAGCGGAGGCGTGCAACATTGTGTACCGCTGCTGCTCGCAGTAGTCGACCAGGACTTCCCGTACGCATTTCCGGGCAGTGATCGAGAGGCTCTCGGCGGCCCCGGCGCGTAGATGGATCGTGTGGTCAGAGCGGTCTATCCGCCAGGAAACGCCCCACTGGTTGGTGTTCGCATCTGGTTCTGGCAAGCCAACCTGAGCGTCGACCGTCCAGCCGTGGCCCGGCAAGGCGGCACCCGTCGCGGTGTAGAACTCGCCAAGATAGTCGAGGACCGATTCTTCATTCGAGGTCACCTGCACCTCGACCGGCCCGACCGCGAATCGACGCGCGTAGCTCATGACGCCTCCTTGATCGAATCGCGCCGCCGCGCGGCCCGGACGGTGACCCGGACGCCTTCCACGAGCGGGGTCGTGGGGCGCCAGCCGAGCAGGTCCCTCGCCCGCGAGATGTCCAGCGCCATGCGCCGCACCTCACCTGGCAGCGGATCGGCATGCTGTGGAGCTCCGGTGCCGGCTGCCTCAGAGACCCACCCAGCGATCTCGCCAATGGTCGTCTCGACGCCCGAGGCGATGTTGACCAGCCCGAGGCCGCCAGTGGTGCAGGCGGCGGTCACCGCCTCGGCAACGTCGGCGACGAACACGAAATCTCGCGTTTGGTAGCCGTCGCCAAAGATTGCCAAGTCCGCCCCCGCCATCGCGGCCTGCGCCATCAGGCCGACGACGCCGCACATCGGGCCAACTTGGCGTGGCCCGTAGACGTTGCCCAGCACGAGCGCCGTGTAGTCGACGCTCCGGTGATCTCGGTACCAGTCGAGGTACTTCAGTGCCGTCGCCTTGCTCAGCCCGTACGGACTGGTCGGCGCGATCGGTGCGGTCTCCGCAACAGGCAGGGCGTCGCCGTCCACCGTGCCGTAGATCGCGCTGGTGGCCGCGTATACGACGAGCCCTGTCTCCGCCTCGGCGCACGAATCCAGGACGTTCACCGTTCCCCGGATGTTGATGTCCGCGTCGACGAGCGGCGATCGTGTCGAGGCTGGCAGGTTCGACTGCGCGGCGAGGTGGACGACGATCTCCGGCCGCCACAGCCGTATAGCGTCGGCGGCCTCGGCCGACCGCACGTCACAGATCCGAATGTCCCCATCGGTTAGGCCGGCGCCGAGGCTGTTGTGCAGGTTGTCGAGCCGGCCCGTCGAAAGATCGTCGATGATCTTGACACTCGCGCCTTCAGCGAGCAACCGGGCGACCACGTGGCTGCCGATAAAGCCGGCGCCACCGGTCACGGCGATCGTCGACTCGTTCAGCCCACCACCTGCGCCAAGCCGCAGAACGGGATCAATCATGTGCCCTCCTCAACTCCTTCGACTCGCGTCACCTCGACCGCGGCAAGTCCGGCGTGGTCGGTCACGTTTGGGAGTTTGGGCTTGTCGATGACATCAGGAAATTGACGCGACCCGTGGTCCGAGTCCACGGGCGGCGGACAACAAAGCGGTGGGACCAGGTCACGCGAACTTCCATCGAAATCCACTACCCTCTGGTCATCGCAGATCGACGACCAGTGGGGGGCGGGGTGGCTCGGCGCAAGACGTTCGACGTCACCGGCGTCTCGCTCCTGTTCTGGCGGCGCGATGACGTGCGGCTCGCGCTGGCCCGCCGCGAGATCGGGACCCTCTTCAAGATCTACCTCGAAGCGCACCCGGGCTGCACGCAGACCCAACTCGCGCTCTTGACCAGCCATGACCGGTCCGACGTATCGAACTTCATCCGAGGAACGCGTGGCCCCCGCGTCACTGACATTGACGTGCTTGCCCGCGTCGCCGATGGGCTCCTCATGCCCGACGAATCCCGCGTGATGCTCGGCCTCGCCCCGGCCGATGTGGCCATCTCCGCGTTCACCGCACCGAAGCAGCGCGGGGCCCCGGTTGGCGACAAAGCCGCGGTGACAACCGGGTGGTTCCGGCCCACCCGATCCGAACAACCACTGCGCATCTCGATCTGCGGAAGCCGATCACCAGACGCGGCCGACAAGGCGATCGACAGCTGCATCATCGCCGTGAGTCGATGGCTCATGAACCACCACTTCGACGTCGACCATGGACCGCGAGGCGTCGGCATCGAGATCATGACCTACATCGCCAATCACTACCGCCCGCCCAGCCTCGGTGCGGCGGTCGGCGTCTTCGGCCATCCGAACGTCGTCCGCAACGCGGACTACGTCCTCGTGTTCGGCGGTGGCCAGGGCACGCTGGACGAGATCGACCTTGCCGTCTCCATGGACAAGAAGATCATCCCTTACGGCGCCACAGGCGGAGCGGCCCGCAGCGCGCTCAACCGAATGCGGACCAATCTACGATCGCGCGAGTGGATTACGCAGGACCTATTCGACTCGCTGGACTCATGCGCCGCCGCTGACGAGTTCATTGAACTCGTCGAGCGGATCATCGCCACAGACCGTAGGAGTGACATCCGTGAGTGACCGCCCGTACGTCCTGCTCAAGTGCGCCATGTCCCTCGACGGCTACATCGACACGGCCGGCCCCACTCGCCTGATCCTATCTAATGAGCGGGACCTCGACCGGGTCGACGCGGTGCGGGCCGCCTGCGACGCGATCCTGGTCGGATCCAACACCATCCGCCGAGACAACCCCCGACTCATGGTGCGGTCTGAAGCCCGCCGCGAAGCCCGGACCGCCGCCGGACTCTCGGCCACGCCGGTCAAGGTCACGGTGAGCCGCGGGGGCGACCTCGATCCCGGCGCGGCGTTTTTCACCACCGGCGACATCGAGAAGATCGTGTACTGCGAGACCAACGCGATCGACAAGCAGCGGGAACACCTCGGGTCCGTGGCGACGGTCGTCGACGGCGGCGACCCGCTCTCATTCCAGCGTGTATTGGCCGACCTCGCCGGGCGCGGCATCGCTCGGCTCCTGGTCGAGGGCGGCAGCAGCGTACACACCGCACTGCTGACGGCGGATCTTGCCGACGAGCTACACCTTGTCGTGGCGCCCTTCTTCGTTGGCGAGGCCGACGCTCCACGGTTCGTCAACCCGGGGTCGTTCTCGTGGACATCAACAAGCCGGGCCCGCCTCGCCGAGGTACGACAGGTCGGAGACGTCGTTTTCCATCGCTACGCCCTCTCCGACCGCTTCGCCTCGATCGGCTGAGCGCCATCCGTCGAGTGCGTCTCGCCGCCGTTGACTCCGGCTGATCACGTAAGAGCCGGGCACGTTCCCGCGCTTGTCAATCGCCGGACCGACGTGTTGGGTCGAGGGCGTAGGTGAGGTATGAGCTGGCGGGTGAAGCGGCCGTCGGCCAGACGGCGGCAAGCGTGGCGCTGTCCAGCGGCCCAGTGCTGCGGATGCGCTCCGCTACGTCTTGAGCGGCGGAGTTGCCTGCAAACATGAACTTGCAGAGGCGAACGAGGACCGGGCGATACGGGCAAACTTCGCGAACCCCCAAGACGACGCCAAGATCATCTATGGTGCGGTCGGCCGGGTGCAGCGGCAGAGCCTCTGAGCTTCACGCCCGCCCTTCACGGGATTGATTGTCTCCCATCGGGCGGCCCAGGGCGGGACACGAAGGCTGCGCCAAACGCGCCGCGAGACCGCCCGGGGATCACCACACGGTGAGCCATGTCCAGGAGTGAAAACAGGCATCACGGGGGCGTCGGCTCGCTACGGTGGGCGGCGAGTACGGACCCGACGATGATCACCGCGAGCCCGAGGATCGCAGCCATGCTGATCTGCTCGCGCAGGAAGGCCACGCCGAAGGCGACGGCGAACGCGGGTGAGAGATAGAAGGCGAGCGCGGCGCGGGCAGGTCCAATCTGGGTGATGAGTTTGTAGAAGAGCGCGAGTGTCGCCCCCGTGCACGCGATCCCGAGCACGAGCAGGGCCGCTGTCGCTTCCGAGCCGGGCAATCTGCTTGGAACCGTCGCCGAGGCGGGCACGACCACGGCTGCGGTGGTGACGAGCATGGCGGAGGTGGCGACGCCGAGCGGCGGAGCCTCGGCATATCTGCGATGTATCAGCATCGCGCCTGCGGCATAGCAGACCGCCGCTACGAGGATGAGTGCGCCGCCGAGCAGCGCCAGCCGGCCTCCACGCAGGTCGACGCCGAAAAGCAAGACCAGGCCGACCAGGCCGAGGAGCACCCCGGTCAGGCCCTTCCAACCTTGCGGGCGCTCGTCGGGTGCGAAGCGGAGGGCGAGGAGCGCGACGAACAGTGGCTGCGCACCGACGAGGATGCCGGCGACGCTCGCCGACACGTACTGCTGGCCGTAGGTGAGCAGCAGCAGCGGTGCAGTGGACTGCACCAGCACCGTCTCGATGATCGCCCGAGGGTTGCGCCAAACGGGCCGAAGCGCGTCCCGGCGTATCGCGAGGGGAAGCAGCAGAAGCGCGGCGAGGAGCACTCGGCCAAGGACGACGAGCGCTGGCGAGAGATCCCGCAAAGCGACGGTGATGAGCGGGTACACCGCGCCCCACAGGGCGGACAGGATGCCCAGTTCAATCCAGGAGCGGCGGGTCACAGCGGGTCGGAGCGGGTCGACGTACGCACGCGCTCTAGTTAATCAGCACCTCTCGGTAGAGGCTCTGCACGCAGTCGAGGCCGGTCCAAGGCAGCAGGTCGATCAGGAGCTGCCGTAGGCGCTTGCGGTTGCGCTCGGATCCGGTCCGGCGCGCGAGAACGTCAGCCTGGGTGGCCGCATGGCAGGCCTGCTCGATCTGGTTCATCTGCATGTACGCGACCGCGAGGTCGATGAGAGTGCCGGAGCGCTCCCGTACGAAGTCAGCGGGAAGCAGGGTCAACGCTTCGTAGAGCGAGCGGGTCGCCTCGGTGGGACGGCTGAGCCGGGTCAGGCATCGACCCTTGAGTCGGGCGGCGTGGCAATCGGCGTTGAAAAAGCTCAGCCAGACAGGCGTATTGGCCGCGCTGACGCCGTCGAAAACCCGTTCGGCTTCGGCCAGGGCGGTCATTCCCCGGCGAGGCTCGTCAAGGAGGCCGTACGCCTCACCGATTGCCTCACCCAGCCAGGAGTTGACAGCGGCCGGCATGCCCTGTCCACCGACGTCACGTGCGGTGCCCAGCAGGCTGAGGGCGGTACGGCCGTCGCCGCGGTGCAGGTGGATCTGGCTGAGAACGCCGAGACCGTACGAATGCAGGGCGCGATCGTTCGCCTTCTCCGCGAGCGAGATCATGAGCCGGCAGAAGCCGTGCGCCTGCTGGTAGTGCTGAGCGTCGATGGCGAGCCAAGCCGCGAGCTGGGCGGCGTCACCCGCCGCGCGCAGCAGCCGGTGATGAGTACCAGCGCTGGTCGTGCGGTTGCTGACCTCCAGCATCCGGTGCAGGTGAGCGCCGACATCCGCGCTCACCCGGCCGGAGCCTTCCCGGTAGTCGAGATGCCGGTAGGTGTCGGTCAGGATCTCGAAGTCCTCGATGATCCGATCGGTGACCCGGGTCAGGACCGTGCCGGCGGGCAGCGGAGCGCCGGTCATACGCTCGCGGGTCGGCACGCCCGCGTGCGGCTCCGGTTCGTTCGCGCGCATGGCCGCTGTGTCGAGGTGGCTGTGGTCCTCGCCGCCGAGCAGGTCGCCAGCGGCGCACCGGTACAGAAACGCCAGTTTGTTCAGCGTGTCCAACGACGGTGCCCGGCCCGCCGAGCGCGGCCAGATTTCCCAGTACGAAATCTGCTTGGCAGTCTTCGGCGCGTGCGCGTCGGGCCACTGCTCGTTCCAGCGCTGCGCCACGTCAGCCTGCGTCAAACCGTGCGCGAGGCGGAACGCCACCCGCGGGTTGAAGCGGTATCGCTTCCGCCAGTGCGAGGCGATCTGCCGGTACGTCCACCCGCTGGTGCGAAGCTCGTCGGCCTCTCGCTGGTAACTACGCGCGCTCCTCGCCATGCGCACCTCCTCCTCCGGGCCGCCGGGAGTAGCACGTTAGCGATCACCGTCGCTGTGACGGAAGCCAACCACCCGAGTGCTCCCCGTGATCCGTGGAGTCCCGGCGGACCGGTGATCCCCACCAATCGGGGTCGACCTTTTCCGCTATGAACGCGACCCTCGATCACGACGCAGATCGCCTGCTGATAGGGGCATTGCCTGGCAGCCCGCGATCCAGAACCGGCCGAAGGCGCGCGCTGATGGCGTCGCACTTAAGCCGGGTGGGCGTCCAACACCTGGCACTGCGCCTGAGCAATCGATAGGGAAAGAGAGGTTTGCTGATGTATGAGCAGAACGAGCTGGCCCGCTACGGCTATCGCCAGGAGTTGGCGCGCCAGCTCCGATTTCGAGACCTGCTGGCCTACGGCCTGGTGTACATGGTGCCGATCGCGCCGATGGCCATCTTCGGCAGCGTTTATGCCGGCTCTGGCGGGATGGTGGCCCTGGCCTACGCGATCGGTGTGGTGGCGCTGGTGTTCACCGCGTTCTCGTACGCGCAGATGGTGCGGGCGTTCCCGATGTCGGGCAGCGTCTACAACTACGCGGGCCGCGGGATCAGCCCACCGGTCGGATTCCTCGCCGGCTGGGTGATCCTCCTCGACTACGTCCTCGTCCCGGGACTGCTGTACCTGGTGGCGTCGGTTGCCATGCACTCGACGGTCACGTCGGTCCCGGTGTGGCTGTGGCTGGTTGGCTTCGTTGCCGTCAACACCGTCGTCAACTCGGTCGGGATCCGGATGACCGCCGCGGTGACCCGGGTGATGCTGATCGGCGAGCTGATCGTCTTGGCGGTGTTCCTGGCCGTCGCCGGCTGGGCACTTGCCTCGGGTAGGGGCCGGTTCAGCTGGGCGGCGTTCTACAACGCCGACACGTTCACCTGGTCGGTGGTGGCGGGGGCGGTGTCGATCGCGGTGCTGTCCTTCCTGGGTTTCGACGGCATCTCGATGTTGGCCGAGGAGACCAGGGGCGGCTCCCGGCAGATTGGCCGCGCGATGGCCGCAGTTCTCGTACTGGCGGGGGTGCTGTTCGTCGCGCAGACATGGCTCGCGGCGATGCTCGTCCCTGACCCGGGCGGGCTTCTCGCTGAGGGTGATCCGAACGGGACCGCGTTCTACGACGCCGCCGCCGTAGCTGGCGGGGGTTGGCTGGCGACGCTGTGCGCAGTCGCGACAGCCATCGCGTGGGGGTTGCCGAACTCGATGGTCGCGCAGGTCGCCACGTCTCGGCTGCTGTACGCGATGGCTCGGGACCGGCAGTTGCCGGCGTTTTTGGCGAAGGTGTCGATCCGGCGCAACGTGCCGATCAACGCGACGCTGCTCACCGGGGCGGTGTCCCTGGCACTGGGCCTGTACATGGCGACCCGTGCGGATGGGATCACCCTTCTGTCGTCGCTGATCAACTTCGGGGCGATGGTCGCGTTCCTCGTCCTGCACGTATCGGTCGTGGTGCATCACCTCATCCGGGAGCGCAGCGGTAACTGGTGGGCGCACCTGGTCATGCCCGCGATCGGCTTCGCCATCTTGGTGTGGGTGGTGGTCAACGCCAACATCGCCGCCCAACGCCTCGGCCTGACCTGGCTCACCCTCGGCGTCATCGTCCTGGCTGGCCTGTACCTGTCGGGCCGCCGGCCGGCCCTGTCGGGGTTGGCGCCCGCGCAGCCGCAGGCGCGTCACGTGGAGCGGGTGTGACCGGCTTGGACACGTTCACTTACCGGCCCGCCCGCGACGAGCTGGCCTACACCTTCGGCGGCCGGATGCCAGTCGCGCACGTACGCGGGGGTGACGTGTTCACCGTCGTGACGGAGGACTGCTTCGGTGGTCTCGTGAGAGGGCCGGCGGACCTGCCGTCGCAGGTGTGCCGCATGCCTTACCTCAACCCGGTGTCCGGGCCGTTCTTCGTCGAGGACGCCGAGCCCGGCGACACCCTCGCCGTCCACCTCGCCGCCATCACCCCGGCCCGGGACTGGGGCGTGTCGTCGACGTTCCCGCACTTCGGGGCACTGACCTCCACCGCCCACACCGCCACCCTGCAACCGCCATTGGAGGAGCGGGTCTGGGTGTACGGCATCGACCGACAGACCGGGACCGTACGGTTCGAGGCCACCCGCAGCGACCACAGCGTGGACCTGCCACTGGACCCGATGATCGGCACGATCGGTGTCGCCCCCGGCGGCTTCGAAGCCCGATCCACACTCGTGCCTGACACCCACGGCGGGAACCTCGACACCCCGCACCTGCGCGCCGGCACCACCCTCTACCTCGGGGTGAATGTCCACGGGGCGATGCTGGCCCTCGGCGACGGGCACGCCCGCCAGGGCGAGGGCGAGGCCTGCGGCGTCGGCGTGGAGATCGCCACGACCACCACCCTCGCCATCGACGTCATCAAAGGCGTCAGCACCCGGTGGCCGCGGTTGGAGACCGACCGGGACATCCTGACGATCGGCTGCGCGAGGCTTCTGGAGGATGCCTACCGCATTGCCCAGCACGACCTCGTCGGCTGGGCCAGCGCCCTGACCGGCCTGGAAGCCCTGGACGCCTACCAACTCGTGTCGCAAGCGGGGCGGGCGCCGATCGGCAACGTGTGCGACCCCAACTACACCGTCCTGGCCGCCGTCGACAAAACCCTGCTCCCCGCCGCGGGACCGGCGTATGGCGGGGCACACGAGCGGTTGCGGCGACTCATCGCCGGGCTGCGGTAGGAACCCGCCGATGACCGCGTCGATCCCGCGCCTGACGCTGCGCGATGACTTGTTCCTCCTCGGCCACGACGACGACACCGGGCACCCCCACGTGCACCGGCAGACCCTCGCCCTCGGGCTCGCGGGCGCGGTCCTGATCGACCTGTATCTGGCCGGGCGGGTGACCCTCGACCCGAACGACGACACCCGCGCGGCAGGGCACCAACGGATACACCCGCACGTTGACCGCCCGACCGGGGACCTGATCGCCGACGCCGCGGCCGCCACCATCCGTGACGCCCACCCGCTGCTGCGACGGTGGCTGCGGGGGTTCTCCGACGACCTCTACGACCGCACCCGCGCCGGCCTGTTCGCCGGCGGGATCCTGCGCCAGTACACCCGACGGCGCCTCGGCGGCCTCATACGCGCCGACACCTACCTGCCCACCGACAGCAAATGGGCCGTCATCGCCCGCTCCCGCCTGCGCTACCTCGCCGCCGGCCACGAACAACCCAACGACCACACCGCCGCCCTCGCCGGTCTCGTCGCCGACCTCGGCCTCACCCACCACCTCTACCTCGACGACGACACCCCAGCCATGACCAGCCGCCTGAAGGCCATCGCCGCGCAGCACTACCAGCCGGTGCGCGACATCATCGCCGCCGTCGACGCCGCCGTCGGTGACCTGGCCACCGCCGCCTACCGCTAACCCTGTCCGCTCAACGCAAGGAAGCCCACCGTGACCAACCAATCCCCCGTGCGACCTCCGATCGACAAGCCCCGCCCGGTAGGCCGGGGAGCCATGAAGGCTATGGCCGCCGCCTGTGTGCTCGGTCTGCTCGCTGCCGCCACCGCTACCCGACCTGGACGGGCACCGCCGGACCGGTGCCAACCCCACCCTCGCCGCCAAGCACCGTCGCGTCCCGGCCGGCCGTGGCACCGTGTCCGTCGCCCGCCGCCCTGACCGCGGCCCAGCTCAAGACTCGTGCCCAACAGAAACTCGACCAGGTGCCGACGCGTCTGTCCGCGTCGACTCCGACGCGGCAGGGCCTCGAGACGGTAGGGACAGGGCCGTCCGGCTGTGATGCCATCCCAGGCGGGTTCGCCTACGTCCATCTACTCCAGTGGGCCACGGACACCACGATCGCAGGCAACAGCACGACCACGCGGATCGTGCTGTTCGAAGAGCAACGCTGGCGTGCCGACAACGCCTCCGGCCGCGTCATCCGCAGCCGCTACCCCGGCGGCAACCAGCCCACCGACGACAGCACCTACTACCCCGGCCAACTGGACGGACCCATCGGACCGATCGCCGCCGACCCGACGGCACTCACCGCGCAGATCGACACCACGCAACCCCGATTCCTCGGCCCCACCGCCGTCATCCGCGGCCTCGCGAGCCTGCTCGGCTGGCGCACCCCCAACCAAGCTGCCCGCACCGCGATCCTCACCGTCCTGCGCGACACCGCCGGAATCACCTACCACCCCTCGGTCACCGACCGGGCAGGCCGAACCGGCATCGGCGTCAGCGCCACCGCCGACGACATCCGCTTCCTGCTGATCCTCAACCCCAGCACCGGCGAACTACTCGCCTACGAAAGAGCCAACGGCTCCTTACCGCCTTGACCTGCGCACACTCCCCCACCAGGCGACATAGAGCGTTGTCGACTGCATCGCAAGTCCGCGGAGCACTCCGCGGTGAAACGGGACGCCGCACCGACTCTGACCTGCGCGAACGTGGAGCCGCAGGTAGGGGTGGGTGCAGTTGTGCGCCGTTCGGCGCCGTTGGACGCACTTCAAGGCCGTTCAGGACACCCCGCTGCTCCCAACTGCTCCCCCCTTTCCGTGCCCGGCACCGCCTCCTTGTAAGTCACAGGCAGCACCAGCAATACAGATCCTCGCCCGCGTCTCGGGCGCGCTGAGCAAGGGCGGCAACCTTCTGGATCACAGGCAGCATCTCGTCGTCAGACGGTGGCCCACTCCACGCCAGTTCCTCGATCCGCCCCCATTGCGCCGACAACTCCAGCACCTGGGCGTTGCTGATAGAGGCGAGGGCGTCCCGCGCGGCCCGGTCCAGCGACATCAGCCACGGCCCGTCATGCTCCTCCCCGCGCCACAACAACTCAAGGTCGACCAGGCCTCACATCCCAGTCGACCTGTCGAACGAGGCTCACCAGCTTGCCGAGGGTCACGGTCGGCTCGATGCCCTTCAGGTCAACCGCATCCACAGCTATGCCGCCGCGGCTGGCGGCGAACGGTCCGCCCTCGTAATCCTTCATCAACCTGACAGCCGCAGCGTCGTGGTTGGCCCAGAAGTAGTCGTATGGCACATCCATGGCACGCACTCCACCACAGAGATACGACACCGGAGGCCCCCACATCCGGGGGTCCGTCAGGCTGCAGGTCCAGCGCTCCAATGGCGGCGCTGCCGTGGTGCATGACAGGCGACGATGTCCCATAATCCCAAGGCGACCGCCGGCCAAACGGCGAAGTTGTCGTGTCCGGCGTGAACCGCCCCGGATCTTGTACAGACTTTGATTGGCCATCTGGTCAGGCTGGCGGATCATCTCGAAAGAGGTGCTCTTTCAAGCCTGGTCCCCAGCGGGTTGCAACGAGTTCGGGACGAGGGCGGGCCGGCTTGGGGACCCGGCCGTGTTGTCTGGTGTCGGGCGCAGGGCTGTCCCAGTCGGCGATTAGCGAAAAAGGATCCGTGTCGCGGCCAGGCTCATCGTCACACGGCTCCCGGACAACCATCGCTGGGTAGAAGCGCGTCTCCTGAGCCACCCTGCAGTCGTCCGTCCGGGAGGCGACCAAGGCGCCACAGTCTCCGCAAGCCACGGACGGGTCCCAGCCCACCATCGACCAGCAGCCCGTGCGAACAAGGTCATGGATGAAGCGCGTCCCACGTACATCGCCAGGTGAGAGGACGAAGGTGCCGGCGACCTGATCACGGCCATACACCGTCTCGTCGATTGCATAGGTGCCGGGGTCCAACAGCGGCGGGTTCACGTGATGACAATCCAAGAGCGACCAGTGCGGTCCTGCCGGCAGCTCCACCAACCGGACCGGGACGCTCAGCGTGTTCCCACAGCTCGCACACCGAAAGCCCTCCACCGCCACAGTTTGCCATTCGGGCCAGGCGAAGGCATCCGAGGATGAGGGACCAAGGCGTTCGCCTGGACAAGCCTCATCGAGGTTCCCGCCACCCTGAACGCACTCACTCGACATGAGCAGCCGCCGCCCTACAGCCTTAGCGGGGCGCCAGCGCTGACGGCTTCGGATCCGCCGAAGAGATCACCACAAAGGATGCGCTGCTCACGGCGCCGCGAGTGGGATCGGTGTCTCAGATAACGGGACCAGCTACTGGTCCGGCACGGCGGGAGTGCACGACCGGACATCGATGAAAAGCAGACCAGACACTGTGACGATCAGCGACCAGTGACCGGGGGCCACGAGCAATGCTGCAAGCAGCGAGCCCTGACCACTTCGGTATCCACTGCGAGGTCACGACGCACCGATCGACCGCATCACTGCAGGTCAAAGCCCTCGCCTCTGTCCGGCGTTCAGTGAGCACTTCGGGCGCGGTGACCACTTCGCCAACCTGCACCCAATCTGCTCCCAGTTGCAAGGCAAGGCCAACCAACGGCTCCTTACCGCCTTGACCTGCGCACACTCCCCCACCAGGCGACATAGGGCGTTATCGACTGATCCGCAGATCCGCAGAGCACTGCGCGGTGAACGAAGTGCTCTCGGAGCAATGCTCGTTCGTGCTGAAGCTGCGGTGACGCACGCCAGCACCGCAGCCCTCGGCACATCCCGCATGTTCACCTACTCGATAGTCATGCACGCCTAGCGCCCGCCCTACGTGACGGTGACCGCAGTGGCGGGTTCTACCGGCCGCGCCCCCGGTGCTCCGACGGCACAGGCGTGCACGGGGTGACGCTTGAGGC
>NZ_JBEXIM010000059.1:0-27682 GCF_040608575.1 Micromonospora sp. NPDC005171 | reverse complement strand
CCGGCACCCGGGAGAACTCCGGGGTGAACGGCACCACGCAGAGCACGTCCACGCCGAGCGCCTCGATCAGCTCGGCCTTGCGGGCCGGCTCGGTGGGCCCGCGCGGGGGTGGGGCGGGCGCGACTGTCGTCCCGCCCGGTTGGTGCGCTGCCGAGGGCAGACGTCATCGGGACAGTTCCTTCTGGTACTCGGCCTGGACCGCCTTCACGTACCCCTCGGGCGTCTGCTGGCCGGCGATCAGCTTCTGCATCTCCGGCGTGATCACGGCGGCGAAGATGCCGCCGGTCGCGTTCGCTGTGAAGTCCACAGCGCCGTTCTCCGCGCCGAGCTGCTGCGACGCCTTCAGCGTCTCGGCCAGCACGGTGTTCGGGGCGGCGCTCGGCACCGGCAGGTCACTCGGGCCGCCGGGGCTGGAGCCGCCGACCGTCACCGAGATCTCGCGGGCCTTGGCGTTGGTGTGGACCCAGTTCAGGAAGTACGCGGCGGCGTCCGGGTTCTTGGCCTTGGCGGAGACGCCGAAGGTGTTGGGGGCGGACATCGCCACGTGCTTCCCACCGGGAGACTCGGTGGGGAAGAGGAAGAAGCCCACGTTGCCGGGCATCGACTTGTCGAGGTTGGCCGACTCCCAGTCGCCGTTGAACATGAACAGGCCGTTGCCCTTCTGGAACTCCCCCACCATGCCCGCGTAGTCCAGAGCGTTGGCGTCCTTGGTGAAGTAGCCGGCCTGGGCCCACTTCTGGATGGTCTGGGTGGCCTTCAGGGCAGCCGGGGTGTCGAACGTGGCCCCCGGCTTCTGGAAGATCCAGTCGGCGACCTGGGTCGGGTCGCCGAACTGGTTCTGCAGCGCCTGGTGCGGGAAGTTGATGCCCGCGGTGTTCTTGTTGAACTGCATGATCGGCTGGACCCCGCCGGTCTTCGCCTTGGCCAGCAGTTCCTCGAACTCGGCGACAGTGGCCGGCGGCTGGGTCATGCCGATCTGGCTGGCCAGCTTCTTGTTGTAGAAGACGCCGGTGACGCTGTAGCCGAGCCCCATCCCGTACAGCGAGCCGGTGCCCCGGGTGTTCTCGCCAACCCGCAGCTGCATGAGCTGCGAGGCGGGGAACTTGTCCCAGCCGTACGCGGTGAAGTACGGGTCGAGGTTCTTGAGCAGGTCGTCCTTGACCAGGTCGACCATGGTCGGGAGCCGGATGATGTCGGGCGAGTTGTCCGAGGCCATCACCCGGGGCGCGTTCTCCACGATCACCGTGAACTGGTCCTCACGGATGTTGAACGTGACGTTCGAGTGCTGCTTGGAGAACTCGTCGGCCAGCGCCTTGGCCAGCGGGAAGCCGGTCTCCGCGTACATCTCCAGGGTGATCGGGTCGGTCCCCAGTTCCGTCTTGACGGCGGCATCGGTCTTCTGGGTCGACGACCGGTCCTCGCCCGGCGCGCTGCAGGCCGTCGCGGTCATCCCGACCGCCAGCAACGACGCGAGGAGCACAATTCTCCGTCGCGGAAACTTTGTCAGCAATTCTGCCATTTCATGACTCCTTGACATCTCCACGCGTCTCGCAGCGCAGGGCCGCGCGACGGCTCCACCGGGACCACCGCGACCGGGTCGGGGCCACGACACGTACGCCGTGACCTGTCGCCCGGGCCCAGCACCCGTACCGTCAGCGGAAAAGAACCCAGCACGGCCACCGAAGGCGCCTCCGAAGGCACCAGAAGTGGTCGCTAAACTGATTTAGCAGAGCATGCGCGCGGCACGGGAAGCTGTCAAGGACAACTTGGCAACGGTGCGAGTACGTCGGGTTCACACCACGCCGACGTGACCGACGCTCGATCCCGGACGGCGACGCATCATGATGGGCAGGAGCGGCGCCTGTGGCACCGCGCCTGATTCGGAGGACTGATGGGCCGCAACAGAGCAACACTCGCCGACGTCGCGCGGAAGGCCGGGCTGTCCAAGACCGCCGCGTCGATGGTGCTCAACGGCAGAGAGGGCACCCGGCTCTCGGCCGAGGCGCACCAGCGGGTGTTCGCCGCCGCCGAGGAGCTCGGCTACCGGCCCAACCTCGCCGCGCGCAGCCTCCGCACCCGCAAGACGGCCACCATCGCGTTCGTCTCCGACATCGTGGCCACCACCCGGTTCGCCGGTGACCTCATCCGCGGTGCCCTCGACGCGGCCCGCGAACGGGACCACGTCCTGCTCATCACCGAGACGCAGGGCGACGCCACCTTCGAGCAGTACGCCATCGAGGCCGTCCTGGACCGCCAGGTCGACGGGGTGATCTACGCGGCGATGGCGACCCGACGGCTGACGGTGCCCGCGGCCATCCTCGGCGGCCCGGTGGTGCTGCTCAACGCCACCAGCCCCGACGGGCTGCCCAGCGTGGTCCCCGACGACGAGGGGGCCGGCCGCTCGGTCGCCACCGCCCTGCTGGAGCTCGGCCACCGCGACGCGATCGCGCTCATCGGCCGCAACCGGCTCAAGGAGGACGACCCGGAGGTCTCGCTCGCCGCCCGCGCCCGGCTGCACGGCATCCGGCAGACGCTCAACGAGGCGGAGGTCAGCCTCCTGGCCGAGTGTTTCTGCACCGAGTGGTTGCCCGAGCACGGTTACGCCGCCATGCGTGGCCTGCTGAGCAAGCCGAAGCGACCCAGCGCGATCATCTGCATGAACGACCGGCTGGCCTTCGGCGCCTACCAGGCTCTCGGCGAGGCGGGGCTGACTGTCCCAGAGGACATCTCGGTCATCTCGTTCGACGACGACCCGATCGCCGCCTGGTTGCGTCCCAGCCTGGCCACCACGGCGCTGCCGCACGAGCAGATGGGACGGCGAGCGGTCGAACTGCTCCTGGACGGGGGCGCCGCCGAGCCCTCGCTCGTTCCGATGCCCCTGCGCCGACGCCGCTCCCTCGCACCTCCGGCCGGCTGACCACGCCCCTCCGCCCCGTACGCCGGGCTGGCCTTGGCCGACGCTAAAACGGTTTAGTGCTAGGTTTCCGACCATGCTTCGTCTACCCGACCACTGGGTGTGGGACAGCTGGTACGCGCGGGACGACAACGGCCTCTGGCACGTGTTCTTCCTGCGCGCGTCCCGCGCCCTGCACCACCCGCACCGCCGCCACCGCCGGGCCACCATCGGCCACGCCGTCTCGGCGGACCTGCGCTCGTGGCGCCTGGTCGCCGACGCCGTGGTCCCCGCCGACGCGCCCAGCTGGGACGACCTGGCAACCTGGACGGGCTGCACGGTCCGCGGGCCGGACGGACGGTGGTACCTGTTCTACACCGGCGTCGGTCGCGCCGAGGACGGGCTCGTCCAACGCGTCGGGCTGGCCGTCTCCGACGACCTGACGACCTGGCACCGGCACGGCACCGAACCGATCGTCCAGGCGGACCCCACCTGGTACGAGCTGCTGGACAAGGACCTGTGGTACGAGCAGGCGTGGCGTGACCCGTGGGTGTTCCCCGACCCCGACGGCGAGGGTTGGCACATGCTCATCACCGCCCGCGCCAACACCGGGCCGGCGAACACCCGTGGTGTCGTCGGCCACGCCACCTCCACCGACCTCGTCAGCTGGACCGTCGCGCCGCCGCTGTCGACACCGGCCGGCTTCGGGCACCTTGAGGTGCCCCAGGTCGCGGTGCTCGACGGGCAGCCGCTGCTGCTCTTCTCCACCGAGGCCACCGGCAGCGCCCGCCGTGACGACCACCGGATCTGGGTGGCGACCGGCGAGACCACTCTCGGGCCGTGGGACATCGCGTCCGCCCGGCCGTTCACCCATCCGCACCTGTACGCGCCCCGGCTGGTCCCCGGACCCGACGACGACTGGTCCCTCATCGGCTTCCTCGACCACGTCGACGAGACGTTCGTCGGGGAACTCACCGATCCCATCCCGGTCCGCTACGAAGCCGCGACCGGGTTGACAGTGGACCCGGCGAGGGCGGACGTGGCGCAGTAGACCGGACAGGTCCGGGCCGAGGCGTGTGTCGCCCCGACCCGGACCTGTCGGTCGTCCAGCTACTGAATCAGCTGCGCAGCTGCCACTGCTGGTTGGTGCCGCCGATGCAGGACCAGAGGATCAACTTCGTGCCGTTCGCCGTCGCGGCGCCGTTGGCGTCCAGGCAGAGACCCGACTGCACTCCCGTGATCGTGCCGTTGGCGTTGATGTTCCACTGCTGGTTGGTGCCGCCGTTGCAGTCCCAGATCACCACAGTGGTGCCGTTGCTGGTGCCCTGGCCGGAGGCGTCCAGGCACTTGGTGCCGTACACCATGAGCTGCCGGCTGGCGGTGTGGGTCCACCGCTGGTTGGCGGCACCACTGATGCAGTCCCAGATCTGCGCCTGCGTGCCGTTGGTCGTGCTGGAGTTGCCGATCTCGGCGCACCGGCCCGACTGGACGCCCACGATCTGCACGTTCTGCGGGTTGGTGCTGCCGCCACTCTGCACGCCAGCCGTGTTGATCACCGTCTGCGCGCCCGACGGCCAACTGCCGTTGCTGACCGTGACGTTGCTGTTGACCACGTTGCCGCGGTCGCCGTTCGTCACGTTCGTGGAGTTGTTCGTCGACCAGTTGTTGGTGACGGTGAAGTTGCCCATGTTCTCCGCGTAGTAGTAGTTCGCGGTGGCCCAGGTGCCGGTGGAGGAGAACACGTTGTTGCGGGCGGTGTAGTAGCGGGAGCCCTCGTCGAAGTAGAGCCCGAACCAGCCGTTGGTCCGCAGGCAGTAGTTCTCGTTGATGGTTCCGCCCGGGTTCGCCGACAGCGTGTAGATGCAACCGCCGTCGGTCATCTGCTGCATCACGTCGTGTACGTAGTTGCCGATGACCTGGTTGTTGGCCGCGGTGGTCGCCGTGGTGTAGCGCGGCTGGTAGTTGTACAGGCCACGGTTGGCGTAGTGCTGGCTGCCGCCGGCGTCGTTCGCGCCCCAGCCGTAGCCGACCGACAGACCGGTGTACGGCATGTTGTAGACCTCGTTGTGCGAGACCAGCGAGGTGTTCACGTAGGTCGTCAGGATCGAGACGACGCCCCGGTACTCCAGGCCGAGATCGTGCACCCGATTGTTGCTGACGGTGATGTTGCGGTTGACCATCCGCTGGTCGCTGGGGTGGTGGGCGTCGGCGCGCACGCCGCCGACCACGATGCCACCGGCGGAGTTGCGGGCGATCTCGGAGCGGGTGACGGTGATGTTGCTGGCGCCCAGGCCGACGCCGCTGGCGTGGGCGTTGGCATCGTTGCCGATGCCGATGGCCGTCTGCCCGAGGTTGACGAACTGGGAGTCGCTGAAGCTGATGGTGTTGGCGGCGGACACCTGCACGGCGGCCGGCATCTGGGCCCAGCTCGGGCGGGTGGCCTCGAAGAGCGGGCAGCCCTCCTGGCAGGAGGTCAGCGCGTCGGACGGGCGGGCCCAGGAACCGACGATGTGCGCGCCGGTCTGCTGGTCGGCGAAGCCATTGCTGCTGCTCGGGCCGAGCCAGCTGGTGCCGGTGAAGGTGATGCCGCTGAACGACATGTGGTGTGCCGGCGCGTCGAGGGTGCCGCCGACGTTCACCAGGGACTGCAGCTGCGGCAACTCCACGCTGACCGAGCTCATGTTCTGTCCCGCGAGCGGGATGTAGTTGAGCTGGCCGCTGCTCGGGTTGAGATACCACTCCCCCGCCGAGTCCAGGAACTCGTACGCGTTGGTCAGGTAGAAGGGGCCGGCGCGGTGCGGGCTGGAGAGGGTGTCGAACCCGAAGGTGTTGTTGTTCCACGCGGGCTGCTGCATCGTCAGGAAGTTGCCGCTGATGCTCTGCACCGGCGAGTACCGGTCGGTGAACGAGCCGACGCTCTCCACCTCGACCCGGTTCTGGTTGCCGAGGTTGTTGAGGTAGCTGAGCGCGCTGTTGGTGAACCGCATGCCGGACGTGGTGAAGGTGAAGTCGGAGCGGTTCACGGCGGTGCGCGCCCGGGTGGCGACGGCCCCGTCGACGTAGAGCTGGCGGGAGTCGAGCCCGGCGGGAACGTTGGCCCGCCAGATGTTCTTGCCGGAGTCGACGAGCGACCACCCGGTGACCGCCCGAGCGCCGGTGATCGTCGGACGCGCGCCGGTGGCCGCCCGCCAGATCACCTGGTAGCCGTTGTTGCCCGAGTCGGCAGCGGTGAACCGCAGCGGCGACGAGAGTCGGTACGCGCCGTTGGCAAGCTCCACGACGATGTCACCGGACATCGTGCTGTTGATCGCCCGCACCGCGGTCTGCGCGGCGGTGAGCGAACACGGTTGGCTGGCGGAACACGCGGTGCCGGTGCCGGAGGGCGACGCGTAGAGGGTGGTGGTGGCCGCGAGGGCCGGGGACGCCGAGGCGGTTACCGCGACCAGGGCGGTCACCGCCGTCGCGGCGGCGCCGGCCAGCAGTCGGCGCAGCGGCGAGAGGGACGAGGACACGGGACGGTGCTCCTGACGTGAGAACGGGGTGGGGGTGACGGAACGGCCTCGACCGGCGCGGGGGTGGCCGGTCGGGGCGGTCATCCGAGGATCTCCCGGAGATAGCGCAGGCCGTCCGTGGCGAGACGGTCCTGCGAGGGGGCCAGCGGACGCCAGATCGCGGCGGCGGTGGCGATGGCCTCGTTCTCCGCTGTGAACGACTCGATGCAGATCGCACCCTGGTAGCCGGTGTCCCGCAGGACTGTGAAGAAGCGGGGCCAGTCGAAGTGGTCAGCGCCGGGAGCGCCCCGGTTGGTGCCGCTGACCTGGACGTGTTTGATGTGCGGGCCGGCGACGGCGAGAGCCGCGTAGGGGTCGGCCTCCTCGATGTTCATGTGGTAGGTATCGATCATGATGCCGACGTTG
Source organism: Micromonospora sp. NPDC005171 (assembly GCF_040608575.1). NCBI lineage: Bacteria > Bacillati > Actinomycetota > Actinomycetes > Micromonosporales > Micromonosporaceae > Micromonospora > Micromonospora sp. NPDC005171. The sequence goes on along the minus strand of NZ_JBEXIM010000059.1, from coordinate 20,872 downwards.
GGCGGTAGCCCGTCGATCAGCTCGATCGTCTGCTCGATCGTGTTGACGACGCTGGTCTCGTAGCGGTTCAACGCCTCGACACCGATGCTCACGCCCAACTCGCCGGCCTGCTCGGCCACCGGCGTCAGGGCCCGCCGGAAATCCGCGTAACAGGCCGCGCGAGCCGCCGGTGACATCCGCCAGGTGCGGCCGACCGAGGCGTACGCGGGGCCGCCGACGCATCCAGCGCCGACGGCCGCCGCGCTCGCCACGCAGCCCTTGAGGTACGCCACCGTCGACTCGACGACCGCCGGCGCGGCGTCGACCAGTTCCCGCCCGGGCGGGGTGACCGCGCAGACGCCGGCGGCGACGAGGCCGTGCTCCGCCAACAGGTCCCGGGTACGGATCGGGTCCCAGTCGCCGGGCTGCTCGATCGGCAACTCGACCGCGTCGAAGCCGAACGCGGCGATCCGCGGGATCAGATCGGCCAGGGCCCTGTCGTCGACCGGTGAGGCCCAGACCCAGGGGTTGACGCCGATGGCGTACATCGGACCCTACTTCCAGCGCTGCGGGTAACCGGGCAGGTCGGTGCAGCCGCACATGGCGTAGTGCAGCGGCGGCATACCCGGGTCGAGGTACTGGTCGAGGTTGTCCTGGGTGACTGTCGGCTGGGGCAGCTTCCACGGGTTGGACACCTGCTGGCCGTCCAGGATCCGCAGCGCCGCGATGATCGGCGTACGCCACTGGTAGGTCGGGTAGGTGGGCGCGATCGCGGTGAGCTGCTTGTCCTTCCAGATCTTCAGGAAGTCGAGCTGGTCCTCACCGTTCATCGGCGGAACGGGCTTGCCCGCGTCCTGGAACGCCTCGACCGCCGCGACGGCCACCGCTCCGGCGTCCATCCAGACCCCGTCGATCGTGCCGTACCGCTGGATGTAGTCGTCGACGATCTTCTTGGTCTTGGCCGGGTCACCGTCGGTGAACTCGACGCCGACGACGTCGACCTTCGCCTTGTCGAACGCCACCTTCGCCGCCGACCAGCGGGTCTCCAGGACGTCGACGCCGGGCAGGATCCGCAGGGCGAGGACCTTGCCGCCGGGCTTCATCTTTTGGCTGACGAACTCGGCCCCGACGTGGCCGAAGCCGTAACCGCCGATGGGGTTGATGAACGTCACCGGGCACTTCGTGTTGACACCACGGTCGAAGACGACGACCGGCAGCCCGGCCTTGCAGGCCGCCTCGACGGCCGGGGTGAGCGTGGCGGTGGTGTTCGGCGAGACGATGAGCGCGTCGCAGCCCTTGCCGAGCAGATCGTTGATGTCCGCGATCTGCTTCTGGTCCTTGCCCTCGGCGTCGACGTGCACGAACTCCTTGATGCGGCTCTTTTGCGCCTCGACCTCGGCCTGCATGGTCTTGAAGCCGACCTGCCGCCAGGGGTTGTTCAGGGCCGCGTTCGAGAAGCAGATCTTGTGCGGGCCGTTCTTCTTGAACTTGGCGGTGTCCACCATCGTCGGGTTGAGCACCTGCTCCCACGGCTTGTCGGCCGGGCCCGTCGGTGCCGCGTCGAGCAGCGCGAGCTCGGCGTCGTAGTCGGCCTGCACGAAGAACTTCGACTGGTCGCCGGTGCCGGACCCGGCGGCGGCGGATGCACTCCCCGACGGGCTCGCGGCCGGCTCGTCGGTGGAGCAGGCGGCGAGGGACAGCAGGGTGATGGCGGCAAGCGCCGCCATGGAACGTCGCACTATGGTTTCCCCTTTATCTCGAAGAAGAACGCGTTGCCGAGACCGCCACGGCGAGCAGGATGATCCCGCCCTGGACGGTCGACCTGAGGGCGCCGGAGACGCCGTAGAAATTCATGAGGGCAAAGAGCAGTTCGAGGGTCAGCGCGCCGAGCATCGCCCCGACGACCGCGCCGCGACCGCCGCCGAGCGCCACCCCACCGAGGACGACCGCGGTGATCGCACCGAACTCCAGGCCCGCACCGGCCTGGAACGACACGCCGCTGTAGCCGCCCAGGAGGATCGCCGCGACCGCCGCCGCGAGCCCGCTGAGGATGAAGGCGATGGTCCGGGTACGCCACACGCGTACGCCGCTCAGCTCGGCGGTGCGCGGGTTGTCGCCGACGGCGACAAGCGTCCGGCCGAAGTCGGAGCGCATCAGCAGCACGGCCGCCACCGCCAGGACCACCAGGACCAGCAGCGCGTACGGCACGCGGCCCAGCAGCGGCACGTCCTCGAAGGCCCGCCGGCCGAACCGCCGGAACTCCTCGGAGAGCCCACCCTTCGGGGCGCCGTCGGACCACAGGTAGACCGCGCCGACGAGGATCAGGAACATGCCGAGGGTGGTGATGAACGACGGCACCCGCAGCCGGGTGGTGATCAGGCCGTTGACCAGCCCGACCAGGGCTCCGAAGGCGAGCAGGAGCAGCACCACCGGCCAGGTACGCGCCGGGTCGCTGTCGATCAGCCGGGCGGCGACCACCACCTGCGCGGTGACCAGGGAACCGACCGAGAGATCGAACTCGCCGGACACGATCACGAAGTACTGGCCAGCGGCGAGCAGGATGATCGGCGCCGAACGACCGAGGAAGGACATCAGCGACGGCGGGGCCAGGAAGTCGGGCTGCCGAATGCCGACGAGCACCAACAGCACCGCGAGGATCGCGAGGATCGGCAGGACACCGCCGGGGCGCACCCGAGGCAGACGCAGCGGCAGGGAACGGGGCTGGACGGTCTGCATGGCTAGGCCGCCTTTCGCATGGCCCGGCGGGCGTAGACGGCGACCGCGGCGATGATGATGACGCCCCGGATCACCTGCTTGAAGAAGGCGTCGACCTCGAGCTGGTTGAAGATGGCGTCGATGCTGGCGAGCAACAGCACCCCGCCGACAGTGCCGATGACGCCACCGCGGCCACCGGCGAGGGCGGTCCCGCCGATCACCACCGCGGCGATCGACTCCAGGTCGTAGAGGCCCTCGGTGCCGACGCGCGGGGCGCCCGAGCCGAGCCGACTGGCGAGGTAGATGCCGGCGAGCCCGGCGCACATCGAGCACAGGACGTGCGCGGTGACGAGGACCCGGTCGTTGCGGACACCGGAGAGCCGGGCCACCTCCGGATCCCCACCGACGGCGACCAGGTGGTGGCCGAAGCGGGTCCGCGAGAGCGCGAACCAGGCCGCCGCGGTCACCGCAATCAACAGCAGGAACGACACCGGCACCGGCCCGACCCGCTGATAACCGAGTGACTGCACCAGCGAGGGCGCGGTGGCGCCGGCCGGACCGTCGTAGCCGTTGTCGAGGTAACCCTTGAGCAGCAAGCCGACGCCGAGGGTCGCGATGAACGCGTTGACCCGGAACCTGGTGACGAGCAGCCCGTTGAGCAGCCCGACGCCGGCGCTGACGACGAGCACCAGGCCGATCGCCGGCAGCACCGCACCGTCGCTGCCGTTCATCGTCTCGGCCGCGACCAGGGTGCTGAGGCTGATCACGTACGCCACCGAGAGGTCGAGCGAGCCGCCCAGGATGACCAGGGTCTGGCCCACCGCGACCAGCCCGAGGCCGGCGGCGACGTGCAGCAGACTCACGGTGGTGGACTGGTTGAACAGTTGGCCACCGTCGAGCAGGACGACCAGCCAGCCGATGGTGAGGGTCAGGGTAAGCGCCACGAAGACGCCCGGTACGGAACGCCGGGCCGGCAGCAGCGACAGAGCGCTCACTGGGCCACCTCGGTTCGCGACTGCGGGGCTCGCAAACCCGGCTCACTCCTCGCGCTCACTGGACGGTCTCCCGCACGGTGCCGACAGCCAACGCGACGACCTCCTCCTCGGTCGCGCCGGCGGGCAGTTCGCCCGCGACGTGACCGTCCCGCATGACGACGATCCGGTCACTCATCCCCAGCAGCTCCGGTAGATCGGACGAGATCATCAGCACGGCCGCGCCATCCCGCGCGAGGCGGCGGACGAGGTCGTGGATCGCGGACTTCGCGCCCACGTCGATGCCCCGGGTCGGCTCGTCGAAGAGCAGGATCCGCGGATTGAGGGCGAGCCACCGGGCCAGCACTACCTTCTGCTGGTTACCCCCGGACAGAAAGCGGATCTCCTGGTCGTCGCCGGCGCCGCGGATCTCCACGGCGGCCAGCAACTCGCGTACCCGGGCGGCCCTCGCCGCCCGGCCGGACCGGGCGGCGAAGACGGCCCGGCTGGCGAGCAGCGCGTTGTCGAGCACCGACTGCCGGGGGACGATCCCCTCGCCCTTGCGGTCCTCGGTGACGTAGGCGATGCCGGCCCGCATCGCGGTGCGGGGTGAGCGCAGTCGAACCGGCCGGTCGTCGAGCGTGACGTCGCCGGTCGTGAACGGCGACACCCCGAAGATCGCACGGGCCAGCGCCGAGCGTCCGGAGCCCTGCAGGCCGCCGATGCCGAGCACCTCGCCGGCGCGCAACTGGAGGTTGACGTCCCGCAGCTTCCGGTTTCCCGCGTCGCGAAGGTTGAGTCGCACCGGGCCCCGGTCCTCGGGGGCGGCCCGGTCCGGGTAGTAGCTGGACAGTTCCCGGCCGACCATGTGCCGCACCAACTCGTCGGCGGTGGTGTCCGCAGTGTCCACAGTGGTGACGCGACGGCCGTCCTTGAGCACTGTGATCCGACCGGACAGGTCGAAGACCTCGGCGAGCCGGTGCGAGACGTACAGCAGCCCGATGCCCCGCTCCTGGAGTCGGCGTACCAGCCCGTAGAGCAGCTCGACCTCGTGGTCGGCCAGCGCTGCGGTCGGCTCGTCCATGATGAGCAGCCGCGCGTCCAGGGCGAGTGCCTTGGCGATCTCGACAACCTGCTGCTGCGCGACGCCCAACTGCCCCACCCGGGCATCGGCCGGCAACGTGGTCTCACCGATCGAGGCGAGCAGCCGAGTGGTGCGGTCCAGCATCTCTCGACGATCGACGAGCCCGCGACGCACCGGCTCGTGCCCCAGGTAGACGTTCTCCGCGACGGTGCGCTCCGGGAGCAGGTTGAACTCCTGGTGGATGATGCCGATGCCGGCCCGCTGCGCGTCGCGCGGACCTCGGAACGTGCGCGTCGCACCGGCGAACTCGACAGTGCCCCCGTCCGGGGCGTACCCGCCCGAGACGATCTTCATGAGGGTCGACTTCCCGGCACCGTTCTCACCGACCACGGCGTGCACCTCGCCCGGCGCGACGTCGAGGTCGACACCGTCGAGAACGCAAACTCCGAGGAAGGACTTACCGATGCCCCGAAGGGTGAGTAACGGCACCGGCCGTGGGTCTGACATCCCGAAAGCCTCACAGACAGTAGTCATCTACAGGTTTCGATCACACGCTACGGCGACCTCGAGGTGTTGACCATCGAACTTTCGTAGCGATCGACGGAGGCTTATGTTCGCTTGTTACGAACATTCCCTTGACATCGACGAAACATCACACGTATGAAGATAGATGTTTGGATGCTGGTCCGCAATCCTCGACCGAGGCTGATTGCCAGGGCCGTCACCCGATCGGCAGCGGCGCCGCAGCGAGGGGGTCGCGCACGACCGTCGTCACCTGGGCAGGACGTCGGACGTCACCCCGTTAATTGACACTCTTCTATCTCTAGCTCATCCTGACCTCGCGGATCACCGGACGAGACCTACAGCGATTATCACGCTGTGTGACGTCCTGCAGGTCTGACTGCCGTTTCGGCGAACGGCACGAGGACCGACCACCGCACCCCGTGCACCCTCGCGCGTCCAGGCACAACCTGACGAACCGTGGGGCCCGTGGTGGCAATCGGAGTTGCCCGCCCAACCTAGGAGACGGCATGCGTCGCAACACATTGCTCATCTCAGTGATCGCCGGCCTGTTGCTGGCGCTCGGACTCGCCCCACCCGCGTCGGCGGCCCCGGCCTTCCGCGCCCTGTTGTTCACCAAGACCGCCGGCTACCGGCACGACTCGATCCCCGCCGGGATCGCCATGTTCCAGCAGCAGGCCGCGGCGAACAACTTCGAGCTGGTGCAGACCGAGGACTCGAGCGTCTTCACCGCCAGCAACTTGGCGACCTTCGACGTCATCATCATGTTCCAGACCTCCGGCATGGTCTGGACCTCGGCGGCCCAGCGCCAGGCGGTGGAGGGTTACTTCGCCAGCGGCAAGGGCATCGTCGGCATCCACAACGCCACCGACATGGGCATCGACACCGAGTACCCGTGGTGGGACCAGACCATCAACGGCGGCGCCCACATGCCCGAGCACTCCCCCGGCGTGCTCCCCGGCACCGCCATCGTCGCCGACAAACAGCACCCGTCGACGGCCGGGCTGCCGGATCGCTGGAACCGCAGCGAGGAGTGGTACAACTTCGACTCCAACCCGCGCGGCAAGGTGCACGTTCTGGTGACCGCCGACGAGCGCACCTACAACCCCGGATCCCGGGCGATGGGCCCGGACCACCCGATCTCCTGGTGTCGCAACACCGCTGGCGGGCGGGTGTGGGCCACCGCGATGGGCCACGCGATCGACTCCTACAGCGAGACGAACTTCCGCAACCACGTGCTCGGCGGCGTGAAATGGGCAGCCGGTAACGTCGCCGGTGACTGCGGCGGCACCGTCTGGGGCAACTTCGAGAAGCGCACCCTCGACGACAACACCGTCGACCCGATGGCGATGGCAGTGGCCCCGGACGGGCGCGTGCTCTACGCCCAGCGCGGCGGGCAGCTGAAGATCTTCAAGCCCTCCACCAACAGCACCGTCACCGCCGGCACGCTGAGCGTCTACACCGGCGGCGAGGACGGCCTCACCGGCATGGCGCTGGACCCCAACTTCGCCACCAACGGGTACGTGTACCTGTACCACTCACCGGCGAGCAGCTCGACCGACATCAACCGCGTCTCCCGCTACACCCTCAGCGGGGACACGCTGAACATGTCCAGCGGTGTGACGATCATCGACATCCCGGCGTACCGGGACCGAACGTTCCCGGAGCCCGGTCACACCGGTGGTTACATCGAATTCGGTCCGGACGGCAACCTCTACATCGGCACCGGCGACGACACGCCACCGAACCTCGACCCCAACTGGCAGGGCTACGCCCCGCTGGACTGGCGCTCGGGCAAGTCCAACCTAGACGCCGCCCGGACCGCTGGCAACACCAACGACCTGCGCGGCAAGCTGCTGCGTATCCGCCCCGGGGCCAGCGGCAGCTACACCATCCCCTCCGGCAACCTCTACCCCCAGGGCACGGCGCAGACCAAGCCGGAAATCTACGCGATGGGCTTCCGCAACCCGTTCCGTTTCTCGATCGACGCGGCCACCGGCTGGGTCTACCTGGCCGACTACGGGCCGGACCGCAACCCGCCCACCACCAACCGGGGCCCCGAGGGCCTGGTCGAGCTCAACGTGATCAAGACGCCCGGCAACTACGGCTGGCCGTTCTGCCACGGTGACAACCAGCCCTACGCGCCGTTCAACCCCGACACCGGCGTGGTCGGCGCGAAGTTCAACTGCAACGCGCCGGTCAACAACTCGCCCAACAACACCGGCCTGACCAGCCTGAAGCCGGTCGTCGCACCCAACATCTGGTACGGCTACGGCACCTCGCCGACCTTCCCGGAGCTCGGCTCCGGTGGCTCCGCGCCGATGGGCGGCCCGGTCTACCGGTACGACGCGTCGAACCCGTCCGCGACGAAGTTCCCGCCCTACTACGACGGGGTGCACTTCTTCTACGAGTGGGCCCGCAACTACATCAAGGAGGTGCACTTCGACTCCTCCACGGCGGTCACCCGCACCAACCCGTTCCTGTCCGGCACCGGGTTCAACAAGCCGATGGACATGGAGTTCGGCAAGGACGGCTCGCTCTACCTGCTGGAGTGGGGCACCAACTTCGGCGGCGGCAACAGCGACTCCGGGCTCTACCGGATCGACTACATCCAGGGCGGTCGGTCACCGATCGTCAAGGCCACCGGCACGCCCACCAGCGGCAGCGCACCGCTGACCGTCCAGTTCAGCAGCGCGGGCACGTCCGACCCGGACGGCAACACGCTGAGCTACCTGTGGACGTTCGGCGACGGCACCACCTCCACGGCGGCCAACCCGTCGAAGGTCTACACCACCAACGGCAACTACACGGCCCAACTGAAGGTCACCGACAGTACCGGTAAGACGGGCTTCGCCAATGTCCAGATCACCGTCGGCAACACCGCGCCGGTGGTCACCATCACCACCCCGGGCAACGGGGGCATGCTCAACTTCGGTGACATGGTGCCGTACCAGATCACCGTGACCGATCCGGACGGCGGAACCGTCGACTGCTCGAAAGTGTTCCTCAACCCGGCGCTGGGTCACGACGACCACGCACACGAGACCACCGAGTACCCGGGTTGCTCGGGCACCATCTCCACCGACCTGCTCGGTGGGCACCCGGACGGCGCCAACCTGTTCTACGTGCTGAACGCGCGCTACACCGACAGCGGTGGCGCGGGCGGTGCGGCCCCACTCACCGGGACCGCGCAGGCGATCCTCCAGCCGAAGCACAAGCAGTCGGAGTACTTCAGCAGCCAGTCCGGCGTCCGGGTGGTCGACCAGGCCGCCGCGGAGAGCACCAAGCGCGTCGGTGACATCTCCTCGAACGACTGGATCGCGTTCAGCCCGATGAACCTGTCGGGTATCTCGACGGTCAGCTACCGGCTGTCGTCGCCCTCAGGTGGCGGGTCGATCGAGCTGCGCGCCGGCTCGCCGACCGGCACCCTGCTGGCCACCACCACGGTGCCGAGTACGGGCGGCTGGGACAACTACCAGTCCACGACTCCGGTGAGCGTCGCCGCGACCAGCGGGACGCAGACGCTCTACATGGTGTTCAAGAACAGCAACAACTCGTTCGATCTGGACTCGCACACCTTTGGCGGCAACGGCGTCGGTACACCCGGCACCGGCACCGGCGGCGGCCTGGCGGGCAAGACCTACACGGTCACGGCACAGCACAGCAACAAGCTGATGGACGTCAGCGGTGTCTCCACCGCCGACGGCGCCCAGATCACCCAGTGGGCGTCCACCGGCGGCGACAACCAGAAGTGGCAGGCCGTCGACGCCGGTAACGGCGCGCTTTACCTCAAGGCGGTGCACAGCGGCAAGTGCGTCGAGGTGGTCGGTAGCTCGACCGCGGCGGGTGCCTTCCTCCAGCAGGCCACCTGCAACAACGGCAACCAGCAGAAGTTCACCGCCACCGCGACGGGAACCTCCGGCGTGTACACGGTGAAGAGTGTGCTGAGCGGGCTCTGCGTGGACGTCAACGGCGCCTCCACCGCCGACGGCGCCCGGCTGTTGCAGTGGACCTGCCACAGCGCCACCAACCAGCAGTGGCGGTTCACCGCGGTGTGACCACGCGGCTGACGCGGTAACAGTTGACGTCCCGGTCGGGACCGGTATCCGAGGAACGGAGCCGGTCCCGGCCGGGACGTCGTCGTCAGTCAGGCACTGCCGAGGGGAAGCTGACCGGGTGGCGTGCTGAGCAGCCCGGCCGCCGCCAGGTCGTCCCACAACTCCTCCGGTACGACGATTCCGGACCGTCGTACCGTCTCGACCGCCTGCGCCTCGTTGCGGACGCCGACCACCGTCGACACCACGGCCGGGTGCCGACGGACGAAGGCGAGGGCCGCCTGCGGCAGGGTCACCCCGTACGTCTCGCATGCCGTGGCGATCCGCCGCGCACGCTCGATCAGCTCCGCCGGCGCCTGCTGGTAGTTGTAGACGGCGTCGGCTGGCGGCCGGTCCCGCGACAGCAGCCCCGAGTTGTAGACGCCCGCGATGACCACGCCCACCCCCCGGTTCTCGGCGGCCGGCAGCAGGTCGGCGACCGCACCCTGTTCGAGCAGGGTGTACCGCCCGGCGCACATCATCACGTCGACGTCGGTCTCCCGCACGAACCGCGCCAGCATCGCCGACTGGTTCATGCCGGCGCCGATGGCTCCGACGACGCCCTGGTCCCGCAGGTCGACGAGAGCCGGTACGGCCTCCTCCGCGGCCTGCTCCCAGTGGTCGTCCGGGTCGTGCAGGTAGACGATGTCGAGCCGGTCCAGCCCGGTGCGGTCCAGGCTGGCCTCGATGGAGCGGAGCACGCCGTCGCGGCTGAAGTCCCACACCCGCCGGTGGGTCGCGGGCACATCGAACCCGTCGGAGTCCCGCAGGTGCCCGTCCTGCGGCGACGGCACCAGGAGTCGCCCGACCTTCGTCGACACCACGTACTCGTCGCGCGGCCGTTGGCGCAACGCGGCGCCGAGGCGGCGTTCGGACAGCCCGAGGCCGTAGTGCGGAGCGGTGTCGAAGTAGCGGACGCCCGCGTCCCACACCGCGTCGACCGCCGAGGCGAACTCCTCGTCCGTCGTCGTCCGGTACAGGTTGCCACCCTGGGCCGCGCCGAACCCCAGCTCGGTGAGCCGTACCTCCGGGCGGCGCGGCAGTGCCCGCGCCATCATGACGCCGCCAGCTTGTAGACGCGGCGCGCCGTCTCGCCCCACACCGGCTCCGTCCCGTCCTGGCCCCCCAGCAGCTGCGCCAGGGTGTCGATCCACCGTTGGTACGAACTGGCGAGCAGGCAGACCGGCCAGTCCGAGCCGAACATCAGTCGGTCCGGCCCGAACGCGTCGAGGGCGTCCTCGACGGCGGGTCGAAGGTCCTCCGGCGTCCACTGCGGGAGCGGCACCTCCGTCACCAACCCGGAGAGTTTCGCCGTGGTGTTGGGTGAGGCGGCCAACGACCGCAGGTCCCGGCTCCACTCCTCCACTTCCGGACGGCCGATCGCGGGCTTGGCCAGGTGGTCGAGGACGAATCTCACCTCGGGCAGGTCGCGCGTGAGACGCGCGGCCATGGGCAGTTGGTGCTGGCGTACCAGCAGGTCGAAGACGAGGCCGGCGGCGCCCACCGCCGCGATCCCCCGACGGACGTCCGGACGGTCCAGGTACGCCGGGTCGGTCTCGGACTGCACGAGGTGGCGGATGCCGACGAGGCGTTCCCCGCCCTGAGCGGCCCGCAGGCGGTCGAGGCGGTCCGCGACGTCCTCGGCGGTCAGGTCCACCCAGCCGACGACCCCACGGACCAGGGTGTCCCCGGCCGCCACGCCCAGCAGGTCCACCGTCTCGGTTTCGGAGGCGATGGACTGCACCACCACTGTCGCGGTGACCCCGGCCGCACGGGCCAGCGGCGCGAGATCGGCGGGTTCGAAGTCGGCGTCGATCGCCGCCATGGTCACCGGGTCGATCCACGGCTGCGGGTGCCGGGAGCGAACCCAGAGGTGGTGGTGTGCGTCGACGATCCCGGCGCGGCCGGGCTCCTGTGCGCCCGTCATCGGCCCAACCAGCCGCCGTCGACGGGCAGCACGATCCCGTTGACATAGTCCGACGCTGTCGACGCCAGGAACACAGTGGCACCGCCGAGATCGTCGGCCCGGCCCCACCGGCCGGCCGGGATCCGGCCGAGGATCGCCTGGTTGCGGTCGGGGTCGTCGCGCAGCGCCTGAGTGTTGTCGGTGGCGATGTAGCCGGGCGCGATGGCGTTCACGTTCACCCCGTGGGCCGCCCACTCGTTCGCCAGCGCCTTGGTCAGGCCGGCCACCCCGGACTTCGACGCGGCGTATCCGGGGACGGTGATGCCGCCCTGGAAACTCAGCAGCGACGCGGTGAAAATGATCTTCCCTCGGCCACGCTCGACCATCGTCCGGCCGATCTCCCGGCTCAGGATGAACTGGCTGCTGAGGTTCACCTCGATCACGTGGTCCCACATCTCGTCCGGGTGCTCCGCAGCCGGGGTCCGGGCGATCGTGCCGCCGTTGTTCACCAGGATGTCGACCGGCCCGAGAGCGATGATGTCGCCTGCCAACCGGTGCACTGCCGCCCGGTCGCCGAGGTCCGCCCGCAGCGCGGTGAACCGGCGGCCGGCGGCCCGCACCCGACGTTCGACCTCACTGCCGTCGGCTTCGAGCTGGGCGGAGACACCCACGATGTCGGCACCGGCCAGGGCCAGGGCCTCGGCCATGGCGAGGCCGATACCGCGCCGCGCCCCGGTCACGACGGCGGTCCGTCCGGACAGATCGAACAAGGCAGTCACTGGGTACCCTCCCGCACATCGAGCAGCACCTTCATCACGCCGCCACCCTCCAGCGCCGCGAAGGCCGCGCCGGCAGCCTCGACCGGCTCGATCCGGGAGATCAGCTGCTGTGCCGGGATCGCGCCCGAGGCGACCAACCGGATCGCCTCCACCATGTCGTCGCGCTGATACAGCCGAGCGCCGAGAAGTTCCAGCTCACGCCAGAAGAACCGGTGCAGGTTGACCTCCCGGGGCTGGGGGTGGATCGCCACCATGACCAGCCGCCCGCGAGTGGTGAGGACGTCGACCGCCGTGGTCACGCCGGCCGGGGAGCCGGACACCTCGAAGGCGATGTCGGCGCCCGCGCCATCGGTACGGTCGTTGACGAACGCCACGACATCGGTCGCTCGCGGGTCGACGGCCTCGATCCCGATCCCCTCCGCCACCTCGCGTCGGAACGGGTCCGGCTCGACGAGGAGCACCCGCGCGCCACGGCCGCGCGCGACGGTGGCGATGAGGACGCCGACCGGCCCACCACCGACCACCACCACCTGGTCGTCGGCGGTCACGTTCCCCCGGCGTACGTCGTGCACGGCGACCGCCACCGGCTCGACGAGCGCCGCGTGGTCGAGGGGCAACTCCTCCGGGAGCGGCAGGACCAGCTCCACCGGCACGTTCCAGGATGACTGCATGGCACCCGGTGAGTCGATGCCGAGGAAGTTCATCGCGTGGCAGACGTTGGAGTTGCCCCGCTGGCAGGCCGCGCACCGTCCGCAGGGTCGGGTCGGCATCACGGTGACGGGCTGACCGACGTCCCAGCCGGTCACGCCCTCGCCGACGGCCGCGATCCGCCCGGACATCTCATGCCCGATGATCGCGGAGTCACCGACCCGGGCGTCCATGTCCCCGTGGTAGATGTGCAGATCCGTACCGCAGATCCCGGTGTACGCCACCTCGATCCGTACCTGCCCGGGGCCTGGTGGCTCCGGATCGCGGTTCTCGATTCCGAGGTCTCGCGCGCCCCGGTAGACGACTGCCTTCATCGTTCCTCCGTCTCGACGGTCGGTACGTCGGTCGTGCCGACCGGGCATGGTCGTGGGTGCATCGCCATCGCGATGCACCCACGCCTTCCCTGTTCTGATGGTCAGCTCAGTGCCGTGCGGTCGGCGACACCTCGTTGTGGGAGTTCAGCGGCACGACCGGCACCTGGCGGGTGGGAATCACCCCGTCGACCCCGGCCAGCAGGCGCCGTCCGGCCCGCTCCGGCCGGACGTTGGGGCTGTCGGCCGTCTGTGCCTGCGGGCGACGGTTGGCCGCCCGGATCCGCTCCTCGTCCACCCGGACCCCCAGCCCGGGTGCGTCGCCGAGGATGAACGCGCCGTCCTCGACGTGCAGGTCGAGGGAGACACCGACCGGGGGGCGCAGGTCCTGCAACTCGCTTGTCAGGTGATTCGGCACCGAGGTCGCGGCGTGCAGCAGCCCGACCGGGCTGTTGCCGATCGGGCTGACCGGCAGGTCGTGGGCGTGGGCCAGGGCGGACGCCCGCAGGAAGTGGGTGACCCCCCAGACGGCCGCCATCTGGACGATGTCGACCGCGCCCGCGGCGATCAGCGGACGGTACTGTTCGAGCCCGGTCAGGTTCTCACCGGTGGCGACCGACGCCGACACGCCTCGACTGACCGCGGCGAGACCCTCGGCGTCCCAGCGCCGGACCGGCTCCTCAATCCAGATGAGGTCCAGGGTGCGTTCCAGCTCGCAGACGTGCCGGACGGCCTGCTTGCGGGTCCACGCCTCGTTGACGTCGAGCATCAGGCCCGGCCGCCGGCCGTGCCCGGCCTCGGTCAGGACGTCCTTGACCAGGCTCAGGCGGTGCCGATCGCGCTCGATGTCGAGGCCACCCTTGAGCTTGGCCGCCCGTAGGCCGTGACTCGCGTAGACCTCGTACTCCGCGACGAGTTCGTCGTCGGTGAGCCCGATGTCCAGCCCGGACGCGTAGGCGGTGACCCGCCGGTCCCGTCCGCCCAGCAGCCGCCACAGCGGTTCGCCGGCGGCCTGCGCCTTGATGTCCCAGAGTGCGGTGTCCAGAGCGCCGATGGTGCCGAACACCGGCCCGGCGTGGCCGGCCTTGAAGGTGTGCCGCAACATGCGGTCGTACAGGGACGTCACGGCGCGGGGGTCTTCACCCTCGATGGCTGGGAAGATCCGATCGATTTCGACGTGCGGCCCGAGGCCGACTCCCGAGATGCCCTCGTCGGTGTCGACGATGACGATCGAGACCGGGACCACCCCGTCGGAGAACACACCGTTGGCGTCGCCGACGGGTCGGCCCCATTCCTGGACCGTGGAGAGCGTCCGATATCCCGTGATCCGCATGTCAACCCTTCGTGGAACCGGCGGCTACGCCGTCGGCAATTTGGCGCTGGAGGAACAGGTAGACCAACAGGACGGGTATCGCGGCGATCAGCACCCCGGAGGCGAAGGTGGGGATGTTGTCGGAGTACTGCCCGCGCAACGAGGTCACCCCGATCATGAGCGTCCGGTGATCGGCCGAGGGCATCATCACCAACGCCATGAGGACGTCGTTCCAGCAGAACAGGGCGTTGAGGATGCCGACCGACAGCAGCGCCGGGGTGCCCAGGGGCAGCATGATCCGGCGGTACACGCCGTACACGGTGCTGCCGTCGATCCGCGCGGCATCGACGATCTCCGGCGGGATGCCCTTGTAGTAACTCGTCATGAGAAAGACCGTGAAGGGCAGGAACTGGGCCACGTAGACCAGGATCAGGCCGGGGTACGTGTCGATGAGCGCGGTGTCGGCCATGATCCGAGCGAGCGGCACCATGATCACCTGGAACGGGATGAAGAGCCCGGCGAGGCAACCCAGGAACAACGCCGACGAGCCGCGGAACCGCAGCTGGCTCAGGGCGAAGCCGGCCATCGACCCGAACAGCAGCAGCAGGAGCACCGACACCGTCACCACGAACAGCGAGTTGACGAAGTAGCGGCCCATGCCGACGCTGGTCCACGCCGTGCTGATGTTCTCCCAGCGCACCGCGTCGGTGAGCGAGAACCGGTCGAGGATGTAGTCGCGCCGTGTCTTCATCGCGACGTTGGCGGTGAACAGCAGGGGGTAGATCGTCGCCAACGCGAGCAGTGCCATCGGGACGGCGATGAACCACCGTCCCAGTCGAATGCGAGACATCAGTCCTCCTTCCCCGCTCGTTCCAGCAGCTTGATCTGCATAAGCCCCACCACAAGCATGATCACGAAGAGGATCGTCGACGCGGCCGACGCGAGAGCCGGACGGTTCATCTGGCCCTGCTGGATCCAGATGTAGTACTCCGGCAGGTATGTCGAACCCTCCGGGCCGCCGCTGGTCATCACGAAGAGCAACCCGAACATCGAGGTCAGCATCCCGATCATCGTGGTCACGAAGACGAACTGGATGGTCCGGGCCAGGCTCGGAATGATCACGTGCCAGACGACCTGGCGCAGCGACGCCCCGTCCACCCGGGCGGCGTCCAGGAGCGCGGCGTCCAGCGTGGCGAAGCCGGCGAGGAACACCACCAGGGCCATCCCGAAGGTGGCCCAGATGTGCACGCCCACGACCATGAACATCGCGATGTCCGGGTCCCCGAGCCAGTCCACCGGACCGACACCGAACGACCCGAGCACGGCGTTGAGCGGGCCGTCGAAGGCGAGCAACAGGTTGAAGATCGCACCGACGATGACCGGTGAGAGCACAGCGGGAAAGAAGTAGACGCTGCGGTAGAAGCGGTGGCCGGGCACCCGGAGGTAGATGAACGTCGCGAGCAGACCGGGGATCGCCACCGCCACCGGCAGCAGCAGCACCAGCAGCCCGACGTTGCTCAGCGCGGTCCGGAACAGCGGATCTCCGAACAGCTCGCGGTAGTTGCCGAATCCGACGGCGGTCCCGTTCTGCGCGCCGTCACCGGTGAACGAGAAGTTGACGCCCAGCAGCAGTGGGTAGAGCCGCAGCAGCACGATGACCAGGACGGCCGGGGCGACCAGGATGTAGGGGGCGTAGCGCTCGGCCCCCAGGCCGCCACGGGTGCGACGGGGTCGTGTGCTATTCCGATGCGCGGCGGGGGCGACCGCCGCCCCGCCGGCCCGTCCGGCCGAAGCCGGACGGACCGACGGTTGCGTGTTTCCGATCGGCACGAGGTCAGCCCGCCTGGTCGGAAGCGGCCAACTGCTTCACCACCTCGTCGACGGTGATCGAACCGCTGAGCAGCTGCTGGGAGAGGCGCCCCATCAGGTCGATCGTCTTCGAGGAGAGCGCCACGTGCAGAGCGGGCTTGCCGCTCTTCAGCTCGCTGACGATCGTCGTGGCGGCCGGGCCGGCCTGCGACACGTCGATCGTGGTGTCGGCGGCGATCGCGCCGGCGTCGGCGTAGAAGGCCTTCAACGCGTCCGCCGAGCTCAGGGAACGCGCCAGGTCGGCGGCCACCTTCGGGTCCTTCGTCCACTTGGCGACCGCGTAGCCGATGCCTCCGTCGTACGGGAGGCTCGGGGTGGTGCCGGCGGTGACGACCGGGGGCTTCATGACGCCGAGCTTCTCCGGGGTGAGGAACTCGTTGAAGTCCTGCCAGTGCCCGACGTCCGACATCAGCCCCATGACGTGGGCGGCCTTACCGGACTGGAAGTACGCGAAGGAGTCGTTGAACATGGCGGTCGAGTTGGCCCCGTCGCTGTTCATCTTCTTGTCGCCGGTCTCCTTCCAGAGCTGGAAGAGCCGCTTGACGTTGGCCGAGTTCCAGTCGCGCTTGCCGGCGATCCAGGCGTCGTATTCGGCGGCGGTGAGGGTGGTCGAGCCCATGCTCGACATCCAGAACTGGATGCCGACGCCTTCCTTGTTGCCGAGGGCGAAGCACTTGGAGCCGGCCTTGGCGATGGCCGCGCAGTCGGCGACGAACTTGTCCCAGGTGGTGGCCGGGCTGGCCGGGTCGAGGCCTGCCTTCTGGTAGATCCCCTTGTTGTAGTAGATCGGGTAACCCTGCAGCGTCACCGGGGCGGCGTAGATCTTGCCGTCCTTGCTGAACGCCTCCCAGCCGGCCAGCCGCTGCTTGTCTTCGGCCACGTAGTCGTCGAGGGGCACCAGCGCGTCGACCCGGTCGCGGATCTGGCCGCCGCCGTTGAACAGCATGACGTCCGGGCCCTTGCCGGACTGGATCGCCGCACCGAGCAGGGTGTAGTACTGGTCGAAGGGCTGTGCGACGAACTCGACCTCGACGTCGGGGTGCTTCTTCTTGAAGTCGGCCTTGGCCTTGTCCAGATAGGATTTGGCGAACGGCTCGCCGGACTTCCAGTCCCAGACCACCAACTTGCCGTCCGAGCTGGTTGACTTGCCCGAATCGCTAGCACTTCCACAACCGGCCAGGGCCAGGCCCACAACGAGGACGGCCGACCATATTGCGCGCTGTCTCATCGATTGTCACCTCTATATGGGGGGTGGCCGGCGGGTGTCCCGCGAGCCAAATGTTGACCGGAAGGTAACTCGTATGACGTGTGACGTCAACAGTCGGCCGTACACTGACCCAGACGTCGTGCCACGGCGAGCCATTCGGAGGGGGACATGACGCCACCGCAGGAGACAGCCCTGAACAGCCCGGCGACCCCGGCGTGGGTGCGTCGGCCGACCAACCTCGCCAGGGCGGTCACCGCCGAACTGGTGGAGCGCATCGTCCGCGGCGTACACCCGTCCGGGACGTCCCTGCCCCCCGAGCCGATCCTCTGCGAGACCTTCGGCGTGAGCCGTACCGTCGTCCGGGAAGCAGTGAAGATCCTTCAGGAGAAGGGGCTGGTGCAGGTCCGCCAGGGCGCCGGCACCATGGTCACCCCACCGTCACACTGGGACATGCTCGACGAGCTGGTCCTCGCGGCGACCATCGCGGTGGACGACAGCCTCGCCATCCTCGACGACCTGGTCGTCACCCGACGGGTGCTGGAGTCCGACATGGCGAACGTCGCCGCCCGCCTCGCCGACACCGAGACCGTCAATCGACTGCGCGCCATGGTGGACCGGATGGACGAACTCGTCGACGACCACGTCACCTACCACGACCACGACCGAGCCTTCCATGACACGATCATGCAGGCATCCGGGAACCGCATCGCTCGTGGTGTCGTACGCGCGCTGGAGAGCCAGGTCATCAACACCGCCCGCTACATGGGCCGGACCGAACGGGCGTTGTGCGTGGCGTCCAACCAGGGTCACCGCCGCATCTACGAACGCATCGCCGCCCACGACCCCAACGGCGCCGCCGAGGCGATGTTCACCCACATCACCGAGGCCTGGCTGGTCCGTCGCAGTGGCTCGGGGAGCCCGGTCCGCCTCGAACGCTGACCGGCACGGCAACCAACAGCGCCCACCCCCGAGGTACGGGAGCGGGCGCCGCCGGTTGAGGCCGACAGGTGTCACGAGAACTGGGCGAAGAACCTCCAGATCTCACCCTTGGTCCAGGTCGTGATGCCGCTCTCGGCGTAGGTGCCGTCCACCGGGCCGGGCATGTGTCCGTTGTCGTACGCGGCCCACTGCACGGGGTAGCCGGACCGGCAACCCGAGTAGGCGGTCGTGATGTGCGCACGACTGCCGCCGGCCGGTTCGGGCGGGTTCTGGGCGGTGCAACCGTTGTTGCGGACGAAGGTGTCGCGCAGCGCCCTGCCCTGGGAGATGTTCAGGACGTTGTCCGAGATGCCGTGCAGCCCGAAGTACGCGATCGGCTGCGTACCGCCGCTGCACCCGCTGATCTGCGCGCCGGAGATGACCGCGACGGCCCGGAAGACGGTGGCCCGCGCGCAGGCGACGGCGTAGCTCATGCCACCACCCCAGCTGAAGCCGAGCGCGAACCGCTGCCTCGGGTTGACACAGAGGCTGCTCTCGATCCGGCTGATCATGTCGTCGACGAAGGTGATGTCCTCACCGCCGGAGTTGCCCCAGCCGTTGCCGAATCCCTGGGGCGCGACCAGGATCGCGCTGTTGTTCGACTGCTCCTGCTGCCCGTAGTAGGACCACGCGGTCCCACTGGTGCCGCCGGAGGAGATCTCCTGCATGGTGCCGCCTCGCCAGTGGAAGGCGAAGATCAGCCGGTAGGGATTGCTGTTGTTGTAGTTGGCGGGCACCCGCAGGATGAAGGTTCGGCTCTTGCCGTTGCTCTGGATCGTGTGCGTGCCGCTGGCCAACGTCGGCGCCTTGCCGCATCCGCTACCACCCGACGGCGGCGGGTTGCTGCCTCCGTCGACGGGGACGAGTTGCCACTGCTGGTTGGTGCCACCCCAGTCGGCGTACTGCACGACGTTTCCGCCGTCGGCGGTGGAGGCGCCCTGCACCTCGACGGCCTTGTTGCTGTTGCGGTTGATCAGCCGAACGTAGCCACCGTCCGAGTCGGCCAGCCGGAACTGCTGGTTCGTCCCGTTGAGATCCGACCACTGCACGATCGCGCCGCCGTCGGCGGTGGAGAAGTTGCTGACGTCGAGCACCTTGCCCGAGTGCCGCGACTTGATCCGGTAGTAGCCACCCCCGGAATCCACGAACTGCCACTGCTGGTTAGCACCGTTGTTGCGCGTCCACTGGCTGATCCGGGCGCCGTCGTTGGTGGCCGAGGCGTACAGGTCCAACGCCTTGCCGCTGTTCCGGTTCACCAGGGCGTACCAGGCGTTGGTGTCCACTGTCGCTGCCGCCGCGGGCGCCGCGTTGACCGCGACGAGTGTGCTGGCTGCCATGACCGTGGCCGCCGCCGCGGCCAACCCTGACCGCCAGCGACGTCTCTGTCGCGAGGCGGGACGAGCCTCACCGAGGGCTTTCATGGTCCACTCCTTTGGTCGGGGCCACCCACGAGCGAACGCCCGCGCGTGCCCTGGCGTGCGTGCCGGCGTCGTGGTGGTGGCGTCAGCACGTCTGGGGTGTTGTGTGCGGGCATTCCGCGGCCAGCGGTGCGGTCGATGGCGATGCCACGATCCGGGCTTCGAAGCAAGGCCCGCGCAGAGCCGCGCGGTGCGACGTCCTGGCTACCGGCAGCCGGGTGGCCCGCGGGTGAAAATTAGCGGTTTAGACGTCATACGTCAAACGATTGGCATCGATCCGAGCGTTCCCTCGAAGCGGCAACCTGACGGTCACGGCGGCCCGCCCCGGTTGGGGCGGGCCACCACTCGTCACACCTCGCCCGGGAGGTGCCGGCCGGATCCCGATCGGCCGGCGGCCCCTCTCCCCGGGTCGAGCGTGGCGGTCGCTAGCCGATCCGGACCAGTTGCCACTGTTGGTTGGTGCCACCCCAGTCGGCGTACTGCACAATGTTTCCGCCGTCGGCGGTGGAGGCGCCCTGCACCTCGACGGCCTTGTTGCTGTTGCGGTTGATCAGCCGTACGTAGCCACCGTCCGAGGTGGCCAACCGGAACTGCTGGTTCGTCCCGTTGAGATCCGACCACTGCACGATCGCGCCGCCGTCGGCGGTGGAGAAGTTGCTGACGTCGAGCACCTTGCTGGAGTTGCGGGACTTCACCCGGTAGTAGCCACCCCCGGAGTCGACGAACTGCCACTGCTGGTTGACGCCGTTGTTACGCGTCCACTGGCTGATTCGCGCCCCGTCGTTGGTGGCCGAGGCGTACACGTCGAGCACCTTGCCGCTGTTCCGGTTCAGCAACACGTACCAGGCGCTGGTGTCCACTCCGGAGCCGGGTGGGGGCGTGGTGGGCGGGGTCGAGCCGCCGTTGAGGGCGTCCAGCACTGCGGTGTACGCGGCCTTCTTGTTGCCGTTGCAATCGAACAGCAGGGCGTTGTCGGAGCCCCGCCACGAGTCGCAGTCCCGCACACCCCAGGTGGTGAT